>JAHFDZ010000438.1 GCA_023248745.1 Myxococcales bacterium | reverse complement strand
ACCGTCGAAGATTGTCTTGAACGCGAAGATAACCGCTTTGCCCTTGTCGTTCTTGCGGCGCTTCGCGCGCGCCAGTTGATGAAGGGCGCGACTCCGCTCGTGCACTCGAAGAATAAGGCGCCAGTTTCAGCGTTGCGCGAAATTGCAACCGGACGAGTACACTTTCATCGCCCAAGCCTCGATGCTGTCATCGAGCACATCGCGGCGATGCAGAAGAAGGACATGGTTTAGTTTTCGTTGGTTGATGGCGGTGAGCAGCCATGGCCGCCTCTTCTAAGCAGCTCGACGCGGGATCGCGCGCGCACTACGAAGACCCCGCTTACTACGATCAGACGTATAAGACGCGCACCGCTGACGTTGAGTACTACGTTGCGACGGCACTCGAACGGGGTGGTGCGGTCCTCGAGTATGGCGCCGGAACAGGACGCATGACGTTGCCGCTCGCACGTGCGGGCGTGCGTGTAACGGCCGTTGATCACTCAGCGCCGATGCTCACACAGCTGCGGGCGCGGCTTCGCGAAGAACCTGCGGACGTGCAAGCGCGCGTGTCCATCAGGCGCGGTGACATGCGACGCGTGCGTGTTGCAGCCAAATTTGATCTCGTATTTTGCGCATTCAATACGGCACTTCATCTTTACTCGCGGACAGATGTCGAGCGGTTCTTCGCGCGCGTCCGCGGACACCTGAAGCCGCACGGTCGCTTCTTTGCGGACATCACGCCACCGAACCCCGTTGACCTCGCCCGTGATCCTGAGCGCGCATACTACGCCGGGCGCTTCAAGCACGCGGGGGCTCAGCGTGTCGTCAAGAATCATGAGTATTTTCACTACGACTCCATCTCGCAGGTACTCAGCGTGTCGATGCTGTTCACGCCCGATGGCAAACCCGAAGACGCTTGGGTGACGCCTCTTACGCATCGTCAGTTTTTTCCGCAAGAGTGGCTGGCGCTTCTTCACTACAACGGTTTCACCGTAACGAACGTCGAAGGTGGGTTCGCGCAAGAGAGCTTCACGCCCGAGAGCGACACGATGCTCGTGCATGCACGCATGCGAAGAGATTTTCGATGACCATCGCCGAACGACTCGTGGCTGTTCGGTCCCGCATTCGCGAGGCCGCACGCGCGTGCGGTCGTGATCCGAGCGGCATCCACCTTATCGCCGTGAGCAAGATGCACCCGCCTGAGGCAATCACAGAAGCGTACGCGGCGGGTCAGCGCGCGTTCGGTGAAAACTATGCGCAAGAGTTCTCGGCAAAAGTTGCAGCCCTCGCTCACCTCACCGACGTCGAGTGGCACTTTATCGGGCACCTGCAAACCAATAAAGTAAAGTTACTTGCCGGATGTCATACAGTCCACTCTATTGACAGTCTGCGCCTCGCCGAAGCGCTCGCGAGCCGCAACGTCGCCCTCCGAACGTTCGTCGAAGTGAACCTCGGTGGCGAGGCCTCAAAGTCGGGCTGCCCCGAAGCCTTGATGCCTACCGTCGTTGATCGCATCCGCAGCGCAAGCATGCTTACGTTCGCAGGCCTGATGACGATGCCGCCACCGGGCGATCGGGCCCTCGCCGCCCAACTCTTCGCGCGCCTGGAGCACCTTGCACGTGCCATTCGGCGCCCGGGTGAGAAAGTTGAGCTATCAATGGGCATGTCGGAAGATCTAGAAGTTGCCGTCGCGCATGGGGCAACCCAAGTGCGCATTGGCACCGCGATTTTTGGACGCCGATGAGCGGACGCTATCGATCGCTTTTACTGACGAGTCTTCTTTGGACGAGCGTCGCTTCCGGCGACGAAGCCGCAAACCGAGAGACCGCGCGCGCTCTCTATACCGAGGGCACCAAACTCGTCGAACACGGAGCCACGCATGAGGCGCTCTCAAAATTCGAAGCCGCGTACACCGCGACGCCGACGCCCATCATCGGCCTCGCGTGGGCGAGAGCGCACGAGTCACTAACCGAGCTCGTCGAGGCACGAGACCGCGCACTCAACGCGAGCCTCCTTCCTTTGCAGGCAGCGGAGACCACACGTTCCGAAAAGGCGCGCGAGGAGCTCACGAAGATTCTCGCAGACCTTGGAAGGCGCGTTCCCAAAGTGACCATCTCACTCGGAACCAGTGAGACAGCGCTCAAACTTACCCTCGCAGGAATGCCCATCCAAAAGGCGCTCGTGGGGCAACCGCTAATTCGTAACCCTGGCAAGTATATTTTGATCGCCACGTGCGGCAAGGAGACTGTACGCACGTTGGCGATAGACCTCAAAGAGGGCGAGCACCGCGAAATTGATCTCGCACTGATCGCTATAGCGTGCACCACAAAAGTCGCGCCCACCAGAGGTCGCACCATCTCTGATGGACTGGTCCTTGGTGGCGCAATCAGCTTCGTTCCTTACATCGCGCTCCCACCCGGCAACATTCCTATGTCATCGAAGTGGTCGGCCGCCGCTGGCCTCACTGCCGAGATTGGGTATGCGATCTCGCCAAAGTTACTGCTTTTGATGCGCGGTCTCGTGTCGTTCGGCCCGCAAGGCGAGCCGACTTACCTCGCATCGGTAGGCCCAACGATCTTGTTTCGTCTAGACGTACTTTCGTCTGGCGACCCACTTTGGATCACGACGTCGTTTCATTGCGGACGCGCCCAGACTGAATTTAGCGACTACCCCGGCAAGTACAGTTCTGAGTGGGTGTTTGGAACGCAACTCGGTCTCGAAGTCCCGTTCGCGGAGCGCGAAAATGGCTATTGGTATTTTGGTGCGAGCGCTGGCGCTCTCGTTGCGAACTTGAACGCGAAGGACACACCGTTCGTATTTCTTCCCATTTCGTTCGGCGTTCGATCGTTCTGAAAGCGGCGCGTTTACCCGACCCACCGGCGATACGTTTCGCGAAGACGCGAAAAGAGTGTGCCCTTTTCTTTTCGCAAATCGTTCGGCTCAAAGACATCGCCTCGGAGCAGGCCTTTGTGACCCGTCGACGCAAGCTGACTCGCAATAGCCCGCGCCTCACCGACACGCCCCACTCGTGCAAGCACCTCTGCAAGTAACGCGAAAGCTG
>JAHFDZ010000021.1 GCA_023248745.1 Myxococcales bacterium | reverse complement strand
GTTGGGTCGACTCGTATCCCACACAATATTGCCTTCGTAGCGGCACAGCTTCGCGATCGTGCTCGCAAGATCGCGCATGGCGATCTCAAAGCCCGCGCCAAGGTTCACCGGGTCGGGTTTGTTGTAACGCTCGCCGGCAAGGACGAGTCCGTCGGCTGCGTCTTCAACGTAAAGAAATTCGCGGGTGGGCGTTCCATCGCCCCAAAGCGTGACTTCGTGTTCGCCTCTCGATTGCGCGTCGACGAATTTGCGAATCATTGCCGGTATGACGTGTGAGCTTTCAAGATCGAAATTGTCTCGCGGCCCGTACAAATTGACGGGAAAGAGCATGACAAAGTTCGACCCAAACTCTTGGCGATACGCTTGCGCCATCACAAGCAACGCCTTCTTGGCGACGCCGTACGGTGCATTCGTCTCCTCGGGATACCCGTTCCAAAGATCATCTTCGCGAAACGGGACCGGCGCGAATTTAGGGTACGCACAAATTGTACCTGCGATGATCACTTTAGCGACGCCCGTCTTTCGCGCTTCTTCTAGCACGTGAAGACCCATCGCCATGTTGTCGCGGAAGAATGTCCCTGGGCTTCGACGATTGGCTTCGATGCCTCCGACGCGTGCGGCCAGGTGGAAGACAACTTGCGGCTTCGTTTCTGCGAAGAGTCGCGCTGTTGCTTCGCCATTCGTGAGATCGAAGTCACGAGATCGCGGCACGACAGGGTTTCGTGCGCCCGACCGTTCGAGCCGAGCCGTGACGAACGAGCCGAGAAATCCACTGCCGCCGGTTACCAATATTCGTAACGATGAAAGATCCATTTATCGTTTGTCCAGGTCGAGGCCTTCGTCCATGAGGTCAGCCTTCACCATGATGCGCACGAGTTCCTTGAAACTGGTGCGCGGTGTCCAATTGAGTTTTTGCTTCGCTTTGTTGGCATCGCCAAGAAGGAGATCAACTTCGGTGGGGCGCAAGTAGCGTTCGTCAAGTTCAACATGCCGCTTCCAGTCGATGTCGACGAGTGCGAACGCCTCCTCGAGGAACTCGCGAACCGAGTGCGTTTCACCAGTTGCTACGACGTAATCGTCTCCAGCAGGTTGCTGAAGCATCAGCCACATGGCTTCAACGTAGTCCTTCGCAAAACCCCAATCGCGCTTTGCGTCGAGGTTACCTAAGAACAATTTGTCCTGCTTCTTGCTCACGATGCGCGCGAGTGCTTTTGTAATTTTGCGTGTTACAAATGTCTCGCCACGCCTTGGCGATTCGTGGTTGAACAGAATGCCGTTCGACGCGTGCATGCCGTAGGCTTCGCGGTAGTTGACGGTGAGCCAGTAGCCCATCACCTTCGCGCATGCGTACGGCGAGCGTGGATAGAACGGCGTGGTTTCGCTCTGCGGCGTTTCGAGAACGCGCCCATACATCTCGGACGAGCTTGCCTGATAAAAACGAATGTCCTTCTGCTTCTGAAGAATGCGCAGCGATTCGAGTAAGCGCTGCGTCGACATTGCAACCGTGTCTGCAGTGTAAAGCGGCATATCGAAACTCACGCGGACGTGGCTCTGTGCGCCAAGGTGGTACACCTCGTCGGGCGTCACGTTGTTCAGGATGCGCTCGAGGGAGCTCCCGTCCGTGAGGTCGCCGTAGTGAAGAAAGAGTCGCGCGCTTGACTCGTGTGGGTCTTGGTAAATGTGCTCGATACGCGCCGTGTTAAACGACGACGAGCGGCGAATCAGGCCGTGCACTTTGTAACCCTTGCTGAGCAAAAGATCGGCAAGGTACGAACCGTCTTGGCCCGTGATCCCGGTGACGAGTGCAGTTTTCATGGTTGGTTCGTTTTTTTTGGTGCGGTCAGACTCTCGACGGTTCGAAATAGCGCGTTTACGTCTCCGAACGAAGCTTTTGTAGGAGGTTCTCCCAGCGCTCGATTCCTGCATTTCGTGAAAAATGCGTTCGATAGACATGCTGGATGCGCGTTGCGTCTTCGGCGATTGTTTTGTTCTGCAAGAGCGAGTCGGCTGCTTGGTCGAGCGACGTTGCGTCGAATTGGTAACCAAGCTCGAGTTCTTTCGTCCACTGCCCGATGCCCGAGTCGGCCGCCCCTGCGAAGACGACACGCTTTCCTATGGCGAGCGCGCCGAAGAATTTCGACGGAACAACGGTGCCAGTCCACGATGGTTTGAGGCTGAGCAAGTGAAAGTCAGCGGCTGCGAGACGCGCTTCTAGTTCGCTCTCGCCGCAAGGGTCTGCGAAGCGAATATTCGTGTCGTCTGATGTTACGTTTGCTCGCAGACGTTCCATGCCGAAGCCGGCGGATGCGAAGGTGAACACAACCATATTCTTGCGTCGGGCGCGACATGCCCTCGCGAAAGCAAGAAGCGTCTCGTGGTCGTGAGCGCGTCCAAGTGTGCCCGAGTAGAGGACCGCGAGCGGTGCCGAGCCGAAGAGCAACTCGCGGACGCGAACATCGACGCGTGGTGGAGAAGTCGGCTCTACGAGCGCCCATGGCGTAATCGTCTCGTGGTGTGCTGCCGGGGCATAGCTCGCGATCCGCTTTCGCATGCACGGCCCTATATCTACAATGGCATCGCATGCGCGATAAGCGGCCTTCATCGTCAACTTTGCTGACGCTACGACGGGGTGATGCTCGCGGATGATTCCGTCCGCAACGATCGTTTCGGGGTGCATGTCGAAACACCAGTGCACAAGCTTTGTACGCCTCCACACGCGACGAAGTGGAACGCTCAGCGCGGCAGAGAACGCCGGGTCAGTGCCCACGATTAGCGCGTCAGGCTGCTCTTCGCGCATCAATCGCAAGAGCCAAGCGCCCGACAACCATGCAGAGATAGCCAGCCTCTGCGCAGGAATCGCAGGATCAAACGCCGGCCGCGGAGCGCGGATAATACGTACGCCTAAATGATCACTTTCACGTGCCAGCTGAGCATGATGATCACGTGCGAGCTTGTCTGAGGTAAGGGCGGTTACACGCCACCCTCGCGCCGCGAGGCCGACGGCAAGATCAGTGAAGATGCGCGCGCTGACGTTCTCGTCGGGATGAAAATACTGATAGGCGACGATGATGCTCGGCCCGTGATTCACGGCGTTGACGCTACTCGGTTCGTGCGGCCAAGGCCACAATGGCCGTTTGGTGTTAATGTGATCTTTATGGGTGGCGAAAAGAGAGCTGTCGCACTTGTCATTTCGGGCAGCATCGCGGCTTACAAAGCGCCCATGGTTGCGCGGCTATTGGTCGCTGCCGGTTGGCGAGTGATTCCAGTAATGACCGCTTCCGCAGAGCGTTTCGTCGGTAGCGTGACGTTATCGGGCCTCACCGGCGAGGCCGTTCGCACGACGATGTGGGACTCCGATTTCGCTGGTGAAATGCACGTCGAAATCGCGCGCGAAGTCGACGTGATTGCCTACGTGCCGGCAACGGCCGACGTGCTCGCCCGCCTTGCTACGGGTCGGGCAGACGACCTTGCAGGCGCTCTCGGCCTTGTTGGACGAGGACCACGCATCGTCGCTCCCGCGATGCATCCACGAATGTGGCATCACGCAGCCACGCAACGCAGCGTTGCTCAATTGATATCAGATGGTGTTACATTTGTCGGGCCCATTCACGGCGCTGTTGCCTCGGGCGAAGAGGGCATGGGTCGCATGGCCGAGCCTGAGGCCATCGCCAACGCGATTCTCGGCGTGATTCGCGTTCGTGACCTCGAGGGCAGGCACCTGGTCGTTTCGGCAGGGCCAACAGTCGAAGATCTCGACCCGGTTCGTTTCTTGGGCAACCGTTCAACAGGAAAAATGGGCTTCGCGATCGCCGAAGCGGCTGCCGATCGAGGCGCAAAGGTAACCCTCATTGCGGGGCCTACGCATCTGGCGACGCCGGCGATGGTTAAGCGAGTTGACGTTCGAAGCACCGTCGAGATGGAGCGCGCCATTGATGAGGCTCTTGGCTCTTCACTCGAAGAGGCCGATGCGCTTGTCATGTCTGCTGCGGTTGCTGACTATCGTCCGGCGCATGTGAGCGCGACAAAATCAAAAAAAGGGGACGCGCAAATTGCGATCGATTTGATCAAAAATCCTGACCTTCTAGCGGCAGTTGGCGCAAAGCGGGGCGCGAAGCAAAGTCCAGTATTGGTCGGGTTCGCGGTGGAGACGAGTGGCGAGCAATTGCTTGCGTACGCACGCCGCAAACTTGTAGACAAGAAAGTTGACTTTGTCATCGCAAATCCCGCGGAGACGGCGTTTGCTGGCGAGTCGAACCGAGCGTGGTTGGTGACAGAGTCGGACGACTGTGATCTTGGCACGCTCAAAAAGCGCGCACTTGCCGATCGCATTCTCGACGAAGTTGGCAAGCGGTTACTTTCGCAGGCTGGCGCGTAGCCACTCCTTGATCGCGTCCTTCGAAGGGTAGGTCTTGGCTTCCTCTCCCTTGTTGCCGAGGGCGAACACAGGGCAATCTTTGCTGGCGGCGAACAACTTTGTTGCAGCGACCTTGCCGGTTCGGCGATCGAAGATCTGAACCTCTGAATTCACGAGGCGAACAATCAGTGCTTCGTCTGATCCCTTTTGATCCGTGGTCCTTTTGAGACCGTGGCAGTGGATCGTCGTCTCAGTGAGCGCGTGTTTCTCGATCGCAACGCGATCGACATCGTTCACTTGCTTGATAGTTCCGATAATTTCAGGGTCAGCGATGCCAATAGGGTGGGGCACGAAGAAGACATTGCGCGCTTTTGCTGGCGCGGCTGGTTCGTTTGTAAAGATGACGGGACCTTCGCGCACGGAGGCGAAGCCGGCTGCGAGCATGCGTTTGGTCGCGTATTGGTTCTGCGGTGGCACCTTCTCCGAAAAGGTCTTGGCGCCCGGAAATGTAACGGCAATAGAGACATTGAGCGGCCAAGGGGTGTCAAACACCGCATGGAATTCGGCTTGCCCAAGTTCTGCGCCGACGTCGATCAGACGCTCAAACGAGCCGGCGTCGCCTATCGAATAAGATTCGCGACCAATGTCTATTGTCGTTCCAACGGGAAAGCCATGAAAGCTAGCCCTCAAACTGAAGGGCGTTTTGTCCTCGTCCCGAAGGTAGCCGTGTGCGTTGGGCATTCCGGTTACGACGAGTTTGCTGTCTTCCCACATAAGGCCGGAAGGGACTACTGCGTTGCTCGCGTCCACTTTCTCAGCGTCTGCGGCAGCGTACTCGTGACCTTCGTGCTTGCACCCGCCGGTCAGCGTAAGGGCGACGCCGAAAACGCCGACAAGAATGCGTGGCCGCATGGATCGTCAGCCCTTGCGCAGCCAAGCGCGGAGGTTCGTGTCGGCGTCAACGGCCAGAAGGATTGCGTCGGCGGTAATGGCACTCACTACCGTTCCGGGTGGGGCAACGTGCACGCCCGAAGCATCCTTCCAAACGACGACACGCACGGCTTGGAGGACGTTCGATTCAGTAGGGTTGTGTGGAGCGGGAGGATCGACGGATGCCGCCTTTGCGCGCGCTTCATAGATAATGTTGCCTGCTGGCGTATGTTGCTCGAACTCATCGTCAGCAAAGTTGACGTTTGGGGGAGGCGGCGCTGTAACGCTCGAGCGCGCCAAATTCTCCGCGAATGAAGCATTGATCGTCATTGTGGGTCTGTCGCCCGTGGAGATCTCGACTGAGGTCGCTTCGGCGAGCTGACGATGAACACCTTCAAGTTCAGCGGCACGTTTTGTCGAGCCGGAAGCCTGCGCAGCTTCGATCGCGCGTTGCAGCCAGCGCAAGGCCTCAGCGTGATCGTCCCTCCGCCACATGGCTTCTGCTGTCGAGAGGCACCATGTTACGTCCTCATCGTCGTTTGGCAGCGCGCTGGGCGGCGCAAGAATTTCTAGTTCCATCGCGAAGGGATTATGGCCACAATCGTTTCGAAATCGCGACTTCCCAGTGCGCTACGGGCTTCGATAAACGCATGAGCCTCATGGAACTGATCATCAACGGCGAATCCCGCGAGGTGCCAAGCGCGCTTACGGTTGCCGAGTTAGTCAACCATTTGGGTTTGGCGGATGGTCCTGTGGCGGTCGAAGTGAATCGCGCCATCGTGACTCGGGCGAACCATGCGACGCATCAGCTTTTGGCCGGCGATGTCGTCGAGCTTGTGCGTTTTGTCGGCGGGGGCTGACGACTACCGCTGCGCTTCGGCGAGGGTGCGTGCAACCCTTACTAGATCAGATACTTGACTATGTGCCTGTCGAGCGAGTTCGGCGGCTCGCGAGTCACATCGAAAAGGCACTCCGATGGCAATGCCCACAGCAGTGCTCTCTGCTGAGGCCATCCGCAAGAGGTGCTCGCTGAACGCTTCGTTGACGAATCCAGCTGCGCCGCCGTAAGCAAGTCCGACCGGTACGATAAGGGCGTCGGAGCGTGTGGCGGCAACAAAGGCGCCTTGATGAAATGGCCGAACCTCGTCATCTCCGTAGGTCGTGCCCTCGGGAAATATGCAAAGCGTGTCTCGCTCTTCGAGACACCGACGCATCGTGCGCACGGTCGCCATCCCACTGATCGTGTCCTGTCGATCGACGAAAATGGTGTCTACACTGGCTGCGGCACGACCCAGGATAGGCCACTTAGCAATGTCCGCGCGCGACACCATGCGCCCGCCGAAGAGGCGAAGAATGATGCCAATGTCGATCGTGGAGCGGTGGTTGGACACCACGAGGAGGCCATTTTCGTTTCCCGGAACGAGCCCTGTCGCACGCACGTCGATTGCAAATAGGTCAATCAATGAACTTGACCAACCCTTAACCCACGCATCTCGCACAAGGCGCTTCGTCGCACCTTTCGCCTGGCGATGCGCAATGGCAAATCCAGTGCCGTACCCCAGAGTGAGCGCGCCAAATCCCGCGACGCGACTTGCGCGACGAAGCGGATTCATAGAAACCTCCGGAGTGCGTAACACGCCCATTCAACGCCCCGCCTAACGAGCGGACGAGTGCGCCATTCGTTCAGATTCACTCGATGCGATTGCTGAATATCGTGTTCAAACGAAGAACGAACCTCGGCCGCGAGTGTAGCGCTTTCGACAGCCAGATTGGCTTCGAGGTTCATATGAAGTGACCGCGCATCCATGTTGTAACTTCCAATGGTGACAAATTCGTCAACGATTGCCGTCTTGCAGTGCAGCACCGAATCGCGAAGACGGTAGACCTCGATTCCGTGACGCAGGAGACGGCTCACTAACGCCTCGGTTGCACGTTGTACGATCAATACGTCCGAGATTGCGGGAACGAGCACGCGCACTTTCGCGCCTCTCATGCGCGCGTCATAGAGCGCGCGTCGCATGCGCGCGTCAGGCAAAAAATAGGAGTTTGCGACATCGACGTGGTGCTTCGCTTCGTCGACTCGACGCAGAAACTCGGCGCGGACGCTTCGGTTCGATCGCCACGGACTCGCGAGTACCCACACTCCGGCGTGTGCCTTGAGTTGCGTATGCGTGAGGTCGCGCGGAGCGGGCTCTTTCGTGACGTTGCACCACTGACGATAGAAAAGGGCTCGCAGATCCAGTCCAACCGGTCCTCGTACCTCAAGCATGTCGTCGCGCCATGCTTCGCCGCCAGCTTCCCGGGGTAGCCAAACGCTGGCAAGGTTGAGCCCACCGACATACGCGCGGGACGCATCGACGATGAGCATCTTGCGATGATCGCGTATTTCGACCCGCGCGAAGCTGAACCGTTCGTCGATCGGAGAAATTGGATGAAACTCAAATGCCTTGCCGCCCGCCCGCGAAACAGGTGTCCACCAAGTGGGATTTACGTTGAAACTGCCGAATGAATCGTAGAGAACGCGCACGCGTACTCCACCTTCTGCAGCGCGCGCTAACGCATCACGAAACGCAATCCCGACGATGTCGGCCTCGATCCAGTACATCTCAAGCAACACTTCGCGTTTTGCGTTTTCAATCGCGTCAAGCATGGCCGGAAATGCGGCGCACCCGTTTCGAAGGAAGCGTACGCTTGAGTCACCGACGACGTGCGTGCGGGCACTCAAGGGGCATGCTCCGCGCGTGCTGTGAGCAAAACGGGCTTGGTGTTCATCACATCGTTTGCGAGCGCATGAACGTCGGTATCGGAGGCGTCACGCTTTTCGTCAAGAAGTTGAACAAGGCGCTCACGCGGATCGGTCTCCATGATCCGCAATTCGCGACGCGCACGTACAAGGTCGCCACCTCCGCGTCCAAGTTGCAGAAGAACATTTCGAAGACGGTCCATCTCCTGTTCGGCGGTGCGTTCGCTGGCGGCAATCTCCGTGATGAGCCAGGCGCCCGCGCGCGTCTCATAGAGCGCGCTCGGAAATCCACTACCGCTCATCGTCTGGGCGAGGACTCGAGCCGCTGCGCGTTTTGATCGATCGACCGTGTAGGTAAGCCAATTGACATCTTTGCCGCTCCCAGCGGCAACACGCAGCGCGTCGCCTGATGGCGCGCCTTCCTTTGGAACGCTGCATTCTTTGGGGTGAACACCGAACAGTGTTTCGGCTCGCGCCGTTGCGGCTGTTGCGGCGGCAATTTGGTCGCTCCCTTCGTTGCTGAGGATCGCAAGTGAGAAGTGCATTGTGCGAAAACTGCGATGTGTAGCAACGATGTCGCTATAGCTGGCGCCGAGACCCTCACGCCCAAACGGACTGATGATGCTTGGCCGCGTGGGAGCGTTGCTCTCGGCGAGAGCGCCAAGAAGTAAAGAGCGTTGACTTGACGCTTGAGCTTGTACCCAGCGTAAGCCGCGTTCGACGTGCGCGCGAGAAGGGGCCGCACCCCACAGCGCTCGCGTTGCGAGGCCTGTGAGTCTGGCGGCCAGGAGCGCTCCGTCTTCACCAGGTAGCGCTGCGCCGTGCACATACACGCCGATCTGGCCCTTTGACGTCCAGGGTTCGACGGTGGTGCTCCCATCGCCCTCTGCGCCGAGTGCCGCAGCACGAACAGTCGCTGCTGCTGCGCCCCATTCTCTCCGTGACTCGTTTACGAGTGGGCACTCGCTTGCCACGATCACATGAACTTCGTGTTGACCAATTTCGGTTGCAGCATGGGCGGGGACGGGTTGCGATTTGGGAGCCATCGCGCGTTCTCGGATCGTGCGATCGACTAACCTCCGCCAAGCGCTCACCGCTGCTGCTTTTCGAGGGTCGCTTTCTCTTTTTGCCGAGCCCAGCGCATCCTCAGTTGGCAGGTGCATCGCCCTAAATGTAACTTCACTAGATATATATTGTGCGATGCGGTCAGTTTCTGTTGCGGGCGCCGAAAAGCGGACGAGGACGCAGTATCCACCAACAACGCTATGCGCACTGACGCCGTGAAGGATCGCGCCTGCAGCCCTGAGTGTTGCCGCATCGCTTCCAAGCGATCGGGCGACCGAGGACGCCGGTGCTTGTACCGGTATTGCGAGGACTGTCTCGTCGCCGAGCTTCGCAGTGCCGCTCATTGGCGGCGTGGCGACGTTCAATTCACCGGCCGCCCACGCCACGTCTTGTTCCCAACTGTGCGTTACAGAATCGACGACGCTCGTGTTGCCGACGACCGCAACCACAACGCGGTTGGTGCGCCTCGCGCCCTCAAGCCAAGAGCGGATTGAGGGGAGACTCGGATGTTTCAACCAAGTTTGCTCGGCCGCGCTCACCGAAGGGCGACCTGAGCACCGACCGATCGCGTCTAAGGGCTCCAGCGTCGTCGCGTTTGAAAAGGAAACAAAATTGACAGCATGTGCCGTGCTGAGCGTGCGGAGGCGTTCGAACGTTTGCGTTGCCGCGTCGCTTGCCGAGATCTCGTCAAGCTCCACAAGCAAGCGCCAGCCGTCGGGGCCCGCTTCGCCGGTCGCACGAAAACCTGCCTTCTCTAGCGAAAGAGCAATATTTTTTACCACCTCGTAGCTGCTCACAAAGGGCAACGCATCGTTTGGTGGAAGCCCGGCAATCGCAAGCGCTCCTATGGGATCACCGTCGCGAACGACGCGGGCCAGCTCCGGTCGCACGTCGTGCGTCAGCACGTCGCGCTTCGCTACCGTAGGTCCCCGCGAAGCAGCGCATGCGACGCTCGTGAGCGAGATCGCGATAGCCCACGTGATTCTAGCCACACGGGGCGTGTACTACGATTCACGCGACCTTGCTATGAACGAGCGTCTCGAGCCGCGCCTGTACCTTATGGCGCTTTGTGTAAACCGTCGTGACGTCGATTGAAAGTTCTCGCGCCACGTCCTCGACGGAGAGCTCTTGACGAAAGTAGAGATCGGCAAATTTTTGGTCGCGAGGAGAGAGCTCCGAGAGGGCAATGTCGACGAGGTAGGCGTGCTGATTTTGAATGATCGAACTCTCGGCGCCGTTGCGCTCGCAGCGAAGGTCGCCCACTTCATCGATCGATTGACGTCCAGCATGTCGCTTGCTTGCACGCAAGAAATCGTGGGCGCTATTGATTGCGAGCATCGTTAACCAGCTTGACAATTTGCGACCGCGGCTCGGGTCGAAGGTACGAAGCTTCTGATAGTCGGAGCCGACTATCGCCATCATGAGGTTGGCGTAAATGTCGCGAACGTCCTCTTCGTTGACGAAGTGGAACTTTCGAGTAACGCGCGCAATTGAGCGGCACAGCAATTTTTCGTAGCGTTCTTGAAAGAGTTTCCAAGCTTGCCCGTTGCTCCGCACCAGCTGGGCGACGAGTGCGATGTCTTCTTCCGTCGAGGTTGCGTTCGAGGTGCGTACCGTTGCGTTCATGTGGGGGACATGAGCAGGCGACGTGCCAGGTCCTTTTTGACGCGCGCTCGACCGCCATCGAGAACAGAATTGAGCGATTTACGGCGTATCGCGCGAACGATGTCGCGTTACGTCATTCTCGTGAAACCGGCAGTAGACGCTGTCACACTGTTACAGTGTTTCCCTCTTTGTTTCGCTTTGCGACGCTACTTTTTCTGGTTGCGACACCCGTGATCGCTGGCTGTTCACCTCAGGAGCAATGGGTAAGACCGTCCGAAGTTCCGACGGGGCCTGCATGCGGTCCTACGGATGAGCAAGGCAAAGCTTCCTACTATTCAGACCGCCTTGCGGGTCACCCAACTGCGAGTGGTGCGCCGTACGAACCGGGTGCATTTACGGCCGCCCATCGAACCCTGAGGCTCGGCACTTTGGTCGAAGTTGTGCGGCTCGATTCAGGCGCGCGCGTTCGCGTGCTCGTCAACGATCGTGGGCCGTTTAAGGCGGGCCGCGTTGTCGATCTTTCGTCTATGGCAGCCGACGCGCTCGATATGAAGCGCGAGGGCATCGTCGACGTCTGCGTGCGCGTTTTGTAAGTGGTCAACCAATTTGACGAAAAGACGACGCTACAAAACTGGCTGCGTACTGCACATACACTGCGCTTGATTCCGCGATACGAAGAACGTCCTCGTCACTGAGTTTTCGAACCACTCGCGCCGGTTGGCCCACTGCGAGTGACCGAGGCGGAATCACGGTGTTCGGTGTTACGAGTGCGCCTGCACCGATGAGGCTTTCGTCTCCTACGACCGCGCCGTCGAGCACAATGCTGCCCATCCCGATAAGCACGCGGTTGCCTACGGTGCAGCCGTGAATGATCGCGCCGTGCCCAACGGTCACTTCATCACCAAGCGTCGTCGCGTGTGTGTTCGCCGTGATGTGCACCACGGCGTTGTCTTGAATGTTTGACCGTGCGCCGATCCGAATCGGAAACACGTCGCCTCGCAACACGGCACCGAACCAGATGCTGGCATCGTCGCCGAGCACGCAGTCACCAATGACGGTGGCGTTGGGTGCGATATACACGCGAGCTCCGAGCCGTGGTGCGATGCCGTTGTGTTCGTAAATTGCCATTGAACGCTTAGGTCTGTCGGACGAGAGGAAGGCTGCGTGAGGTGCGCATCCGCCTAGGAAGTGTTTCCATTCTATCTCCTTCGAGCTCCCCTTCGAGCGAGTGCTTGTTCGCGCGGGCGATCGTCGCGAGGGCCATTACATTGGTGAGGTCGTACTCACTCGGGATCTGCACGTGGACGATTTCGTTTCGTAGAGTGCGACCTTGAAAGCGACGCAAGCCGCCAACATTCTTGTCGGTTTTGCTCGCGCCCTCGAAGAGTACCCATTCTTGACGACCAATAAGTCCTTGCAGGTGAGCGGCACCCTGCAGCTCGATCGTTTCGAATAAGCGAGCAAGCCGCTGCGCTTTTACAGATTCGGGGACGTCGTCCACGAGATGAAGCGCGGGCGTGTAAGGGCGAGGGGAGTACTTGAAGCCAAAAAGTGCGGTGAAGCCCACCTCTCGAATGAGCGAGAGAGTCGCCTCGAAGTCTTCGTCGGTCTCACCGGGAAAGCCCACGATGATGTCGGTGCTCATCGTCATGTCTGGTTGTGCGGCTAGGAGTCTCCGCGCGCGGATGACGAACTCTTCGCGCGTGTAGCGCCGAATCATTCGCTTGAGCACTCGGTTGCTGCCCGACTGAACCGGCAAATGAATGTGGTGCGCGAGAATGCCTACTTCTGCATGCGCTCGGGCGAGGGATGCGGTGGCGTGACGGGGATGTGGGCTCGTATAACGAAGGCGCTTCAGGCCCGGTACGGACTCTGCGATAACACGCAATAGTGAAGGAAATTGACTTTCGTCTGGGTTGTCGCTTTCAGGAGGAGGCAGGGACTCATCGCGGTAGCTGTCAACGGTCTGGCCAAGAAGCAGTACTTCCTGCGCCCCACTGCTAACCCATTTGGCAACTTCGTTGACTATCTCGGCCGCTGGTCGATAGCGCTCGGGTCCGCGCGTGTAGGGCACAATGCAAAAGGAGCAACGTTCATCGCACCCCTTCATGGTCGTCACCATCGCGCTCGCGGGTGTACGACCGGCTTCTGGGCTTGCCGAAAGGAAGGATGTTTCGACCAGATCGAACTCCGTCCGTGCGCGAGGTGGTGCGCCAGCGAGCTGCTCCTGAACGAGTTTGGGTAGTTCTAAAATGTTGTCAGGGCCGACAACGATGTCGATGTGCGCGACGCGCTTGAGGAGCTTCTCTCCTTCTTGTTGTGCGACGCATCCTGCAACGGCAATCACAAGATCGGGCCTAGCGGCCTTTAGAGGCGCAAGCTTTCCGACTTCGCTGCGGAGCTTCTGTTCGGCCTTTTCACGAACGCTGCACGTGTTGAAGACAACGAGTTCGGCGTCTTCGGCAGAATCGACTGCGGTCCATCCGTGGGCGCGCAGAACTTCGCCCATGCGATCGGAGTCGTGCACATTCATCTGGCAGCCGAAGGTTTCGAGGTAGTAGCGAGACACGACGGGCGCGTCATAGCGCAGTTTCTCGTTAGATGCGCGGGCCCACGTTTTCAATGCGTGATAGCCTCATACGACGATGTCGTGTCGGGCGGCGTTCCTCGTGTTTTTCATGACAATTGGCGACGCAGCCGCGCTCGCCGATACGCCAATGACCGTCTGGCAGCGTGCCGCCGATCCAAAGGGTGCCACCGTCGAGAGGGTTCACAACGCCGTCGAAGAGTATCTCGCGCGATCGTCGGTGAAGTTTCCTGTTCGGGAGTTAGCTCTCGAGGATGCGCGGAGTCTTCTCGAAGCTGCGTTTGCGCGTGGTATCGATTCGCAAGGGCTTCATTACGATCTCGCGCAGGTCTATTTTGCGCAAAAAAGGTACTCGCTCGTGCTTCGCGAGCTCACCCCAATCGCGTCTGCTCCGCGTGATCCGTCGATATCACTGGCGCAAGTTTGGGACTTGCTCGGTATGGCATACGCACACCTCGAAATGCATCAAGAGGAACGCGATGCTCATCGCGAGCATCTCAAGGTCCTTCGACGTGACGCGTCACGCGCGGTTGCGACCATGAACCTCGCCGAGAGCGAAATGGCGCTCGGGCATCTTGACGAATCGATCGCGCTCTACCGCGAAGCGTTTCGTCTCGCCAGCGAATCGCAGTCGATGAGCGGTGGTGATGCGGCAGCGCTCAGCACCTGGGGGCTCGCCGTTGTTCTCGATCGATCGGGTGATCCGGGGGCGGCTCTCGTAGAGGCGACACGAGCCAACACACTCGATCCATCCGCGCAAATTCTCACGAAAGATAGCGTGTTCTTCGCTCCCGCTTACGAGCGCAACTGGTATCTGGCGCTTAGCGCCGAAGCGACTGCGCGCTCGTTGCCCGAAACTTCGCGGGAGCGCTACCTCGTCACTGCTGCAGCCTACTTCCGAGACTACGTTAACAAGGCATCCGAAAAAGGTCGCACCGATCGCTGGATCGAACTCGCAAAGAAGCGCGCCGAACGCCTCGAAAAGCAAGCCGAGCAAGCCAAGAAGTTGCGCTTGCGGAAGCAAACCCCCAAAGGCATCGAGCGCCTTCCCGTTCGCTAATGTCACACCACACCCGCGCGCGCTACGACGCTGCCCTTCACGCGACGCTCGAGAAAGTACGTCGAGACGTGCACGCAAGCGACCGATTGCTTCGCGATCCAGTGCAATTTGTGCACCGATATGTCAATCCGCTTGACCAAGAGCTGGTGGCTCTTGTGGCTTCTGCAATGGCGTTTGGAAATGTAACATCGATTGTGCAAAAAACAGAGCTGCTTCTTGGCGAGGTCGGCTCGTCCCCGCATCGGTCGGCTTCCTCGCTGACGAAGCTTCAAGCGCAGTTGAAGGGATTTCGCCATCGAGTTTACGTTGGGGACGATCTCGCACGGCTTCTTGTGGGGGCTCGTGCCGTCCAAGCTCAATATAGAACTATAGGTGATCGATTTTCATCCCTAATGTCTGAGGGCTCAGACCTTCGGCGGGCGCTCACCACTTTGTGCGACGAGATTCGCGAAGCGGGAGGCCTACCTTCGGACACGCTCAAGGTTGGAGATCGTCGCGGCCCGAAGCATGTGCTCGCAGACCCACGCGGCGCCGGCGCCAACAAGCGCCTCATGTTGTTCCTCCGATGGATGATTCGCCCGCGGGACGGAACAGATCTCGGGCTTTGGCCGATCGATCCCAAGGCGCTCGTGATTCCACTCGATACGCACATCCACAAGGTCGCCATGAACCTTGGTTTCACGACAAGAACGCAGGTCTCTTGGCAGACGGCCGTCGAAGTGACCGACGTGCTCCGCCTTTACGACCCAGCCGATCCAGTCAAGTACGACTTTTCGCTTTGCCACATGGGCATGTTGCAGCGATGTCCCTCGCGCCGCGACGCTCGTCGTTGCGAAGGGTGTGGCCTCATCAACCACTGTCGCCACTGGAAGTCTCATGGGCGTGCGAAGTTGCCGCTTCTCTCGGATGGTTGAGATGACGTAATATCCGTGATCCCCCTGATGGAACCCCAAGATTTACCGCTCGACAATGTTCGCACTGACGGATGGTTCGAGCGAATCGGCGAGGGAATTAGCGCGTTTCAAGCGCTGTGCGACATCGTAGGTGAGCGGTTTTTCGCATTCTCGGTCATCATCGGAGCTCGAATCACCTCGCTCGTGATCGATCGCCAAAACCCCGATCTCTCGATTGTCGATTTCGTGCTCGGCGAGCAAGAAGATACCGAGGTCGAGCCTCAGCGACTCACGCTTGGCGATTTCCGTCGACGCTTGGTCGGAGCGCTTCTCGTTGAAGATGATCGCAATGATCTCACGCTCGGGCCCTCGCCAACGGTCGAGGATATTCAGCTCTTCATTGGTGTTCGCTACCTGCTGCTTGCGCCGCTTTACGGGTATTCGCTTCGTCGCTTAGTCATCGAACGCGACCCGAAGCTCGCAAATGAGGTGTCGCTCGTCGCGATTCACGACGGTCAAGAAGAGTATCACCCGTTGTTGCAATTCAGGCAGCGCATTCGTGGCCTCGTTCGCGAAGAGGTTGAACGCGTTGCGTCCGGTCGCCGCAACGCTATCGATCTCGCCAAAGTCGCTGAGGCCGAAGCTGCGTACGAGGCCGGCGATATGCAAAAGGTGATTAGCCTCTTGGGCTCGTGGCCTGCGCCACTCGCGATTTTCTGGCGGCAACCTGAAGGACAGATGCTGAGCGCCGATGCGCGTGGGCTTATCGCGAAAGGACTGGGCTTTCTCGGTTCGGCGTGTGCACGCTTGGGTGAAGTCGAGCAGGCCGAAGAAGTGTTTCGGCTCGGAATTCAGTATGCGCAAGAAGGCCTAGCCGCCGCAGAGCTGTTTTTCCGCCTCGGAGACGCCATGCTCTCGAGTGGTCGACCTGGTGAAGCGATCGGAGCCCTTCGCCGCGCCCTCGCATTCGGAATGAGCGCGAGCGAGATAATGCCCCGTCTTTCCTTGGCATTTGTCGAACGCGACAAGTTCGTTGCCGCTTTTGCTTGCGCCCGTGCTGCGCTTGATGCCGGCGTTTCAGAGCTCGAACTCGCGCCAGTTATGCGGCGCATCGAATCGACCTTGGGACGGCCCCTTACCGCATGGAGAGCCCAAGCGCTGGAACTGGCTGGTAAAGGTACCTAAACATGAGTACAAGGGTCGGGGTTACGTGCCATCCAGAAGCTTGGAGGGTTTTCGTCAACACCGAGCCATGGCTACGACGCCAAGCGAGGAATACTTGAAGGTATTTTTGACCGCGGCCACCCAAGCCATCGCGTCGGATTCGGCGACAACCACAAAGCTCCAGGGAAAGGACAGACGATGATCGCCTCCTACCTGCCGATGTTCATGATGTTCACCGCCGCAACGTTGCTGGCGTCCGTCATCTTTACAGCGGCTACGTTTCTCGGCCCGAAAGCCAAGCCAACGCCCGAGAAAATTCAGCCCTACGAATGCGGCTCCGAATCCACTGGCGGCAACCACGTCAAGCTTTCGGTAAAATTCTACCTGACCGCGATTCTGTTCGTAGTCTTCGATATTGAAGCGGTCTTTGTTTACCCCTGGGCCGTTCAGTTCAAGCAGCTCGGATGGTTCGGGTTCGGGTCGATGCTGGCCTTCCTGGGTGTCATCGTTGTGGCCCTCGTTTACGTTTGGCGAAAGGGAGCTCTCGAATGGGAGAAGTAACTCGCACTGTTACAATTGATGGCAGCGAGCAAGGCTTCGCCACAACGAAGTTTGACGCGCTGCTTTCCTGGGCGCGCAAGTACTCGCTGTTTCAATATCCGTTCGTAACCGCGTGCTGTGGCATGGAGTTCATGTCAACGGTTAGCCCGCGATTCGACATCGCGCGTTTTGGCGCCGAGGCGCCTCGATTTTCGCCACGCCAGTCCGACGTGTTGTGGGTCGTAGGCACTATCAGCCAGCGTCAAGCGCCGGTGCTTCGCCGCATCTACGAGCAAATGATGGATCCAAAGTGGGTCATCGCGTTCGGAACGTGCGCCAGTTGTGGCGGCTTTTACGACAACTACACAACCGTTCCAGGTCTTGACAAAATTATCCCGTGCGATGTGTACATCCCCGGATGCCCACCACGGCCGGAAGCCATCCTTGACGGTCTCATGCTCCTACAAGACAAAATCGCGAGCGGCGATCGCAGGCCGGGTGTTGTGAAGCCGCGCCAAGACCCTGCTGATCCGAAGAACGATCTAGTGACGTTGCGAACGTCCGCGAGCGGGAGAGACGAATGAGCGAAGCCGCACTCTCACGCCTCAAAGAGCGATTTGGGGCCGCAATTCTGGAGACGTCATCCTTTCTTGGCGACGACACTGCGGTTGTCGATGCAGCGCGTTGGAAGGAGATTGCACTCTTCTTGCGCGACGATTCAAAGCTCTCGTTCGATATGCCGATAGACCTTTGTGGCGTTGACTATCCAGAGCGCTTGCCGCGGATGGAAGTCGTCCTTCATGTCTATTCGACGTCGCTTCGACATCGATTGCGCATGAAGGCGCGCGTGGGCGACGACGAGATGAATGGCGCCGAGATCGATTCGCTCGTTCCTGTTTGGTCGGGTGTCGAGTGGCTCGAGCGCGAGACCTATGACATGAGCGGGGTTACATTTCGCGGCCACCCTGATTTGCGGCGTATTCTCATGTACCCCGAATTCGAAGGGCATCCACTTCGCAAAGACTACGCGGCCAATCGCACGCAACCACTCATCCCGTATCGCACCGAAGAAGAAGCCGGCGTGCCGCTCGAAAAGCTGGCGCCGTTTGGCCCAGATGAGGGCATGAGCTTCGGTCGACGTCCACACCTTCCGCACTCGGAGAATTGATCGATGGAACCACTCGATATCGATCTGGAAGAAGGGGAACTCGAGCTCCCGTCGGAGCCGATGCATTTGAACCTTGGCCCTTCACATCCCGCGATGCACGGCACCGTTCGCATCGTGCTGGAGTTGAGCGGCGAAAGCATTTCGAAAGCCGACGTTCAAATCGGGTACCTCCATCGCGGCTTCGAAAAGATGTGCGAACGCGGCACATGGACCCAGGTATTTCCATACGTCGATCGCTTGAACTACGTCTCGCCGATGCTCAACAACGTGGGCTACGCGCTTGCGGTTGAGAAGCTTTGCGGTCTTGTGGTTCCGGATCGCTGTCAGTGGTACCGCATGGCGCTCGGCGAACTTGCGCGGATGAGCGACCACCTCACGTGCACCGGCGCTATGGCGATGGAGCTTGGCGCATTCACTCCGTTTCTGTGGGCGATCAAAGCCCGCGAAATGATCTGGGACATCCTCGAAGAAGAAACTGGCGCACGCCTTACGCATTCGTTCGGTCGCATCGGCGGCATGGCGAAGCCTCCGACGCCGGCATTCAAAGAGTTGGTGCGCGGTACGGTTCCGCGCGTGCTTCAGCTCATGAACGAGTGCGAGAAGATGCTGCTCAAGAATCGCATCTTTCTCGATCGCCTCGAAAACGTAGGCATCATCAGCGGCAAAGACGCAATCGCGCTTGGGTGGACAGGCCCGTGCCTTCGCGCGTCGGGTGTTGACTACGACGTTCGCAAGGCGCACCCGTACCTGAAGTACGACGAAGTCGATTTTGACGTTCCACTCGGCAAGAAGGGCGACACGCTCGATCGCTTTCTCGTTCGCGTCGAAGAGTTGCAGCAGTGTGGACGCATCCTGAGTCAGATCTGCGACCGCATGCCCGACGACGGCCCGGTCAATTGTGACGATCCACGTTACGTTTTACCCGAAAAGCAAGACGTCTACACAACGATCGAAGCGACCATCCAGCACTTCAAGCTCGTGATGGAAGGCGCAAAAATTCCAAAGGGCGAAGTCTACTCGTACACAGAGGGTGGCAACGGAGAGCTCGGATTTTATCTCGTGTCCGACGGCTCCGGGACGCCATACCGCGTGCGCATCCGCCCGCCATGCTTCCAAATTACCAACGGGCTGAGCCGACTCATCACGGGCCGCATGCTCAGCGACATCATCCCAATTTTCGGCTCGATCAACATGATCGGCGGCGAATGTGATCACTAACGTAGCGACTAACGCACCTAAGCAACGCGGACTCTAGACATGCCGACATTCAAATACGACGGACACGAAGTCGCTTTCGAACAAGGCGAGACCATCATCGCTGCGTGTGCACGCGCCGGTCATGAGATTCCTCACTACTGCTGGCACGCTGGCTTGTCTGCTCCCGCAAACTGCCGCATGTGCTTGGTCGAAATTCTGCCCAAGCCCGGCACGCGCGGAGTTTCACTCGACATCGTCGAGTTGGACGACGCCACCGGTGAATACAAAACAGTTCAGAAGCCGAAGCTGCAGCCTGCCTGCCAGATGTCTGCTGCCGAAGGCCTCGAAGTAAAGGGCGACACCAGTCCTCACGTTCACCAGGCGCGCAAATCGGTTCAAGAATTTTTGCTCCTCAACCACCCGGTTGATTGCCCGATCTGCGACCAATCTGGCGAGTGCAAACTTCAAGATTACTGGCTTGAACACGGTCAATTCAAGAAGCGCATGCACGACGAACCCGTACACAAGCCGAAGGCCGTATCGTTCGGCCCGACGATTGTTTACGACGCCGAGCGTTGCGTCATGTGCACGCGTTGCGTGCGTTTTATGGAAGAGGTCGCGAAGGATCCCGTCCTCGAGATGCGAGAGCGCGGCAACCTCAACGAGATTGCGGTGGCACCCGGTCGTCAACTCGAAGGGCACTACACCTTCATGACCGAGCACGTGTGTCCGGTCGGCGCTCTCACCACCAAGGATTTTCGTTTCAAAGCTCGCGTGTGGTTTCTGCGGACCGCAAAGAGCGTCTGTCAGGGCTGCGCAACAGGTTGTAACGCGCACCTCGACTACGACCCGCGCTACAACCGCGCGTATCGCTACCGACCGCGCGACAACATGGCGGTCAACAAATTCTGGATGTGCGACGAAGGCATGGTCACGTACACCCGCGCGCATGAAGGTCGCATTTTTGACTCAAGAACGAGCGGCACCTCGGCGAGTAACACGTCAGCTCTTAGCGAAGCCGCGGAATTGTTTGCTGGCGTCAACAAATCAGGCGTGGCGTTTGTGCTCTCCGCGCAGCACTCACTCGAAGACAACTGGGCGCTTCGTCAATTCGCAACAACGCTCTTTGGTTCGAACTCGTTCTACGTAACCGGCGCAGCAAACGGCTACGCGGACGACATCCTGATAAGCGGCGACAAGAACGCAAACACGGCTGTCGTGAAACAGCTGGTGCCCGATGCGAAGCCGTTCGAAGCGCTCGCGGCCGATGTCGCTGCGGGCCGAGTGAGGCACGTCATTGCGCTCGGTGGCGATGCGCCATCCGATGCAAGCGCATTGAAGGCGGCAACGTTGGTCACGCTCGCTTCGCACGAAGGTGCGCTCACCAAAGCTGCGCGCGTGGTGCTTGCCGTCACGTCGTGGGCCGAACACAGCGGGTCTTACGTCAACGTCAAGGGACTTACCCAAGTGTCGGACGCCGCGCTCTCACCGCAAGGCTCTTCGAAGCCTGCGTGGCAGCAGCTTGCCGATCTGGCACGCGCGCTGGGTTCTGACGCAACCTGGACGAAGTTGAAGCAAATTCGAACACTGCTCGATGCCGAATCTCCTGCGCGTCCTTCCGCCGCAGCCTCTCCCGCCGAGTGATCGCTAAAGGTCAAAGTCCATGCCGATTCTCTACATCGTTTTGAAGATTGCCTTGATGATCGCCTTCACCCTCAACTTGGGTGCGATCCTCACATGGGCCGACCGTCGCCAGAGCGCGATGATCCAAGACCGCATTGGGCCGAATCGCGCCGTCATCAAAATCGGCAAGTTCGAGTTGCGGTTGGCTGGGCTTCTCCACCCGCTTGCAGATGGGATTAAGTTCATCTTCAAAGAGGATTTTCGTCCGCCGCGTGCTGACAAGCTCCTCTTTGGCATCGCGCCAATCCTCGCGGTCGCGTCGGTGCTTACGGTGCTCGCAGTCATTCCGTTTGGCGACACGCTTTGCCTCGAAGGTTTGACAAAGGCGGGCGTCGCGGTGGATCAATGCGCGCGCAACCCAGAGAAGGGCGTGTTCCCGCTTGCAATGACGGTGGCTCCGTTGCGCAGCGGCCTTCTGTATGTCTTCGCCGTGTCCGGAATGGGCATTATCGCGGCGGCAATGGCTGGAGCAAGCAGCGACAACAAGTTCTCGCTCATGAGCGCACTTCGTGCCGCGAGCCAGATGGTCAGCTACGAAGTCACCCTCGGCATGTCGCTGATCGGCGCGTTTATGATCTACGGCACCATTCGGCCCGACGAGATGATTCGCTGGCAGTCCGAGAATGCTTGGGGAATTTTCGTTCAGCCGTTCGCATTCCTCCTTTTCTTTGCCGCCGCGGTTGCAGAAACAAAGCGCGTTCCTTTCGACCTTCCTGAGGCCGAGAGCGAACTTGTGTCAGGTTACTTTACCGAATATTCGGGCATGAAGTTCGGCATGTTCTACCTCGGCGAGTACATGGAGGTTGTGACGAGCTCGATGCTTATCGTGACGCTCTTCCTTGGTGGCTGGGCGCTGCCGTTTCTTCATCGAGACGGTATTCACATCACGTTTGGCGACACCAACATCATCCAACAAGTGGGCGAGATGCTCACGGCAAAGTTGCCCACAAACGAAACTGTGAAGGCAATGGCCACCACAGGTGTCGCGCCAATTCAGCACTGGGCGGTCGTGCTCTTTGGTGCGCTCGCCTTCTTCGGCAAAGTCATCGCGATCTGTTTCATTCAGACCTTCGTGCGATGGAGCTTGCCACGCTTTCGCTACGACCAGTTGATGCGCCTCTGTTGGAAGGTGCTCCTTCCTGCATCACTCGCGAACATCATGCTCGCTGGTCTTGCGTACTTGATCTTGAAGGACATTGGGGCAGCGGCTGAGCCGACAATCAAGATCCTTACCGATTTGTCGCGATGGGTCGTCGCTATCCTTGTGCCGGCCATCGTGATTCGCGGCATCGTCGGTTTCGCTCGCAACAAGCGTCGCGAGTTCTGGAAGGTCGGTTCATCCTCGGCGTTCGCCGATCGAACTGGTGGTACCGCCGTCGAGCCAATGCAGGCGTAACGCGCAACGTGACAGAAGAGGAAAAGAAACGATGGCAGTTACATTTCCAAAGAAGCCCGTAAGCGCCCGCGCACCTGCGATGCATGTTGTGGCCGCCGAACGGACCCTTACGACGCAGGCATACATTCCTGAGGTGGTTCGTGGCGTTGCGGTGTCGATGCAGCACTTCTTTTCCAACACCAAGGAGATGCTTCGTGGCGAGCGACCCGATCCCGTGCACGAACGACTCGATCCCGGCATCAGCACGATCTCCTATCCAGAGCAGAAGCGTCCGTATCCGGAGCGATTCCGCGGTGTCCACCGACTCACAGTTCGCGCGAACGGAGATCCGCGTTGCGTTGCATGCCTCTGCTGTTCCACAGCGTGTCCAGCGCAGTGCATCTTCATCGAGCCAGGCGAGTACGCCGAAGGCGACGCACGACGCGGCCACGAGCGGTTCCCAGTCCGTTTCGTTATTGACGAACTCCGCTGCATCTTCTGCGGCTTCTGTGTCGAAGCTTGCCCATGCGACGCCATTCGCATGGACACTGGCGTTCACGCCGTTCCATACGATTCGCGCGACCAATTCATCTACAAGAAGGACTTGCTCATGTCCTTCGTCGATCGTGATGGCGAACGCCGTGACGACAATCCGCGACACGAACCTGGCGACCCATCGCACCCTGGCATCGATCGCAAACGCGCCGCTCACTGATCGGCACTGCCGTCGAAGAATCGCTTGAGGAAATCGCTATGAAGATTGCGCTAATTATCGCCGGGATCTGCTGTCTGATGTTTCTCGGCGGACCAGGATGTGCCTTTGGGGCTTATCAGTATTCGAAGATCGGCGCGACCGATCGCTTCTCGCAATACGGATCCCTCGGTCGGGGCATCGGCGCGACTCTCGACAAGCGTTACGAACAGCGCGCGTACATCGGCTTCGGCATGGGCAGCTTCTTCAGCTTCATTGGGCTCGTGCTCATTGGTGGAACGTTCTTCGTCGGGAAGAAGAAAGACGCTCCACAAGCGGGTTGGCAACAGCCTCAGCAGGGATGGCAGCAGCCACAGCAGCCACAACAAGGCTGGCAGCAGCCGCCACAAGGTGGGCAGGGCGGGCCTTACGGCTGAGACTACGGCTTTCGCGCGCGATCGGTCCACGTCATGCGGGTCGCCCGGCGCCATTGCGGACAACCAGTTGCCCTAACCATCAATTTGGTTGATAAGTAAGTCGATTTACGAATGGGCAGCGGTTCTCGCTCAAGAGTTGAGCCGTCGAAAATTCCTAAGAACCATCGTCGGGTGATCACTCTTTCCAGAGAAACTTCCAAGGATTGTGCTTGAGGTCACGCACCATCTCTTGCATGTCGTCGTACATCTCTTCGTCCATTACGAGGGCGCCAACGGTGCCTTTGCCCTTCTTGATGTGACTCACAATCGATTGCGTATCGCCCGCAATTGAGTTCGCCCTCGAGGCAAGTTGCGCGACTTCTTCGAGCGTCTTGCGGAGCTTATCGATCTCTTTCGGATCGCCCACCGTCGCTGAAATTCGGTTGAGATTGGCGATGGCTTCTTTCGCGTCTTTCAACATCGGAGTCGCGTCTCGTCGGACTTCGCTCGAAAGGTGCTCCACGTTATCGATGGTGCGAAGCATCTTGGGATTGTCGACGTAGTTGCGGCGGGTGTTTTGTGTGAGCGTGAGCGCTTCTTGGCTGAGCGACTCAAAGTTTTGGACGATGCGGTTGATGCGATCGCGATTCTCGGTGACCGTTCCGTTGAGGCCCTTGAGCAAGCCTGCCGTGTTGGTCAAGATGTCGCCGAGCAGCTCACGATTGTTGCGAAGGCCGGCGAGGGTGGTGTCGAGAAGTTCGTACGACTTCGCGAGAAACAGATCGAGTCGAGGAGGTCCGATGCCGTCGACTTCTGCGTTCTCGCCGAGGGGTGGCGTCGCGCCCGTACCCGGATCGATCGCGAGAAATTGCTCGCCAAGGACGCCTTGCGATGTGACGTAAAAGTCGGCGTCTTTCCGAATGATGTCGCGATACTTCACTTCGATGTTCGCGCGCGCCTTTACAAGCGAGCTCTTACCCGTCTTCGGATTGACGTGGGACGTATTGAATCCCAGTTCTTTGACGGATCCGATCTTGAGGCCTGCCATCTTGACGGCGGCGCCCGATTGAAGGCCGCCAGGATTATCGAAGTAGACATATATGGGATACGTCTTCTCGAGGCTCAGTCCGCCCATCATCAAGATGAAGCCACCAAGGATAAACACTGACACCAGGATAAGTGCACCGACTTTGACTTCAAGTGAACGCTCTTGCGCCATCGTCTCGTCGCTCGTTTCAGTAGGCGGTCAACTAACTTTACGCATCCATCGGGCCTTCAGCGCGGCCATTGATGAATTGTGCAACGACCCCATCGGTCGAATTCTTAAACTCCGCCCGTGTGCCAAGCAAACGGACGTTACCTTTGTACAGCATCACAATTCTATCGGCGATTGTGAAGATGCTTGTGAGATCGTGGCTCACCACGATCGATGTCACACCCAATTTGTCTGACAATTCGCGAATCAGTGCGTCTACCCGTCGAGCGCTCACGGGGTCCAGCGAGGTCGTTGGCTCGTCAAAGAGCACGTATTGCGGATCCAAGGTGAGCGCGCGTGCGATGGCGACGCGCTTGCGCATGCCGTCGCCTAGTTCGGGCGGGTAGCGTTCGGCGAATTCGGCCATGTGAACGATCTCGAGCCGGCGGCGCGCCTCGGCGACCGAGTCCTTGAGCGACATCCCTTTGTGCTTTCGCAAAGGTAGCGCGACATTTTCGACGCACGTCATCGAGTCGAAGAGCGTGGAATGTTGAAAGACCATCGCGCACTTCATGCGCACGGGGAACATGCCCTTTTCGTCTTTGCGAGAGATCTCTTCGCCATCGAGCCAGATCTCGCCGCCGTCGGGATAGAGCAGGCCAATCAAGTGCTTGATGAGCACGCTTTTGCCAACGCCCGATGCGCCAATGATGAAGAACACCTCGCCCTTGTTGACGTCGAACGACACGTCGTGGAGCACCGGCTTCGATCCGAAAGCTTTCTTGATGTTTCGAAAAGAGATCATTGGCGGTGACTTAAGGCTGGAAGATGATCAATGCCGCGCCCGAGATAAAGAAGTTCAAAATGATAATTGCGAGCGAGCAATTGACGACTGCGCGCGTCGTGGCCCAACCCACGCCTTCGGAGCCACCGTGCGTAGAGAGGCCGCAATAGCCGCTCACGATAGGTATGGCGGCGCCATACGCAACACACTTGGTGGCGCCTGTAATGACGTCGCCGGCGTCGATGAGCTTCATGCTGAAGTAGGCGTCAGCTGACACGTCGAAGAAGACACTGGCGGTTGCAAATCCGGTGATGAACGCAATTGTGCCCGCGATGACGATGAGCACCGTGGTCATCAGAAGGCTCGCCAAGAACTTCGGAACGATAAGGTAGTCGACAGGGTCTGCCGCGCTCATGCGCAAGGCGTCAACCTGCTCGGTAACGACCATAGAGCCAATTTCTGCTGCGATACCTGCTCCGACACGCGTCGAGAGCATGAGGGCTCCGATCGAAGCCGCGAAATCGCGCACAAGGAGTTCCAAATACGTAGGGCCCAGAAGCGAAAAGTCGGGGACGATGCGCTGCGTTTGCAGGCCGGATTGATAGACCATGATCATCCCGATGCAGCCCATCGTGACGCATAGAAAGAAAAGTGATCGGTTGCCGATCTCAAACATCTCTTTGGCGACAGCGCCCTTTTCACGCCGCCCCCGAAACGTGTAGTAAAGCGTCCTGACAAAGAGCGAGTAGAGACCACGCCCAGCGTCGATCAGCGAAAGCGCTTGAGCCCCCAGGTCGTAGACTTCGGCATGGATGATGCCCTGGTCAGCGATGCGAGGGTTTTCGGCTTGGTCGCTCATTTTCAGCCCATCACAAAGCTGACGAGAAAGTCGACGATGAAGATGCCTGCTGCAGCTGCGACAACCATCGCATTGACGGCGCGTCCAACACCTGGCGCTCCGCCTTTGGTTGCAAGTCCAAAGTGGCAACTCGAGAGCGCGATCATGAGTCCGAATACAATGCTCTTGATGAGACCGTTTGCGACGTCGCTGAAGTGAAGCAGCGTCGTCAGCCCGTCATAGAAGGTGCGCGGTGTGACGCCCAAAAAACCTTGGCCGGTGTAGGCAGCGCCAACGAGTGCGAGTGCGTCTGCGTAGAGCACCATCGCGAAGAGCGTGATGATGATGCCCAAAAATCGGGGCACGATGAGAAACGAAATCGGATCAATCGCGAGCGCTCGCAGCGCGTCGATCTGCTCGGTGACCACCATCGTTCCAAGCTCGGCGGTATTGTTCGCGCCAACGCGTCCCGAGATCGTCAAGGCGGTTAACAAGGGTCCGATCTCGCGCAAGACGCCGAACCCCGCGCCCCAGCCGAGCAGCGATTCGGCGCCCGAAATGCGCTTGACCAATGGCGCGGCTTGAATGACGACGATAGCGCCAGTGAACAGCGCGACGACGAACACAATGGGCAGCGACTTGACGGCCATTTTGTAGAGGGAACGTTTGAATTCTGGCAAGTCAAACTGGAACCTGACGAGCCGACTGAGAATGCGCGCGAAGAGCACGGTCATGCCGCCGACAACCTCGAAGATCGCGAGGGCAGAGCCACCAATCGATTCGAGCAGGTTGGTAAGACCGGAATTCTTAGGTGCTTCCAGCGGCTGCGCTGCGGACATTGTCTCTACGGTACACGGCAAATTGCGCTCTCGTCGAGAATGACGCAGCGACACCAATTGCTGCCCTTCGCTCGTTTTGGAAGTGGTAACGCAGGGACTCAGAATACCAACGTCACAAGCGCGTCGGTTGCCACCGCAATCAACTCAACGACGAGCATCACACACGCGACTACGAGTACGCCGAACAGAAACCCGACCACGGTTCGACGGGTGCGAACGTAGTGAATCAGAAGCGCGAAGGGAGCAAATGCGAGCGCCGCCATGCGTGAAGCAGGCAGCCACGCCCGTGCACGCTGCGCTTCTGTAAGCCTGCTTTCATCGCGGCGGAGCACGAAGTGTGTCAACAAAATTGACAGCACATTCGCGACCACCATTGTGATCATGCTCGGCTCGTCGTCGGCGTGCTGCTCGCTGCGTCCCGCTGGCGCGAATGAAGCAACGAGAGAGAGAAATGCGAGCAACATGGGACACCGGGAAAGAGGACGAAAGCTCGTTCTGAGTGATAAGTTCTTTTGAACAGATGCGAAAGTACAGCCTATCGGTCGTGTGGATCGCAACGTCGATGCTCGGGTGTACGACGTTCGAGTTGGCGCCCAACGATGCTGGCGACAGCTCGGTGCCCGATGCGGCGATCGATGCGCCGGTGGACGCGACGATCAATACGGACGCGCCATTCGACGCGCCTCGCGATCAGGCGGTCGATGTCAAAGCGGACGACGCTGATGCTGCTGATGCCGGCAAGGATGCCGAGGCCGGCTGCCCTGGCGCGCTCATTTCCTGTGGTGGCAAGTGCCTCGACTGCAAGGTAGACAACACCCTCGTCGATGCTCCCAATCGCAATCCCGTTTGCGGTGCTGATGCCGGCTGCTCAACCGCCTGCAAGGCGACAGCAACGGCCTGCAATTCGGATGCTGGCGTCGTCTGTTCGTCGCTTGATTCAGATCCGAACGCTTGCGGTTCTTGCGTGCAGCGTTGTGGTCTCGGCAAGGGTTCGGCGCTGCCCGGACAGTGCGCGGCAGGCAAGTGCGTTCCTATCTCGCTCGCGAGTCTCACGTCAGCGGAGTCAGCGCTCGCAATCACGAGCACGAACGTCCTTCTCTTTCACAAGGACAATCAAGTTCATAGTTGCACGCTTCCAACGTGTGCAAACCCCAACGCCATTACCCCATCTACGATTTTTACCGCGCCGACTGCACCCCAGCACATCGTCGCCGCCGCCACGCCTCCGATCGCTTTCTACATGGCGACCGACACTGTGGATGGAGGAGGTACTTCGTTCGTTGCACGCTGCAGCATTGGGAGCGTGTGCATTACTCCAACGAAGCACTTGGCAAGAGGAGCGCTTGGCCTTGCAGGTGATGGCACGGGCCTCTACCTCGCGGATGCTTCAGGTGCACTCTTGCAGATCGATGTGGGCGCGTCTGCTGGGGTGACGACACTCGTGACTCAAACGACGGGGATCGCGCAACCAATCCTCACGTCGACGCACGTCTACTTTTTTCAGATGGGCGCCGGTGTCTTCCGTTGTCCGCGAACCGGTGCGTGCGGCACCGCCGAAAAGGTCGTTTCCTTCACGCCAAACGTCAACATTGCTTACGATGTCGTGAACGACACACTCTTTTACGCGGAGAATTCGACCGCGCCGGGAGCGACACGCATTCTTTCGTGTTCGGTCGCAACGACGCCAGCCAATTGTGGTGCGACGAATGTAAAAGTGATCGCTTCGGGCTTGCCGACTATCGCTGGTCTTACGGCTGATGCGAAGGCCGTTTACTTCACCAATCGAGGCGTTTCTTTTTGCACAGACTTGCTCAACGGATGCAGCGCAGCGCAGCTTGGCGGATACGTCACCGCCGATGCTGAACACAGCGGGAACGTTCGAGTCTCGGGCGAGTTTATCTACTGGGTTCAGGTAGACACGACGAAGGCTATCAATCTGTTTCGCGCCCACGTTCCGTACTGACTTCGAGGTGGGAGAATGCTCGTTCGATCGTCGCTCATTGTGGCATGTGCATCATTGGTGGGTTGCGCGAACTACACATCCGATGGTCGCGTTCCAGACGCGGGTTTCGACGCAAGCGTTGTTTCCGACGCGACCACGGAAAGCGACGCTCAAGCCGAGCCCGTATGCGGTAAGACGCAAGTCTATTGCAAACCAAATTGTATCGATTGCGACGTCCAAGGTGCAATCGACACCAGCCGACTTTCGTTTACCTGTGGTGAGCAAGGTGCTTGCGTCGTTGGTTGCGCGAGTCCCTATTCGGCGTGTCAAGTCAGCGGCAACTCGCGTTGCCTTGATCTCAAATCAGACAGCTACCACTGTGGCTCGTGCGAACGCGCTTGCGGCTCAGGTACAAACGATCCCGGCACGTGCAATCAGGGACAGTGCGTCGCCAAGGCCGTTACTTCGCTTGGCGATACGACCGGCTCGTTCCTGCTTCACTCGACTGGGAAGATGTACTTCCACGACAAGAAGAGCGTCTACCGATGCGATTTGCCGGAGTGCACAAATCGCGAGGCGCTTTACTCAGGGACGTTCGAGGCGTTGCCATTGCCGCAAGGGTTAGTGATCGCGCCGGCAGCAGGGGTCACTCACATTTACTTCCTTGGCAAGCAAAGCGGTTCGACGACGACGAGTCTTGCACGTTGTCCTATTTTGGGAACTTGCACAGAGCCCGAAATTTACGTGGCCAATATGCCGAGTGTCGCTCTCTTCGGAAGTTCTGACGGGCTTTTCACCTTCGATGGCGCGAAGCTCTTTTCGATCGCGCTGGTCTCCAATCCTGCGAGCGCTACGCGATTCGAAATCGCAAAGTACAAATGGGTGCCGACGCGATTTACGTTTACGGCTGACGGTATCTTCGACGCTTCGATCGAAAATGGCGTGCACCGAAGCCCAAGAACGGCGTGCAGCAATCCAGACACAAATCCGTGTTCTCCAGATTCATTTGTCGATCCTTCGCGCGCTCGTCCGACGACGATCGAGGCCAAAGGTGAAGTGCTCTACTTCAACGATTCCGTGACAGGTGGGATCTACAGTTGTCCACCATCGGGATGCGCCAACCCGATCACCCAAGTGGTCTCTACCCAGCTCGGCACCGAGTCCCTCCACACAGACGGATTTGGCCTTGCGTGGACGTATCGCAGCGCAAACGGACTCGCGGACGAAGTTCGCATGTGTACGCCTTCGGGCGGCGCATGCGCGGCCTCAAAGGTCTTCACGGTTGCGGCCCAGCAACGGAATGCGACACAAGTGCGATTGGGGACAAAGAGCGCGCTTTATTGGCTCAGCACGGGCGCTGACGATAGCGATGCTGGGACGACTGCAGCGATTAGGCGAACGTTCGCTCCGAATGGTAAGTAGATTGACTATTTTTTCTTCGGCGTTACTGGCGCGAACTTTGCGGTGCTCTTGACGTTGGCCTTCATCACAGTTGCCTTCTGGCCGTCTGCAGTGGTTGCGGTAACGAGTTTTTCCATCGTGAGCGATGCTTCGCTCTTGGGAACGAATTTGGAAAGATCGAACACGCTTGTCGAGGTGCTCGTGCTCTTGAATACGTCGAGCGAGATCTTGCCACCCGGAATCTGACCGGCTCCAATTTCTTGGACCGGTGCAAGCTCGCTGTATTGCCTTGCGACCTTGCCGCCAGTCGCGGTGACGTCGGCGAGAGTGAACGACTCTTCTTGGACAAGATTCGCAATCTCTCGGTTTGTTGGCTTGCGACGGTAGGTCCAATTCGCGCCCTTACCAACAGCCTCCTCGGGAAGCGGCACGATGATGTCCGTTAGTGGTCCTCGAAGAGTCTCGAGCATTTGGGCTCTCGTTTGGTCCTTGCTCCCAAACTCGGCAACGATGGTCAACCCTCTTGGCGATATGACGCTCTTGCCCAGCGTTCCTTTGAGTTGCTCCCAAGCTTCGCGTTCTGCAGCGACGTCTTTGGCAGTCGGTCCTGGCTCCGAAAGGACGTCGACCTTGTCGAGCGACCATTCGATTAGGCCCGTGCCGTCGGCGCTCACCTCTTTGGTTGTTGCGGTGAGTTCGTACCGAATGCCAGGGACCTTTTGATCTTTCGTCGTCTTGCCTTGGCCGGCTTCGCCCGTGATGGTCATGCGAAGTTCGTATGTGAATGTTTCGGTCTCCCCGGTCTTGAACGCGTAGCGGAACTCGCGGCGAGGTTCGCTGCCTTTGTCAACTGTGTTGACCAATCCATCGCCAGCGGCCTTCGCGCCGCCAGCGCCAGGGGGTGAGCTCGGAGGACCTCCGCGCGTTGGTGGCTCTCCCGGATCCGAGAGCAGGCCCAACTTTGGCCCCTTCTTATCGGGCCTCGCCTTTTCGCTCGCAGCGGGGGCTGGCGTTTCCTGTGGCTTTTCCTTGTCGCAAGCGACCAAGAGTAGAGGAAGAAGGATCCAGTAACGCATTCGCTAGCATTTCTCGCGGCCTGTCCAAGGCGTCAAAGGAATTTAGCGCGTGCCGCGAAGAAGCGCGGATGACGAGAATTCCGCGTCTAACGCTAGAAGGATCCCGCAACGCCCAGCGTTCCGAACCCAAAGTTGAGTCCGACGGACATGGTCCCTCGACTTAGTGCGAGCGGCTTGTTCATGTGATTCGAATTGAGGTGCCAGATCGATGTCGACCATCGCTTGCCGAAACGCTCAACGAGCGAAACCGTAAACCACGTTGCAAATCCTGCCGCAGCAACCGTACCCAATATCGCCGCGGCGTTTCCCGGCAACGTTGGGGCTGCAGAAAATTGGCGCAATAGCCTCGGCTCAGTAGAGCCTGACATGCAGGTGCGTGCGAACGGCACCGAGCGATCATAAGTTTCGCAGGGCGAGATGAGCGTGACGTAGCCTTCGACTGCGAACCCAGCCGCAAGTGCGGCAAGGCCGGCGCTGAGGGCCAATCGACGATCAAGGGCTCCCGTATCGATTTCATCGAAAGCGGGTCTCAGCCGAACGTAGGGACCGGCAAATGCCTGCTGACTCACGATCGATGGGGGTGCGAATTGTGCGTGATTCGGCCATTGTGCGTGATTCGACCCGTCTTGCGCATGCGCGCTGGACGCAGTGACGCACAAAATTGCAATCGAAATGGGGCGATGCGAAAACGCCTTCACATCAAAAAAGTACGGCGATTTGCTCGATCCCTTAAAGAAGCGATCTCCGATCCCTGCGTGCTTCGCACACATCGTGTGGGCATGTCCTGCCCGTGCCAGGCGAGAGGATCAGGCCAGAGGATCAGGCGAGAGGATCAGGCGAGAGGATCAGGCGAGAGGATCAGGCCCCCGCAGTCGAAAGATCCCAAAGGCATCAGCTAAAGCGATACCAAAGGCATCAGCCCAAGCGATACCAAAGGCATCAGCTAAAGCGATAAATGGGTGGTTACGTCCGACACTTCCAAGCGTCCCGCACTCCCCAACTCAATTAAAGCGGGCCCTCGGTTAGGCCGTGAACGAACTGCTTCACGCGCGGCTCGGAGGTGGTCTTTGCTTCTTCGGTGCTGCCATCGAAGATCAACTCGCCGCGATAGAGCATGCCGACGCGGTCGGTGACCGTCAGCAATCGATCGAGGTCGCTTGAGACCATGATCACGGTGGCGTTTGATGCTCGTTGCTCTGCGCGCAAGAGATCGAAAATCTTCTGTGACGTAACGGGATCGAGGCCTGCAGCAGGTTCGTCGTAGAGGACGTACGGGGCTTGAGTGATGGTGGCGCGTGCAACGCCGACGCGCTTTTTCTGGCCTCCAGAGAGCCCTGGGGGAAGGCGGTCTTCGAAGCCCGGTAGAGAAACGCACCGAAGCCGTTCAATCACGCGCGTGCGAGTTTCCTCCTCTGGGGGCGCGTAGAGGCGCTGCAACGGGAAGGCGACGTTGTCGAAGACCGTCATGTGATCAAAGAGCGCGTTGTTCTGAAAGAGGAAGCCAAACTTCTTGCGCAGCTCTTGGATCTCGAGATCGTTTGCAGCCGTCATGTCGCTTCCGTCGACGACAATCGAGCCGCGATCGGGCTTCATGAGGCCCGTGATCAACTTGAGGAGGACGCTCTTGCCGGATGCGCCTGGACCGATGAGACCGTAGAGGCATCCCCTTGGTACAGAAAATGTAACACGTGATAGCACGTTTCGCGTGCCCTCGATTCCGAGGTGAAACGTTTTCGAAATGTCGCGAATATCGATCACGCTTCACCTCGTGACAACGCCGCCGAAAGTTGAGCTTGAACACGAGAAAGCCGAAGGGCAAGTGCGGCACACGCAACGCCGAAGATTGCGAGAAGCACAAAGAGCAACCCACCGACGAGTTGCATGGGTCGGACCGAGCCGCGGGCGACTGAGAACGGTCCGAGTGGTGAGAGCGTTGCCTGGGCCGATACCGGAATGCTGCGTGGTACAAACACAACGGCAACCTCCTGCGCGGGCAAATTTGCAACCGCGCCAGTTACAAGCTTTGCAATCGCTTCTGCAGGCAACGGCGGTGTCGTCCCACGGTGTTCGACAAGCACGCTTGCGGTGGCCTTCTGTGGCGTCGTCGTGAACGGGTCGGCGACGGGAATTTGAATGTGCACGCGCGCGGAGAGAACGCCATCGACCGACTCGATCGAGCGTTGAATTTCGGCGCTCGTCGCGGCGACGATTTGCGCGTGCTCGGCCGCGGCGCTCGGGATTAGCGCGCCCTTGCCCACCGTGTCGAGCACCCCCTTGGGACGCTCGCGTGGAAGCTCTTCGGCTCTCATTGCGGACAGCGCGAGTGCAATGTCCTGCCGCGCTACGCTTACGCGAAAACGGCCCTCCGAGACGGGGTCGCTGTCTTTCGAAGCTCCGATGCCTGCGCGATCGAGCGCGAGCACAACGCGATTGGCGTCGGACTCTTCGAGATTGCTGGCGACCGGTGAGCTGCAGGCGACGAGCGCCAGAGGAATGAGGGCGGTGAGCAAACGAAGTCGCATGTCGATCGCCGCGAGGTTACTCGAGTAAGGCCCCGGTACGCATTAGCCGCATCAAGGTTGTGCACAAGAAGGGCAGCGCGGTTTCAATGTTGCACCCGGAACAGGGAGATGATACGCGTGGACAGAAATTAGCAGGTCGAGCGCGACCGCGGTCAATCAACCCCTTTCTGTTTTTTCTTTCTTAGGGGCCGCCGCACTAGCGCTTGCCGCATGACATCAACGCTTGCGAAAGAAGGCGCGCGAGTCATCCGCGCGGATAGCGAAGTTGGGATCTCCTTTTCAAGAGGCTCTATCGGCATTGAGCGATCGCGCACTGCGGCGCTTGGTTGGTGCGCGCGCGTTTTTGCGTGGCTACGACTACATTCGACGCGGCTCGGTAAACGACGTTGCGATCGAAGAGGCATCGACTCGAGGGTTGGTGCGGGGAAGCGATCCAGAACCCTATGCGGTCTCGGTGCAGCTTACGCCGGGAGGCTTCGCGTCCCAGTGTTCCTGTCCGACATTTGCGAAAATAAGTGGACACTGCAAACACGTTGCGGCGTTGCTTATTGCAGCGCGTGATCAAACCCGTGGCACAACTCGCCCAATGCCAAGTCAGCCCGCGAGCGAAGCTCCGTCGACCGCTGTTTACGCCGCGCCAACTTCCGAAGGAAACTCCCGTCGATCGAGGCGCGCGCGCGCTCGGGCGATGCGCGCTGCGCACGCGGTGCTGACGAGACCCTCGGATGGCAATGGAATTGATCGATGGATGCCAGAGCCCATTCCGCCTGTTCCGCGCACCATCGAGTTTCGTCTGCAAGTGAAGCCCGGCGCGATCTCTGTAGCGCTTCTTGAGCCGTCTACGCGCACGCCATTGTCACCATCGGCGTTACTTATCGCGCAAGATCAAGCGCCCACCATGGATCGTGAAGCGATTCGAATGCTCTCCCGTCTTGAGAGTGCGGCAGCTCGTCGTGGTGCGATCGAAGTGCGCGGCGAGGATGCGAGCGATCTGCTGCCGCTTCTCAAAGGGCGAAAAGTGGTCATTGAACCGCAACTCATGGAGTTACGTTTTGCTGACGAGCCGCTTCGACCTCGGTTTGATCTCGAGCTTTCGCATGATGGCGATAGCGTGGTTGTGCGTGCCTCGTTTCACCGCCCTGGTGATCCGCGAAAGTTCTCAACGGCACACGGAACGTGGCTCGAAGGCAGCCCAGGCTGGTACATCGACGCGCAAGAAGGATGGGCGTGGCCCATTGATCGCCGCGTGTCGCCTGCGGCGATCCGCCGCCTCACAAAGCTGCCGTCAATTTCTGAGCCCATCGACAACTTGCCGCAACTGATCGCGGAAGGGCTGCCGAAAGTAGCCACAGAGGTGGGGGCCGAACTACCAGAGCTGTCGCAAGTTGCTGATGTGGTCGACATGGTTCCCACATTCCGCGTTGCTGCTGGCGGCTCACTCACCGAAGCAGAAGTGTCGCTTCGCGCGGCTTACGACGACGTTGAAGTGGACGTTCGCGCGGACGGATTCACGATGCCCGTTATAGTCAAGCCAATTGACCATAGCAGCGGACATCGCCGCGCTCGTTGTATTCGTTGCGATATTGTTGCGCAACAGCACGTAGCCTCCACACTCCTTGAGCTGGGTCTAAGGGCTGCAGACGACGGCAATCGTTTCGTTGCGCACGGCGATCAGGCCATCCGTTTTTGGACGGAGGGCGTAGGGACCTTGCCCGAAGACTGGGATCTGTTTGTTCCTGACGATCTCGTCGACGTTCAGGTTCGGTCGGCCGATCTCAGTGCGAGCGCACGAATTTCGAGTGGCGTTGATTGGTTGTCGTTGAGGTTGAGCTTCGAGGCCGACGGCGTCGCGGTCACGCAAGACGAGCTTGCGCGTTGTCTCGGAGAAGGCCGACGTTATGTCAGGCTCGCCGATGGTTCGTTCGCTCGCATCGATCTCGCAAAAGTGCGCGAAGTGCTCGCACGACAAGCCGAGATCCTTGCCACTGGCGGCGGTAACGGAGGCAAACTTCCTTTGTCCCAAGCGGGCCGCATCGAAGAATTGCTCGAGCATGTCAATCGCGTGCAAGTTGGTGATGGCGCAAAAGATCTCTTCAAGAAGCTGCGAGAAATTGACGAGATCAAGGGCATCAAGAAGCCCACCACGCTCAAGGCGCAGCTTCGACCCTACCAAGAGCAGGGCTTTCATTGGCTTTGGTTCCTTCACGAAATCGGTTCCGGCGGCGTGCTCGCTGACGACATGGGCCTTGGCAAGACGCTGCAGACGATCGCGCTACTGCTTGCTGTCAAGGCAGCGGACAAGAAGTCCGAAGATCACAAATTCAAGGTTCTCATTGTCGCACCCACAAGCGTGGTGACCAATTGGGAACTTGAGATGAACAAGTTCGCACCGTCGCTCAAGCACGCGCTGTGGCATGGCAGCGAACGCAAAGACCGACAAGACGAGCTCGACGAAGCAGAAGTCGTTGTCACGAGCTATGCCCTCTTGCGTCGTGATGAAGAGCTCCTCTCAAAGATCAAGTGGCGCTACGTCATCCTCGACGAGGCGCAGCAGATCAAGAACCCGCACTCTGCAACGGCGCGCGCGGCGAAGCGTCTCCCGGCTGATCGAAGGCTCGCGCTCTCGGGCACCCCAATCGAAAACCGCCTCTCCGAGATTTGGTCCATCTTTGATTTCGTAAGCCGTGGGCTCCTTGGGCCTCTCGATAAGTTCGAAGAGCGTTACTCGCGCCCCATCGATGCAGGTGATCAAAAAGCGGCGAAGCGCCTCCGAGCAACGATCCATCCGTTCATCTTGCGACGCACGAAGGCAGAAGTTGCGCGCGATCTCCCCGAAAAGATTGAGACCGATCAGTACTGCGAGCTGGCAGGCGAACAGGGTGCGCTCTACGCGCAGGTGCTCAAAGAAGTGCGCGCTCAAGTCATGGGCGAAGTCGAAAAGAATGGTCTCGCAAAGTCGCAGATTCAGATTCTCGCGGGGCTCACACGGTTGCGTCAGGCAGCCTGCGATCCGCGCCTACTTGGCCTTCCTCGCGAATTTTCAGACGACGATTCAGGGAAGCTAACCGCGCTGCGCGAGCTCCTTCAGACGTGCGTTGAAGGTGGCCACCGAGTGCTCGTCTTCAGCCAGTTCGTGTCGATGCTCACACTGATTCGTCGTGCGCTGAAAGAGGACAAAATAGGTTACGAATATCTCGATGGGTCGACGAAAGATCGCCAGGCATGCGTCGACAATTTTCAACGCGACGACGGCCCTCCGGTGTTCCTCATTTCGCTCAAGGCGGGTGGAAGCGGCCTCAACCTTACGGCGGCCGATACTGTTATCCACTTCGATCCCTGGTGGAATCCAGCCGTCGAAGATCAGGCAACCGATCGCGCGCACCGCATCGGTCAAACAAAGGTCGTCACGATGTATCGCCTGCTCGCGAAGGGCACGATTGAGGAGAAAATTCTCGAACTCGGCGGCAAGAAACGTGAACTGGTCGGAGCCGTCCTGAGCGAAGACGCAGGCGGCGCAAAGAAACTGACGAAGGGCGATCTCGAAACGTTGTTCAGTTGACGTCGGGGAGCGCGGTTCGCGTGGGGGTGTTGGACGGCACCCTCAGTGGAGCCGAAAACATGTACTACGCCTGCTCTCATCTGAACCCGCAAGGCGGCACCACTCAACCCACAACCGAGCGACCGAGCACGCTCTTAGCGTGCGTAGGGAAGCGATCCAGGTGGACACCAGGGTAGTCAAACGCCCAGATGCACGAATCATCTCTTCGTAGTGAGAGGAAGATTGGGGTTTGAGGCCTCGGCCTCTGGCGAGCGAAGCTCGACAGGAGCGAAGCGATAGGCTGGAGCTGAGCGAAGCGAAGGGGCGAAACGTCGTTAACGTCGTTTCGGGCCAAAATAGCCGTGCGCAGCACATATCCGCGAAGCGCAGCGCTCAACCAAAGGGAAACGAGCGCGGCCACGAGCACCGGCGAAAGCGCCAGCAAGAGCGTCAGCGAAAGCGAACGTCCGTCGGTAACCGGTTCAAGTCCAACCCAACTTCGTGCATGATGCCCTCATGCGGCAGCATCACCGCATCTATCTATCGCCGGGCTTCTTCGGCTTCGGCAAAATCGGTTCGTACGACTATTTTGCGCACGTGGAGAAGACGCTCGCGGTACGTCTGAAGGCCGCTGGCGACGACGCGACGACGTACGTTCTCGAGGTGCCCCCAACGGCGTCGATTCGCCGTCGTGCGAGTCGACTGGCCGAGCTTGTTTCCGATACGGCGGGCGACGAAGGGCCGATTCATCTGATTGGTCACTCGACCGGTGGCCTCGATGCCCGCATGGTTGCGTCGCCCGACGTGATTTTGCCGATCCCCAACGCGAAGTTGAGTTGGATACCAAGGCTTGCAAGTGTGACAGGAATCAACGCGCCGCACTACGGCACGCCGATGGCCAGCTTCTTTGCGACGGCGAACGGGCAACGATGGCTCTACCTGCTCTCGGTGCTTACGTACGTTGGGCTAACCGTTGGAGCACCGCCGCTTACTTTCGTGAGCGCGATGATTCTCGCGATGCGCCGCATCGAGGGAATGCTCGGTCTCGATGTAAAGATTATTGACGGTTTGGGGCGCTCCACTTTGCGCCTCTTGGGTGATGCGCAGAGCGATGAGCTTCGCACCTTCC
>JAHFDZ010000234.1 GCA_023248745.1 Myxococcales bacterium | reverse complement strand
CGCCAAGCGACTCGAGCAGTTCGCTCCAGTGGAACTCGCCGCGCGTGTCGTCGTCTTCGTCGAGCATGCGCTGTGCAACGTCGCCAGCAAGCGTGACGCAGCGCTCTTTACCGGTGAGGTCGATCATGACACGCAACTCGATGGGTCCCGCGTCCTGCACTTCATCGACGAACAAGTGAGCAATGCGAATCGGTGTGTTGTCGACGTCAACGAGTGGACCGCGAAGCTTCTGCCAGATGCGCAAGAGCAACGCGTGATCTTCTGTGTCGAGACGTGGCTGGTCACCGTCGCGATCGCCTTCAGCCCGAATGCGCGCTTGCTTCACACACCAGTCGTGAACTTGATCGATTCTGCCAGGTCCAAACGCGGGCTCATCCCTGAAGGCTGCGTTGAGGCGCTCGCGTGAAGTGAGAATTTCGTCCCATATGGCAGTCACTGCGCGTGACTTTACCCGCAGCTCATTGCCGAGACGTTCGACAGCACCTCGCGTGACGTCTGGCAACCGCGCTGCGGCTTCCACTCCTGTGAGCGTTCGTTTACCGGCAAGCCAACCACCCAGCAGCGACACGCGAACGTCGAGCGGTTGATTGCTTGTAGCGTTCCAAGCGGCAACCACCACTTCCCCGCCCTCCCAGCGACGCATAATGTCAACCAACTTGCCTTCTACTTCATTCGTAATTCGGTCGACTACATGGTCAATCGATTCGAGCATCCGGCCGTGCGACTTCGCGCGCATGACGACGGGTGGTGTCTCTTCGCTAATTGCGGTGGGCAATTTTTGGAAAAGCAAATTGACCATTCGTCGCGCGAAGCGACCAAACGTTGTCACGGGTACACCAGGCACGCCGAGAGACGGGAGCACGCGTGATACGTAGTGAATCAGCGCATCGTTCGGCACGACGACCATCATGCGATCGGGCGCGAAGCGACTTGGATCTGTGAAACCCAAGTAAGCGACGCGGTGCAAACCCACCGTTGTTTTGCCGCTGCCGGCGCTGCCTTGAATCGCCACGAGACCGGCGCTCGGTTTCGCAATGAGCTCGAACTGCTTTTGATCGAGCAACGAAGCGATCTCGGGCAACATTTTGTCTTGGCGAATTTCGCCGTTGGCACCTACACCGAGACGAGTGCCCGCGCCCTCTTTACGCTCGGTCACTAGTTTTGCCGAACGCGTATCGACGCGCTTCCAGGCGCCCTCGCGCGTGCGAATGAACGTTCCTTGGGGAGCTGCCACGCGCACGAGTTGGCCACTCTTGATCGCAACGCTGCGCTTGAGGCGCACGACGCCCTCGGCGATGCGATCGCCCATCGCTTCTTCGTAATCGTCGCCCTCGCCGTAGCGATAGTAAATGCTGCTGACGGGTGCGTTGCGCCAATCGACGATGCGGATGCCAGCGCTCGGATCAACATACGATCGTGAACCGATCAAAATGTCACGACGCTTGCCCTCTTCTTCAAGACGCAAGTGACCAAAGTAGGGGGCGTTGCGATCAAGCGAACCGACGACGCTCTTGCCGCGTTGAGCGCGCAGTGCGCCGATGTGGTGCATCTGTTCGAACAACGCCGGAAGGTCTTCGGGTTTGGCTCCCGCGATCTCTTCGCGCAACTCCAGCATTCGCGCGTCATCTCCAGCTTTCGTTACAGGCGCGACCGCAGCCGTTTCGATAGCGTGGGTAATCGTCGCTAGCAGCTTGAGCTCCTCGCGAACGATGCGTTGTCCTTCCGCATCTTCCTCGAGGCCTACGACTTCGATAGTGTCCGCCCTCTGGCTCATGGAAGCTTATGGTGATGCACTGCTCTTGCGTTGGCGGCAACGGGAAATGCAGACCCACGCTTGGCGGTAACCAATCGACGCGAAATCTGCCTTAGTACGCGCGTATTATTTGGGTATCCACTCCGGTATCCGATGGGTATCAGAGGACGAATTCGTCGCCAAGCGCGAGCGGCGTGAGGTTCACCCCTGTGAGCTTCGCGCACTCGCGCTCTATCGCATCCTGAAATGTAGGTTTCATGTGATAGAGAAGCGTGGGCAAATCCTTAGGTGCCTTATATTTTCTCAGATCGGCGCTCAAGCTCGAAGGCGTGTGGTGCCCGCTACGAATGGCCAGGTCCTGTTGATCGTCAGGAAAACTGACTTCAAGCAACAGCGCTTGCAGATTCGTCACGCCGTTAAGTACCTTCCACAGTTCGTCGGTCGCAGCTGTATCGCCGCTGTAAGCGATAGCGCTCGCACCATCGTCAACTAGGAAGCCCGAGCAATCGATGGTGTGCGACACAGGAATCGGCAGAACCCGATAGCCCTGCACGACGTTGGAGACGCCTCGCGCGAGCTCGACAAGTTCGATCGTGCTCCCCTGCTCTGTTGGGATCTTTGTGAAATCGGGCCAAAGCTGGTCGTTGAAAAAGTGCTCGCGCAGAGCGCGTAGGGTCTCGGCAGTTGCGCACACCTTGAGTGGCGGCGCGCCGTTTTGAACACGGTTGTCGGCGATGGTCGACAAGTCGCGAATGTGATCGAGGTGCGCGTGACTGATGAGCACCGCTTCGAGGGCACACTGCGACGCGATGTTGAGCGCACTTGTTAGGGCACCTGCATCAATCGCGATTCTCCGATCGAGCAAGAATGCACTCGTTCGATGCTTCGGCGTTTCGCCGCCATGACAGCCAAGAACGCAAAGTTCCACTCTTTTTGAAGGCTAACCGATAGAGGCCGAAAAGAGTGAAGAAGAACGACAACCGCCCAATCGCCTGGACAGGAAAACCCACGATTCAAGGACTGCAACCTTGAACCCAGTGTTCATAAAGAAGGGTCAAGCATTCGAGAGTTCAGCCGTTCCGACCTCGAAAGCTCGGGAGCCAAAATGACCTTAAGAAGTCGAACGCGCACATCCACAATTTGCGCGGTGCCGATGCTCGCCTTTTTCGGCGGGTGCCAAGCGGCCCAGGCAATGCTACGAGCGGCGCGCGAGTGCGATCACTCCACTGAATGAAGGGTGGGCGTACTTGCAACTCGTGTCGAACACAGAGATGCGCCTCGCCTGGAGCCCAACGGGTTCGTGTCCGACGACGTTTCCGACATCGGGCTACAAGACGCTCTATCCGTAAGAAAGTCGACCGGCGCTGGGCTCGCTGAATTCAGCGCCGATAAGTTACATCGCGGTGCTTATTCAGGAATCAGCATGACTGCGCCGCTCTCTTCGACGACTTTGACCTTGTCGCCCTCTTTGCAGAAACCGCCGAAGCTCTTTCCGTCACGGCTCTTGGCCACGATCTTTCCGTGCGCGATTGAGCCCGAAGTGTGGGCGCCCACGTTTTGACCCGAGGAATTGCCCGAATCGACGTTGAACGAATATTTGGTCTCGTTGCGGATGTGACAGCTTGCACTTGCTGTTTGCGCGATCGAAAACCCAGCGGCGAACACTCCCAAAATAGCTGCGGAACGAAGCATATTTTTCCCCTGTCCTACTAAAAGGTGATCTCCGAAGCGGAGACGATACCGGCAGCTTGCGGAACAGGTTCGCGTTGTCAAACGCGTGTCGTCAGAGGGTAAGCGATTGGCACGCGGAGCCTTCAATTCCCGCAAGGATCGGGACTCGTGCCGATCGGCGGGTTCGCGCTTGCGACGTCAATGAGTTCGGCGCCAATCGAAATGGCATCGCACGTGAGCGACGGTGACTGTAGCCCCGTTGAGAGGATATCGGCAGCCTGCGCGATCTGATCGACGATGCTCGTAGCCGCGCTCCCACTGCATAAGCTTGTGCTGAATCGGCCTGCGAAGCTCTTGAATGATGCGCCAAAGGCCTGAACAGGAACCAACGCTGAGAACTTAGCGGTCGTCCCATTGGTGTCCATCTTGGCATGGACCACCGGGACCTCGAGCAATGCACCTTTGTATTGCAGGAGTAACTTGCCCGTACCCGTTGCGTCAGCGACGAGATAGCCGGTCGCGGATGTCGGGTCGAGGTTGTAGAAGACTGGCATCACATTGCGGCCCCACGAATTGTCGATGCCGCCCGTTCCGTCTTCCTGATTGCCGCTCGGCGCACCGGCTGCCCTTTTGCAAACGTCCTGCGAGTCTTTGGTTGTGGTGAGACCGTCGAGGTTCACTCCGTAGTTCATCCATGCCTTTGGATCGGTCGAAGAGCCGCTCTTGATGAACGCAAACTTGATCGCAATTGCTTGAGGCGGAGCGCTCGTCTCGGCGCCGCTGTCGGCTGCATCACTTGACGCGTTGCTTGTCGCTGCGCCGTCGCCAGCGTCGGATGTTGCCGCGCTGCCATCATTCGGGGCGGAAACGGTGGCGCCGCAAGCAAGCAGGGTGTGAAGAGAGAACGCGCAAAGAGCGAGCTTCTTAGTTTGCATCGGGTTCACGCAACCATGGCGCTGACCGGAAGGAAATGAGGGCGAGCGTCTCGATGTTCTCTCCTCCCAATATTGGATCGAACACCTTGTACCATAGGCGACAAGTGATCGACCGGCGCCCATCCTTGCTCGAGGCCAATTATCTGATATTTTATCAGATATGAACACCACGGTAACAACGCTGCTGAGAGAGTTCCCCAAGGTCCGACGCGCGGCGATGCGTGGTGAACGCGTGGTCGTAAAGACGCGGGCCGGGAACTTGATTCTCACGCGTGAAACGAATCCCGAAACTCCCCTGTTTGGGTGCCTATCAGACATGGCAACTGACAACGGCATTGAAGCAAACGAGTTTGCCATCGCTGTAAGAGCCTGGAAGCTTCAGAAGTGAAGTTCTTGCTCGATACCCACGCCGCATTCTGGCTCGCGATTGGCAGCAAGAAGCTCGGCAAGCAAGCGGAGAAAAAGCTGAGATCGGTCAAGCACGGCGACGTCGCGATTTCAGACGTCACACTCTTCGAACTTGGAATGCTCGAACGTCGGAGACGCATCTCGTATGATCGCACCTTCCTTCGAAGCCTTGCAGAGAGACTCGTTGTGCTACCGATTGATCCCGAAGTCGCGTCTGCAGCCGCGGCGATTGCCTTGCCTCAAGGCGATCCGTTCGACCGCATCATCGTTGCGACCGCGCTTCACCATGGGCTCACGCTTATCACCAAGGATGAGCACATTTCCGAAAGCGGACTCGTTTCAACGATCAGGTAGTTCTTCGCTGTCAGTCGCGGACAGGCGCTCGCCGGATAGCTCGAGTTGTCGGCACGCGTGTGGTCATGGGAAATGAATGTTGACCATCAAGTTTTTCGCCGGCTTCAGGCCCAATAGACTCATAGTTAACACAATTGACCATATGTAAAATGTTCAACTGGTTCCACTGCGACAAACTGGGATCGCTTCGAACGCCAGTTCTTTAGCTCGGTGCGCCAGACTCGGTGCGTGAACTCGACCACGACGAGTATGAGTTCATACATTCGTGGTGATGAACTTCGCTCGCCCTGCTTCTGCGCATACCGAAAAATGGAAGTACCCCGACGGTACTGGCGACGTTCGCGGGAGCCGGATCGCACGTCGCGCGAATGTTCCGCAACGAACTTCACCCGTCAATGCGCCTTGGAGGTTTGGCGCCTAAGCAACATCGAGGAGAGACCCGATGTTCCTTGGTGCCACCTTGGCACATTAGACAGCTAGGAATTTGCGTCACAAGCAGGTTGCGGGCAGCGGCATGAAGCTTGCCCTTAGGCACGTCATGAGAACCGTAATATGGTCAATAATATTGACCACATGCCAAGGCTGCAGTTCCTCTGTGATCGACTCGCAACATGATGCGGGTGCCGGCACGTCGGCAGACGCAGCTCAGTCAAAGCAGCGCGAAGCTTCCTTTTCGATCAATTGCGGCGCGCAGCAGTGCACGTCCTTCGGAAATTCGAACCTATGCGTCGCAACTATGCCCGGAGTGGCGATTACACCAGCAGACGGGGGACCGCCAATCAGGCCGGGATGGTCATACGCCTGCGCGGACATGCCCGCCGGGTGTCAGGGTGAGGTTCCCGCTAACCTTTGCAAATGCCTGCTCGCGCACCCCCCTGGATCGTGCACCGCATTGTCAAAAAGCCCGAGCTGTGACCTCGATGCGATGGGTACAGCGACCCTTCGGTGTGCCGGCCAGTAAGGGGCTTTCCTGAAGGTCGTTTGCGCGTAGCCGTCGAAATGAGCGAAGCCGCTCGCACAATGGCGATCGAGGGCATCCGACGACGGCATCCAGAACTGACCGAAGCGCAGGCGAAGCGGCAATTCGTTTCGCAAGTGATCGCATCATGTCAGCCGCGCTAGGCGGCATCGCAGACATCCTAATACGGGTTCGAGAGGCGCTCGACGGCGCCCAAATTCCGTTCATGATCGCCGGCTCTTTCGCAAGCACTACACATGGCTTTCCGCGCACAACCCAAGATCTCGACATCGTGATCGACCCTGCCAATCTTGCCGCGATCGAATCGTTTCTCGATGGCTTTTCTGAAGAGAATTATTACTTCGATCGCGACGCTGCTCGAGACGCTTTTCGAAGGCGATCGATGTTCAACTTGGTTGACCAAGAAACAGGTTGGAAGATCGATATCATCATTCGCAAACGACGCGCCTTTAGCGAGAGCGAGTTCACGCGCAGACAAAAGATCACAATTGCAGGAGTAGAGGTGTTCGTCGCGTCGGCGGAAGACACCATCGTTCCCAAAGCCTGGCCGAGTCCAAGTGGGCGCAAGAACTCTTCGCACAGCATCTCGCCCGGCGAAACGTTCGGGCCAAACCACCTTGGATCTCTAGTGATAGTCTTCGACTGCGACTTCGTACGCATGGCCTGACCCCCATCGGAAGGTGATTCGGCTTCAAGCGAGCGCAAGAAACGCGGTCTCTGGATCGTCAAGAAAGACGACAATATCAGAGTAGTGATCACGCAGGAGCCGCTCAATAGTTGCGGTCGAGCAGTTGCCTCGTCTTATCCAAATCACTTTCGGTGGTTGACCATAAACAAAGCTGCGCTGATGAAAATCTCCATCCTTGGAAACAATGGTCATCGCATTCTGCTTCGCGTAATCCCACACCGAAATGTCATCGGCACGCGCAAGCCCCACATCGCGAACGTGCTGTGACTCGGGATATAGATCGACAAGCAAGATCACCAGGCGCGACGCAAGGTTCTGATCGAAGAGGAGTTTCACTTCGCCGTCTTATGCCGCGGGAATGGAAACAAGCTTACGTTCCCGATCTGCCGCGAACGCCAGACAAGCTCGAATGTCTTCGCGCGTTAGTTCTGGAAAATCGGCAAGAATTTCTGCTTCAGACATGCCCGACGCAAGGTACTCAAGTACGTCGTACACGGTAACGCGCAACCCGCGAATGCACGGCTTTCCTCCGCGTTTTCCGGGTTCGAGCGTGATGAGATGCCCATAGTCCATTCGATTGACTATGGCCTTTGCGCGCCAAAGGGTCAAGGTTGCGGAGAGTCGGGTTGGGCATCGCACAAGCGCATCCAACTCGCAAAGCAACCTAGACACCCAGCGCATCAAGCACATCATGCGCCTCTGCCCAATGCCCACAGTCGGGATGGCCGGGATACGCCTCAACTGCCGAAAGCAAAAATCGCCCCGCCCTACCCGAACGCACCCACGCTGCGACGGGGTTCGGAAGGTCGAGTTCCGTCAGACCTCCCCATCGACGCGCGTCGAGCAAACGCCACTGATTGAGGAGCACGTGGTCAGCAAACGACGATGCGAGCTCTGGGTGGCGAGTCGCAGTCCATTCGTCAAGAAGTGGAACTACATCGATTTCACAAAGCGCCGCACACTCGACAATCTCGAAGACGTCGAGAGGTCGCACTAACTTTGGCGCGAATCGATGCCTTATCGCTTCGGCAAGTAAGGCGCGCGTGAAGTCTTGAACCGCTTTGCGCTCGACATCGTGCCACTTGTCAAACGCGCACGCTTGAAGACGACAATACGACCCCAACAAATCAAGGCTCCCCTCACCTTGCGCACATACGTCGAGCATGCGCGGCAAGAGCATCTTGAAGTCGGAGTCGTTTACGAAACGCCACCCCATACCCACTTGGAATGAGATCAAATCGACACCACTGAGTTGTTTCAACGGCGTCTGCGCCAAGTAACGCGCGTACGAATTATCTTCCTCGGGACAACGATATTCGTCACGCACTTCGGCACGACGATACTTTCTAAAAGCCGCATACAGCGCTTCGATGGCTTCGTTTAGCTCGAGAGTTTGCGTCGTCATTCTTCGTTGTGAGCCCTGGGTGTCGATCAATGTCGCAAAAAAGCCCCGTCGCGAAAATCGGCAGCGACGCCTTTAGTCAACCCGATTGACGCTCGAAACATGACAGCAAAAGCCACTTTCGAGACGTCATGGTCTGCAAATACTCTCGTTTTTGCACCGCAGAAGCCCACGGCGTATGGATGAAGAGTCCCATGCCGAGCGACACAACACCCGAAGCCCTCGCCGCGCAGACCGCAGCCATTCGTCGCCTGGGTCCTGAAGGTCGTTTGCGCGTAGCCGTCGAAATGAGCGAAGCCGCTCGCACAATGGCGATCGAGGGCATCCGACGACGGCATCCAGAACTGACCGAAGCGCAAGCGAAGCGGCAATTCGTTTCGCAAGTGATCGCATCATGTCAGCCGCGCTAGGCGGCATCGAAGACGTCCTTGCACGGTTTCGAAAGGCGCTCGACGACGCCCAAATTCCGTTCATGATCGCCGGCTCTTTCGCAAGCACTACACATGGCTTTCCGCGCACAACCCAAGATCTCGACATCGTGATCGACCCTGCCAATCTTGCCGCGATCGAATCGTTTCTCGATGGCTTTTCTGAAGAGAATTATTACTTCGATCGCGACGCTGCTCGAGACGCTTTTCGAAGGCGATCGATGTTCAACTTGGTTGACCAAGAACCAGGTTGGAAGATCGATATCATCATTCGCAAACGACGCGCCTTTAGCGAGAGCGAGTTCACGCGCAGACAAAAGATCACAATTGCCTTACCCGACGCTCTCCCAAACAGCCGCCGTGAAGTGCTGCCGGATGTTGTCATCCTTCGTGAGAAGTGGGCACCCGTCGGCGAGGGCGGACGCCACGATGATCCGGTCAAAAGGATCGCGCGTCCACGCAAGCGACGCGGCCCGTTCGGCAATGTCGGCGAAAGATGCAGTCGACCGAGTCAAGCCCAGTCGCGTCGCCAGATCTGCGACTACCTCGCGTCCGGGTCGACTGGTGCGACCGATTTCGTGCAGGTACTGGAGCTCGAGCTCAACCATTGGCGAAATGACGAGCGACGCGCGTTCGATCCATTGGCGCGCCGCATCTGACAAGCGGTCGAGATCTCCTGCGAAGAGCCAGACGATCACGTGGGTATCGAGGTGAATCAAGGCGTCCACTCAGCAGACCAGTCGAGGTGGACAAGCTCTTCCGGATCGCCGCGCACGAAGTCCGACCGTTTGGGGAGCTGGGCGAGACGAGACACTGGCTCCACGGCGATGATGCGCACGATATGGCCGTTTCGCTCGATCTCGAGCGGCTGACCCGTCTCGATAACCCGGTCGATCAGCTGGTAGACATTGGCGCGCAATTCGGACGCTGTGATGCCCATGTACGTACATTATATTGAAGGCGTACGCACGTCAAGTGAGCGCTTCTCCCGGCACAGCAGGGACAACGGGTCTCCCCCTTCGGGGATCACGAAGCGCGTCATATCCACCGTGATCGTCCCGTCGCTGAAGGCGCGCTTGAGCACGATGCGGACAAGCCCATTGGGCCCGGCAACGACGTGATCTTGCGCCAGCGGAGGTCGCAAGATGTAGCGCAAGAGAGTCTCGGAAATTACGGCATTGCAGGTGGTGTGCAGTGTTGGCACGAGCAAACCACTGCGCGTATCGCCGACGAACTTGCCGACACGTTATTTGCCGAGGGTAACGTCGCGTTCACGCAATGGTTCTTTCCACATGGTCAAGTTCCTGTACCAGTGGTCAACCAAGTGAACAGCCGCGTGCC
>JAHFDZ010000233.1:4082-9980 GCA_023248745.1 Myxococcales bacterium | reverse complement strand
GTGATCCGCAGCGTCGTAACCGATTGTGAGAAGGTGCGTTTCATCCATCAGATGCATGTACGTCGAGAACCCAGGGATCTTCAGCTCGCCAAGAACGCGCGGTGCCGTCGGAGCGCCGAGATCGAAGACATAGAGCGGGTCGGTTTTCTTGAATGTAACCATGTATGCTCTATTTTGATCGAAGCGTACCGATCGGATGTCCTCCTTCGGCGCAATCTGATCGACGATGCCGACCGTCTTCAGCGTGGAGCCATCTTGCTGCAGGACAGAGAGGGTTGAGTACACCTTGGGATCGGGAACGTGTCCCATCGTGGTGGCGATGCGCAGGTATCCGCCGAACTCGTCCATCGAAAACTGATTGAGAACGCGTCCCTTGACGATGCCGCTGCCGACGTACGACGATTCGAGCGGACTCTTGCCGAAGCTAAACTTGTGAACGGAAGACACCTGCTTCTCTGTTGAGCCGCCGAACCAGCCGTAGCCACCCTGCTCGTGAGGAACCGCCATGTAGAGCGATTCGGCTGATGCATAGATGGCGCCAGCGCCGCTGAGTAAGGTAGTTAATTTGGTTGACTTTTCGTCGATAAGATCGAGTGAAACTAGCGTCGTGAAGTTGACCCCATCGGGCATCGCACTTTGGTAGAGCGCGCCGAGCGAAGCGATTGACGTGGAATCTTTGACCGTTGGAATGGTGTACTTCGCAACGTCAATGATCTTGTCATTTGCGACAATGCTTGCGTCAAAGGCTTCCTTAATCGCGGCTTCAGAATTGTAGTTGTAGGCGCCGTAGCCCACTTGGTTGTAGTCCCCGTAGGCGTTCCAATTCGCGTGGTCGAACGCCCGAGAAACGACGGTATGAATCGCCGTGCCAATTCTTCTCGCGGCGATAAGAGAACTGTCAGTTTCGATCCTGCGAATTAACTTCGGATCACTTACCTCGCTGATGTCGTAGAGCGAGATCACCGTGCCAGTGCCGTCGGCGCCAAAGGAGCAGTCGTAGCCGTAGGTGCACTCCTGCTTGCTGTTGTAAGAGTACCGCGACGAAGAGCTCGTCTTGGGCACCGACGAGTAGACGATTGCGCGGCCGTCGGAAACGAACAGCTTCTTCGCTTCACCCGGCACAGTCACGTTCGCGACTTCGTGCATCGTGCTCGCTGGCCAAGCTTCGACGATACGAAACCTCGAACCGTTCGCGACGTAGATGTACTTGTTGTCGTTCTTGACGAAGTCGGCTTCGTCGACCCCAGCGACCTGGTTGTTGGTCGTGGACGTTTGTGATGCGGTGGCGGTTGAGTTTTCTGCTGCGCCTTGAGGCGCTGTTGGCGCCATGGCACCCATCCGGTCGCCGCTCGTTTTCGGCAAGTACTTCGAGCATCGAACGTTCACGATCGCCGAGCGGCGCGCGCCTTCAACGGCTTCGCGCATCGTCAAGCGGTCTCTCTGCCGAAGCGTCTCTTCAATGCCCGGTGAGTCGACTTGCGCGAGCGATACGGCGAGCGTGGCCACGGAATTCGGGGTCCAAGTGGGGACCGATTCGACGCAGGCGTCGTACGCGGCCTGATCGCCATTGCTGCAGCCAGGCGCAAAGACGAGTCCCGAAACCAAGATGGGGAGCGCAAGCTTCTTGATCATGAGGCGCGTATCCGCAAAGGGCGTGCCTGCCTATGAGGCCCAAATTGTTGCGGTTTTGTCGCCGATGTCTGTGCCAACTGTGCCAGGACTGGCAAGTGCTTCTGTGAACGCATGGCTCCACTAGCCATTCGCGCGGTTACCGCCAGTCAACCTGGTGAACCTTTCCTGCGCCCCAGTCGTTTCGTAAACGTTCGAAGAACCAATCTTCGTACACCCCGTCGACGCGAATCGAGTACCGAAAGAAGGGGTCTGGCGCAACGCCGTGGAAGTCCATGTCGTTAAACCAATACGCGCGCGCGGGCACCACCAAGAAGTCACGCTCGTTTTCGTCGGTCAGCACGAAACGCTTGTCCCCGTTTGGACAGAGGGTGAGCGTGTGGTCGACGTCGTTTCGCGATCGCGGCTCCGTATCGCGGTGAAGCGGCGCGTGGTCGTTGGCCTCGAGTCCGAAGATGAGGCAACGCCCAATCTCACGAAAGGGCAACGACTTGAGGAATGCGACTGTCTTTGGGAAATACTCCTCGGCGGCTTTGGTGAAGCCCTTGCCTCGTCCGAGATGCTTGTCTTCCCACGAGTCGTTTTCGACAAAGTGGAACGCAACCTTCCACGGGAAGTAAACGCCGTAGCGATACTTTAGGTACTTCATTTGCGCATAATTGAGCGGATGGTCCGTTTCGTCACCGAACGAGTACTCTTTATGACGCGCGCGATCGAAGCGTTCGTGATTGTCAGCAAGCTTGACGAAGCGATCGAACTCTTCGAGAGAGAAGCGTTCGATCACATGGCCATAGTCAACGTATGGATCCGTCCACGCTGAGGGTGACACAACCTTCATCCATTTAAGGCTGCCGCCCGTGTACGAGGGTTCTACGTGCGCAAGGCCGAGGCAAATCTCCTCGTGCAAAATTGGGAATACAGAGAGATCAAAGTACCGCTCAAGGTCGAGGTAAGGGTGTCCCCAAATTCCGTGCAGGCCGGTCATGTTTGCTCACCAAATTTCGCAGCGTTCTTTGGGCACCATCGCGTCGCCCTCTTTGCACGAGAAGGCGTCCGCGAACGGTTTGAAGTGCGAAGCGGAACCGTTTACACGAAACTTCGGCGGTGAGTGGGCGTTGATTGCGATCTGTTGTTTCATGTACTCGTCACGCTCGTTGGCGCACCAACCTTGCGCGAATGCGATGAAGAACTCCTGCTCGGGCGAACGCGCGAAGCGACCGCCTGTGTCCTGCGGTGCCTTCTCCATTTGCGTCTTCATCGCGGAGTACGCGAGCTTGATGCCGCCGAGGTCGGCAAGATTTTCTCCGAGCGTGAGCGCGCCGTTGACGTGAACTCCCGGCAGCACCTCGTATTGATCGAACTGCTTTTTTAGGCACGCAGCGCGCGTGTCAAACTCCTTTCTCACCGAAGGCGACCACCAATTGCGCAGGTTGCCTTTTGCGTCGAACTTGTTGCCCTCATCGTCGAAGCCGTGCGTCAGTTCGTGCCCCATGACCATGCCGACGCCACCGAAGTTTCCCGCTTGTGCGCGGCTTGCGTCATAGAATGGCGGTTGCAAGATGCCAGCCGGAAAGACCATCTCGTTCTTGAGCGGCTCGTAGTACGCATTCGCCGTTGGTGGCGACATGAGCCACTCCTTACGGTCAACTGTTTTCCCTATCTTCGTGATCTGACGCGCGAATTCAAATTTTTGAGCCGCGAGTGCGTTCGCGACGTAGGCAGCTTTTGCGATTCCGATGCCCGTGTAGTCACGCCAGACTTCTGGGTGGGCCACCTTATTTTCAATCGCGACAAGTTTGGTGAGCGCTGCCGACCGCGTTGCATCGTCCATCCAAGGCAACTTGGTCAGACTCATGTTCATTTCGTGTTCGATCGAGGCGATGAGCGTTTGAACGCCTTCGCGTCCTTTTTCGCCGATCGTCTTTTTGACAAAAGCCCGACCCAGTGCCTCGCCCATCGCGTCGTCGGTTGCGCGAACACATCGCGTCCAGCGCGCAGGGAGCGCGACTGTGCCTTGAAGAACTTGGACCAACTTGAAATTCTCCTGCACGAAGGCGGCGGGCAAACGCGATGCGAGTGCGTGAAGAACCTGCCATTTGAGATAGGCTTTCCAGTGATCAAAGTCGCCACGCGCAAGTGCGTTTACCCGCTGGAGGAACTTGGGCTGAGCGACGTTGAACGCGGCCGCTCCGTCTGCGCCGATGCCTTTGAGGAAGGCCTCCGCGTCGAGATTCGAAAGGGCGCGGCCAAGGGTATCTTTGGCCATCAAGTGATACAAATTGTCGGGATTGCGTAGCTCCTCTTTTGTCATGGAGGCCTTCGCGAGATCGCTCTCGAATGCAAAGACGAGATCGGCGCCTTCCGAAGCTTTCTTTTCTGAAAGCCCCGTGAGCCCGAACATCTTGGCCACGTGCGTTTTGTACTGTCGCGCGATAGCGACCTTCGCCGCATCCTTCGACAAGTAGTATTCGCGATCGGGTAAACCGAGCCCTGATTGATCAATTTCTGCGATGACGCGCGTGGTGTCTTTGAGATCTTGGCTCGCGGTGAAGTCGAAGGGCAACGACAGGCCATGCAATGCGAGTACGGTGAGCGCACCCGTGAGCGTCTTCTTATCGCCAACGGCTTCAATCGAAGACAGGATCCCGTCGAGAGGTTGTAGGCCGTTCTTATCGACTTGGTCTTCGTTGAGGCAACTTGCGTAGAACGCACCGAGCTCCGTTGCGAAGGGTTCGTCGCGACGCTTGCCTGCCGCGAATTCGTCGAGCAATTGGCGTAAAATAATCTCGTTGCGGTTACGAATGCCGTGAAAGGTTCGATAGAAGACGGCCTCTTCAGCAGGGATCGGATTCGCGCGTTTCCACCCTCCGCACGCAAACGTGTAGAAGTCGTTGCAAGGTGAAACCGACTTGTCGAGTGCCTGCTCGTCGATAGACGAGGCCTTGGGTGCGGGTGCAGTGCTCGCGTCCATTTGCGCCAACGGCGGCTCGTCAATGTTGGGGGGCGAGACGGGCGGCGGCGGGTCCCCACAAGCAAGAGGCAACGATGCAAGCAAGCCAAAAGCCAAGCCCAGCGGCCGATTTCGTAACATCACGCGCGCAGATCACTCGATTGCCCGTTCCGCCACAAGGGGCAAGAGAGGGTGGTATGGCAGACCGTTTCGGAGTAGCGTCTCCCCGGCATGGTGGTCGAAAACCGATGGCTTTTGATGGCAATTGCCGCTTCGGTGCTCGGAGTCTGCGGGTGCACGCCGCACATCGGCGATTCGTGCAACATCTCAACCGACTGTTCGGTGCGAGGCGATCGCGTCTGCGATTCGTCGCAGCCACTGGGCTACTGCACGGTTCGTAACTGCGGCGGTAACAGTTGTCCCGAAAATGCGGCGTGCGTTCTCTTCAACGCCGCCCCCGCTGGCTGCCCCTACGACGACCGAGCGCCCGGCAGGACTGCGCGCTCGTTTTGCATGGCGAGTTGCACCGTCGATAAGGATTGTCGAGAAAGTTACGTTTGCGCCGATCCCAAAAGCGACCCATGGCGTGCGCTCATTCTCGATGACGCACAGGGCAAAAAAGTATGCATCCCCGCATCGAAGCAAACGTCGGTCTCCCCGGCCAGCACGGCGCCCCCCGTCTGCAGCGCGACCGGCCCCGTAGTCCCCCCAGTCGACGCCTCCCCTCCCTGGACCCCAATCGACGCCAGCTCTGACGCTGATGCTTCCGCTGACGCTCCCGTTGATGCCGACGCTTCCTCCCCCGACGCCGGCTAACCGGTGCGCGCTTTCTTCCTCCGGGTCTTCGAGTCACTCTTCGTCGTCTTTGTCGTCGCGTCGCTTACATTCTTCGCGCTGCGTCTTCTCCCTGGCGATCCCGCCGTGCTCATCTTGGGCGACCAGGCTTCGCCTGAGGCGCTCGCGCACATTCGAACGAAGCTGCACTTGAGTGAACCTCTTTATGTGCAGTACGCACGCTTTTGTTTCCGCCTCTTGACGTTTGACTTCGGCGAATCGCTTCGATGGCCCGGTAGCGACGCGCGTTCGCGCATTCTTGTGGCGCTGCGCCCGACGAGCGAACTTGCGCTCACTTCGACGGCCCTTGGCGCTTTCTTTGGCACGACGGTAGCCGTCGTGGCGTCGGGTCCGTGGCTTGGCCGCTTCTCGCGATGGATTGTGGGGCTTCTCACGGCGCTTGCCGCGGTACCTCTTTTGGCGCTCGCGCCGCTTCTCACTTGGCTACTCGCCGTTCGCTTCCACGCGTGCGCGCTTCCGTCGGA
>JAHFDZ010000233.1:0-4072 GCA_023248745.1 Myxococcales bacterium | reverse complement strand
GGCGCGCATGTGGGTCGCGTCACGCATGCAAGTCTGGCCGAAGTGGCACGCGCGCTCTACCTCACAACCGCGCAAGCGAAAGGCGCGCGCCCTGTTCGTGTTTGGTTTGTGCACGCGCTCGCGACGGTGATGGGTCCAGTGATCACGACGGTGGCTGCGCAGTTGGGTGCGCTTCTTGGGGGCGCTGTCGTCGTCGAGCGCCTCTTTCAGCGGCCCGGCCTTGGTTCGCTCATGCTCGAGGCGTACGCGTCGCGCGATTTGCCGGTGCTCGAAGGCGCAATTGTAGCTTCCGGTGCTCTCTTTGTTCTCGCTCAGACTCTTGCAACGGCCATTCACCTGCTCGTTGATCCTCGCGCGCGGCAGGTGCGCGTATGAAGCGGGCAATCAGTCGAGTCAGCGCACTATTACCTCTTCTGCTTTTGCTTGTGCTTGCACTCACCGCGATGGTCATGACAGTTGACGATCCACGTCTTCTCGTTCCCGAGCGCGCGTGGCTTTCGCCTCGCCAAGGACATTGGCTCGGTTGCGCCGATGGGGGCATCGATCTGCTGAGTGCGATCACGAACGCAACGATGCGCGCACTTTTTATGGGAGTCGCCGTCGCCCTAATGGGGTGGGCGATCGGCACGCCGCTTGGAACATGGGCAGCTTATCGCGGCGGTGCGTTTGAGCGGCTCACGTCACGCACATGCGATTTGGTTCAAGCGTTTCCGACGTTCCTCTTTGCAATGAGCGTTCTAGCAGCAGTGCGCACGCCCACGCGCATGCATATCGCGTTTGTCTTTTGTGTCACCGCGTGGGTTCCGTTCGCACGCCTCGCGCTTGCGGAAGCGCGGGTGTTGCGACGTGCTTCGTACATCGAGGCCGCGGAGGCGCTTGGAGCTTCGAAGACGCGCGTTCTTTTTGCCCATCTTCTTCCCGGTGTGCTCGGGCCAACCAGCGTGCAGTTCGGATCATCTGCTGCCGCGGTGGTCATTGGCGAGTCTGCGCTTGCGTTCATTGGGCTCGGACCGCGCGATGGACTTTCACTCGGTTCGCTTCTTGAGCAAGGGCTGTTTGCGATGACGCGCGCGCCGCACGTTCTTGTCGTAACGGTCCTCGTTCTTATTGCAACGAATGCTGCGCTGCTCGTCTCGGGACGGGCATTCCGAGAGCGCTCGCCAAACCCAGCAAAATAGGTAAAGAACATTTACACATGTTTGCTCCGCCACCCTTGCTGCGAACACTTGAAGCGACGTTTCGCGATTTGTCGTCTGAGAATGAGAGTGTTCGCGTTTCTGCGCTCGGCGATTTGGGGCGCCACCTCCTCCGCGAAGACGGCGAAGGATGTCGCGAGCGCGGGACCGCGGCGCTCGAAAAAGCGCTGACTGACGCATCGGCGAAGGTACGCGAGATCGCGGCAATCGTCGCTGGCGAAGCGTCGTGCATGGCGCTTGTGCCCCGCCTCTTGGTTGCGCTTGAAGATCCACACACGATGGTGAGGCAGATGGCCATGGATGCGTTGGGTCGCCTCGGTGACGATCGGGCGCTGCCACGGGTTCGCCGCGCACTGGCGGACGAACGACCCGAAATTCGGTACCAAGCGGTGATTGCTTTCGGCAAACTCGCTCTGGCGTCCGACGCCGGGCCAGCGCTTGCAGCCCGCATCGCGGACGATGACATGCACGTGCGATACATCGCGCTGCGCGTCGCCGAAGAAATGAAACTATGCGAGTTACCCATTATTCGAGAGGCAGCGATACTTGCGTTGACGGACGAACAGTCGCGCGTTCAAGTCGCAGCTGCGCTTCTTGTTGCGGGTAGCGGAGATAGTCGCGGGCGCACGCTTCTGGCCGACGTGGTGCGAGGCAACGTGCGCACGCCTGAGGCCGAGGACGAGCAGGCGGCTATCGAAGCGGTCGGGACGCTCGGCATGGGCGAGCTTGCAGGTGACCTCGAGCGGCGCGCTTGGGGTCTATTTCGATTCGCAAAAGAAACGCATCCCTGGCACGCAAAAATTGCACTCGCCGCGTTGGGGCACGTGCGTGCGACGTCCGAGCTGTTTGCAGATCTCGATTCGCCTCGACGCGAGATCCGAGAGGCCGCTGTTGTTGCCCTTGGCCGCGCACGCGTGACGGCGAGTCGAAGCCGCATACTTGCGCTTGCTGCGGGCAGCATCGATGAAGCGCTCCGCGACGAAGCGCTCGCCCACTTGCCCGTGCACACGGAGGAGAATTCATGAGCCATCGAAGCAACGTTGAAGGCGCCCGCTATCACGGCGAAGCTAGGCCGCACGTCGAGAGTTACTTCATCAAAGCGAATCACCCGACGCTGGACCGTGCGTTGTGGCTCAAGACGACGATCTTCTCGCCAAAGCCCAATCCGCAAGAGACTCACGCTGCGATCGGAGAGGCCTGGGCAATCGCATTTGATCGCGAACGCGGGCACGTTGCGGTCAAGACGTCCGAGCCGATCGTTGATTCGCGCTTCTCGCGCGAGGGCATCGACGTTCAAGTCGCTGGGTGTTCAATGACGCGCACGCACACGAGTGGATCCATCACCACCGGCGATCGCTCAATCTCGTGGGTGCTCGATCTCGCGCCTGAGGGCAGCGACCTGCGGCCGCTTCCCTACGATTGGATGTATAATGCACCGTTTCCAAGTTCGAAGCTTGCCTCTCCAATCGCCGACGCGGTTGTTGCCGGAGCACTAACGGTCAACGGCGAGCTTTGGGAGATCGAAAATTGGCGCGGCATGCTCGGTCACAATTGGGGCAAGCGCCATGCGCCTGAGTACGCCTGGGTTCATGTGAATCAGTTCGTTGACGAAAGTGGTGAAGCCGTTGACCTCATTTTCGAGGGCGTTTCGGCGCGCGTCGCGATTGGCGATCTCCGCACACCGCGGCTCTCTACGCTCATGCTGCGCTACCGGGGCGTGACGTATGCGATCAATTCTGTGGCTGCGATGCTCACCTCGCGCGCGTCCATTTCGCACCGCCGTTGGACAATCAAGGCGGCGAGCAAGTGGTGCGCAATCGAAGGTGAATTTTGGGCTGACACGCCCGATTTTGTCGGCCTGTTTTACGCGAATCCGAAGGGTGCACAGACCCACTGCTTGAACAGCAAAATTGCGCACGGCCTTCTGAGGATCACGCTCGAAGGTCGAGCGCCTTTTGTCGTCACGACGCAGCGCGCAGCCCTCGAAGTCGGAACGCTCGACGAAGACCACGGCGTTCGGATGTACGTGTGAACGATCTCCAAAGTTCTTTCGCGATCGCTCAGACGTTGCAACGCGTTGTGCGCTACGTGGCCATTTCGATTTGGCTCGGCGGCCTGATGACGTTGGGAACGAACGTTGCGCCACTGATTTTTCGCAACGTGCCTGCTCCGGCAAGCGCAGACGCAATGATCTTGGTATTTTTGCGGTTTGATCGCTTTGCGATCGCTGCGGCAATCATGCTCCTTGGGGGTGAGATCGCCTGGGCGATTGGCTCGAAAGTGTCTAAAGCGAGTGCACTTTTGCGCTTGTCGCTCGTCACAATCGCGCTCCTTGTCCGTCTCATCGAGGCGGTTTGGCTCGCTCCGGCAATCTCGGCCTTGCATCGCAATGGAGCGGTGCGTGGCATCGGACGTCTCGGTGAGTCGCTCGAACAGCTGCATCGGTGGGCGGAAGCAACCGGTAAGATCGAAGCGGGCTTGCTGGCCGCTTTCGTTGTGGCGGTCGCTTGGTTTGAGTCGCGTTCGGCGCGTTCCGATTGACCTCGCACCCCACCCTGGACCCGCGTTTCGGCGCCGGGCGTTCGCTGCAGTGGCGGTGCTCACTGTTCCCTTCAGGCACGGCGACGTACGCCGGTGGCGTGAGCACGCCAAGCGGGTACTTTTGGCTCACGGCGGCCACCGACCATTGCGGCGCTCTTCCCGCCTCGATTGGGCTGATCGGCACTAAATGATCGAACAGGCGTATACTGGGTGACGACGCTGCGTTTGCGTCCTGTGGAAACCTCATTTATTGCATCGACAACGATATGGCGACCTACATCACTTCCGATTGCATCAACTGCGGTGCGTGCGAGCCAGAGTGCCCGAATGAAGCC
>JAHFDZ010000020.1:15819-39111 GCA_023248745.1 Myxococcales bacterium | reverse complement strand
CGTCCAGGTCGTCGTGGCGACGGATCTGACAACGCTCACATCGGTGAACTTGCCGAACGACGTGCGCGCGCTGCTTGAGAGCCACCTCGCACGTTAGTATTTTGCGGGCTCGGCTTCTTCGTCGACCGGCGCGGATTCTTTTGCCTTCTCCGCAAGGTCAATTCCCTTGTCTTTCATGCGACGCATGAAGATGAGCGAACCGACGCCGATAGCAATAAGCGCGATGCACTCCCACTGCGCAAAGGTGAGCCCGAAATGCCTGGTGTCTCCGGCGTCTTTTCCTTCGGCGACGCGTAAGAAATCCATCGCAAAGCGCACGGGTGCGTACGCGAACGCTGTCGCGACGACGTAGGAACCAACAGGCAACTTGCGGTTCCACGTAAGAACGAAGAGCGCCGCAAGCACGATGGTGAACATCAACTCGAGAAGACCGAGATCGTAGCGAGGATAGGCACCCCATACGAGTTCGAGCTTCGTGATGGCATCGGGTCGCCATGGGGCGTGAGGCTTGTCGAATGGATAGGCGACCGCAAACATCGTGTTTCCAAGTGCGCGCGCGCCGGGGTGATCGTGCACTGATGCACAACCTGCGCGACCGAAGATCCATGCGACTGGGAAGATCGCAAGAATGAGATCGGCGAACGGAAAGATCGACCACGTTGGATGACGACGCAGGATGTAGTTGCGCCTCACCAGAAATCCACCCACCGGACCAAGCGAGAGGGCCCAAATCCACGCCTTTCCGGGCACGTATTGAGCCGCCCAATCGACGCCCTTGAGCCCTGACAGCACCAGACCGATCACGAACCCGGCCAAGACAGAAAACCCAAGCCACTCGTACCAGCCGTAGTGATTCCGCTCGCGCGTTGGAACTTCCAAACGCGACTTTATCTCGACAACCTTCCACGCAAGAATGCCAAGGAGCGCGCCCGAAAAGCCACCGAAGGAACTCAGGCCATCCCAGAGGCGGAAAAGCTTGTCCCAGTTCGCTTGAAATGGCGAAACGTCCACGGGGTAAATTTCTCGCCAATGATAGAAGAGATCGTCGAAAACGTGGCCGCCGACGAAACCGCCGATGAGCATCCACGTGATGAACGAGTTGAGCGCCACCACATCATAGCCGAGCTTTTTTGCGCGCCTGACGGCAAGCGAGCTGCCGATCATCACCGCGGTGGCTACCAAGATGCCGAACGGATGAAGCTTCAAACCGCCGGGCAACGCGATGTCGGGAACCTTAATGTAGGGAATCATTGGTCAGTGCCACTTCTACATAAGCGGGTGGAAGATGTCATGCGCGGTAAATAGTGATTCTCAGTTACGAATGATCGCTCTGGTTACTTTGATCCTCGCACCAAGATGACGTCGCGCGTACCTGCGCTGTCGCCCATAGCGGCCACAGCTTGCCAGCCGCGACAACGTCTTGCGAGGATCGATTGTTCCGGCAATGCGCACTCAGCAGCCGGGAGACGTGCTTCGAACGCGCCACCCAACACGTCACGGGCGTGGTCCGACGCGATCTTCCTGGCGCGCCCATCGGCGGGATCGAGCGAACGCGCGTAGTCAGCCTCGGCCCAGCGTACGAAAAGATCTTCGCCCTCAATGCGTCCTTCGAAAATTCCCTTTGCGTCGCTCGCGACCGTGACTCTCACCGTTGCAAATCGCTCTAGCGACGCTTGTCTTGCGACGGGGATAAGAAAGCGAAATTTTTCAACGTGACGATCGGGCGCCTTGCCCCACGAAGTGGTAGCGCCCGACATAAACTTGCGAAGCGATACGGGCGTTTCGTCAAGTGGCTTGCCGAAAATGCCATCGCTTGTGAGCGCTCCGATTGCAGCGGCGATATGTTCGCCCACTTGGTGCCTTTGGACGCTCTCATGTTCGAGCAAGGTATCTGCCTTGCGCGCGTTGCTCAGGAGCTCAATCGTCTCGATGTCGACCGCCTCTTGGCCATACACCGAAGTTGACGCCAGCGCCTCTGACGCATGCGGCCCGTCGGGCAAGTCAGTGAGATAATTGATCGCGTCTTGATACGATTGTTGCGCCTTCGCGAAGTGGACCGCTTCTTCTGCAACGTAAATTTCGTTGACTTCGTCGCTCCATGCACCGTGCGGGTACTCACGCAAGTACGCTCGCGCTCGCGCAAGGCGCGGCCCCGGCTGCGAAGCCACACGAAACGCCCGATACGCATCTACCTCTTTTGACGACGAAAATAGCTGCTTTGAAACGGTGCCGCAGCCCATGCACAGAAGCATCAGCAACGATATGGCGCGCCTCATGGCGTCACCCCGAGGCAAAACTCGCACTCGCTTGGTGTGAGTGGTGCGTTGTCAATGACATAACCCGCGTAGTCGCCGCAGCTTGCGCTCTGCAGTACGTGCAGGCACACCTGACCATCTCGCGCGAGAGGACGACACGTTGTGGGAAGCGTGTTCGGTTGAATCTTATCGTTGCACGCGATGGAGCAGCGCTTGGTCGAAAGCGCACAATCGCGACAGCGTTGACAATCAAGTTTCTTTCGTTCTGCACCGAAGACGTTTTGGTCAAGGTCTTTGACCTCATCATCACAGCCGCCAATGTCACCGGGAGTCGTGGCAAGAAGCAACGGCGCGAGCGCGAACAAGACGACCATCCGCCTCATGGCATCACCTCGTATAAGATCGTGACGCCCAATTGCGCGCTCAGCACTGGATATGCCGCCGAAGGAACTTCGCGCGTGCCTGCTCCGTAGAAGAGATTGCCAACCAACTCACCGACGATGCCAACACCAGCGAGCGGGAACCAGGCGGCTCCAGCGCCAAGCTCACCACCCCACGCAAAGGAAGGCGTCGCAACAAAGGCGGGGCCGATTCGAGCGAACGTCGACCATGAAGCAGTGCGGCGATACAGCAAGTACCCAGGCGCGCACGCATATTGGGCAATGCCCGAAATCGCGAACGCACAATGGATCGCTGCTCCGTGACGGAACCGGTGGCCCCTACCCCACACAAATCCGCCCGAGACATCGAGATACGAGGCTGTCTGCGACACGCCTTCGGCGCTGCTGCCAAGCACCGTCGATAGGCGATACGGATTGTTAAAACGCAGCCCGGTTCCGATGGCGGTCGAAAGGACGACGATGCCGTCAGCCTTATCGAGCGCGACCTCTGCCCCATGCGCAACGGTTGGCGAAAGCGCGAGTGCGCCGCCCAAACACAGCGCGGTCAAAGGAGCTCGCCGCATAACGCGAGTAGATTACACGCGTTTGTGGAGACTCGACCGAGTTATGAACGATCGACTCTAACCTTCGCCTTCGCGCCGGAAAGCGCGAGCTGGCCGCACGCTGCTGCGACATCGTCACCACGCTGGCGACGAATGAAACAACTGTAACCGGCGTCGGTCAGAATCTTCTGAAACGCAAACACGCCGCTCCAGTCCGTTGGGCCAAGCGTGCTCGCTTCGATGGGGTTCATGGGAATCAAGTTTACTTTCACCGGTAAGCCGCGAAGGAGCTTCACGAGTTTCTTCGCCTCGCCCTGCGAGTCGTTTCGTCCCGCAACGAGTGTGTATTCAATCGTGATGCGACGACGCTTGGGTAGCGGATACGCCCGCAGCGCGCTCATGAGCACTTCGAGCGGATATTTGCGGTTGATCGGCATCAACTTCGAACGCGTTTCGTTGTCGGTTGCGTGAAGCGAAATCGCAAGACCGATGTTGCCTCCGAAGTCTTTGCCAAGGCGTTCGATCTCGGGAACGAGCCCACTCGTTGAAACTGTAATACGTCTTGACGAAAGTGCGATGCCATCAGGATGGGTAAGTAACTTGAGCGCTCTTACGGTCGATTCATAGTTGTGGAGGGGCTCGCCCATGCCCATGAGCACGACGTTGCGGAGCTCTTCGTTCTTGTCGAGTCGCGATCGTCCGACAATCACTTGTGCGACGATCTCGTCGGCGCTCATGTGTCGCTTGAGACCAGCAACGCCACTGGCGCAGAAGATGCAACCCATCGCGCAGCCAACCTGCGTCGAGATACATTGCGTAACTCGAACGGTTTCATTTGCAGCGCTTACGGTCTCGTCGTCCGATTCGTCTTCATCGGTGTCATCATCGCTATCGAGAGGCGACGGCAGTTTTGACTGAGGGAGCCTGGGAATGAGCACGGTCTCGACGGTCGAGCCGTCATGCATCTTGACGAGTAGCTTGCGAGTTGAGTCGGACGAGCGTCGCTCTTCTGCGATGGTCAGCGTGTGCGCGAGACCCAACGCGGACAACGTTTGGCGAAGCGAAACGGGCAAATCGAGCATCAGTGCAGGATCGAGAACGCTTCGCGCGTGGATCCAACGGAAGAGCTGCTTGCCATGAAATGGTCGACCCCCGAGCGGTCCGAGCACTTTTGCCCAGTCTTCTGGCGATCGCGCGAGTGGCCCTAGCTCAGCAATACGCGTAAGCGAGCGACGCACGGGCGATGGACTCGTCGGGACTTCGGGCTCGCTCACGCGCGCAACGTAGTCCACGACGACAAAGGCGCAAGGAGTACCGCTCGTCGTCGTTCGAACTGAGCGCGCTGAAAGGCCGCGGCCTTGCCCTTTGGATCAAGCCTATGCAACTCAAGGCGCAGCAAGCCCCGTGTAGGAGCGCGTCGAATAACCGCTGTACACAACATCAGGCAAGTCGTTGTTCCAATTGTTCGCACGCGTCCGATCCATCATCTCGGCTAAGCCAGCGAGCTTTGAGTACTCCTTGAATCGGTTGTACGTATCGCCACTCGTGCTCATCCCGGCTGCCGCATACTCAGCGTTCGTTGGGACGACGATCGACCATCCTGTCTTGCTAAACGTGAGGTCGTTCGATGACCAACCACCTACAGACGTTGGCTCAGTGTTCGCGATGTTGTCCGGGAAATAGTACGAGCCGCTCAGTTCGAGATCGGTGTGATTGGAAAACGCCCACTCTAGATACTTGCGCTCAGGATTCAATCGCACCCATGCGCCGGCGCTTCGCAGACCGCGATAAGCTTGCTGGGTCTTTGGCTTTTGCGGTGAGCCCGACTTGTGATCGTACTGATGAAAGAGCAGCATCGCGTGCAGGGTATCGGTCGGGCGCGCTGTCGCGATATTCGGAAAGTAGTTGAACGGCGTCAAATGGCCGGAGGCGTCGAGCGTTGCGCCCATCATCGCGCGACGCTGCCACTCGTTGACTTGCGCAGGTGTCGCCATCGTGCTTGGCCACGTCGGACAATCGCGCGCTTTGTCAAACGCGCTGTTGCACGTCGCGGGGCTGCAAAGGGCCTGACACGTCTTTTGAGTGAGATTCGCCGACATCACGGAAGCTGCCGAACCCAAGCCGAGGAAAATGCCACCCGTTCCATCGGTCTGATAGCAAGCGCTTCCGATCGCGTTCGTTGTGGATGAGTTGCATATCTTCGGCAGCGACGCGCCCATGCGTATGAAGGGTGCATCGAGCTGAATGTTCGAGTCGTCGTAATCGGATGCGGCGAACGCCCTCAATGTAGCGGGCGTATTGCCGTAGGCGTAATTGTCAATTTCGTTACTTACCGTACCTGTCGATGCGTCCTCTATGACTCGCCCCAATTCTCCGGTGAGATACACGTCCTGAATCGGATTCTCCCAACCTATGAAATAGGACACACCACTGAGCCCGTATTGCGCGAACGCCCGAAGCGCAAGCATGCCAGTGTGTGAGCTCGCGTAGACGCCAACGTTGCTCGTACTCGCATTGGGAGCGATGGCCGTCGAAGTAATCGCGTTCGACCAACGATCGTTCTTCGCACCCGTCGCGAATTCGGCAACCGTCTTTAGATAGAGGCGACTGTCCTCAGCACCGCCATCGAGTGTGCCATCGCTACAGATTGGATATGAAACACTCGACGCCCACTCAACCTGAGACATGCCTGGCTTGAGGAACGTGACGTGAATCGCGCCGATGCGAAAGAACTCGCTCGAGGGCATGCTGTTTCGAAACGTTGTCCACGTCTCTTCGCCCATGAATTGGGGCGTATCGATGACGATTGGCATGCTGCTTGTCGTGAAGCCCGCGTAGCGCGCCTTGGCGAGATCTTTCGGAAATTCGATTCGCACAGCGACGTACTTCGCAACCACAGCGGTCACTTCGCTGGCTCGCACCCAAGTGATGACGGTCGTCGTCTTGCTGTTGATATCGGTCTGAACGTTGTCAGTCGAAGAGATGACGGTGAGCGGCCCGGCGTAAACGTTTCCGCATCCGGAACACGTAGTGCCGACGCAATTTGCAGGTCCTGTTGACGTGTAAGAAATGGCGGCCTGCGTTGCCGGACTCATGCTCTTGTTCTTTCGCCATTTCGGAAGTCCGAAGGCGAGCAGCCCGACGGCTAAGCAGAAAAGACCAACAACGCCGATAGCAAATACGCCACGTTTCATAAGGCCCCCAATTACACAACGCTATCAAAGTCAAACGGGTCGACCAACAAGTCGAAGTCACGCAGCCTTTTCGCTAAACGCCGCGCTTCGCTTCGTCCCAATACCGATCGAGCACCTCGAGCGAAAGGTGCTGCTCGGCTGAGCCCGGATCTCCCCAGCCGCCGTGTTCTTCGCGGACGCGCTTTTCAACGTGAGCGAAGCGCTTGGTAAACTTGTCGATCGTGCGCCGCAACGCACCTTCAGCGTCGACCTTCACGTGCCGAGCAAGATTAACGAGTGCGAAGAGCGTGTCGCCCAGTTCATCCTCAATTGCGTCGGCATTGCCACTCGCCACTGCTTGGTCGAGCTCGGCGAGCTCCTCGGTCACTTTTGCACGTGAGCCGGTTACATTTTCCCAATCGAAGCCTACGCGCGAAACTTTTTCACCGACGCGCTGCGCCCGATTGAGTGCGGGCAAGCTGCGCGGCACGCCCTCAAGAACGCCGCGACCCTTCTTTTCTTGGGCTTTTAGCTTCTCCCAATTGGTGAGCACCTCTTCTGATGACCCCACCTTTTTGTCACCGAACACGTGCGGATGCCGGTGCACAAGCTTATCGACAATGCTCGTGACGACGTCGTCAATTGCGAAAGCATCTTGACTACGTCCTAGCTCCGCAAGAAACACAACTTGAAGCAACAGATCGCCAAGTTCTTCGCGAATCGCTTCGCGGTTACCCGATTCAATCGCGTCGATCACTTCGCATGCCTCTTCGAGAACATACTTGCGCAACGATTCGTACGACTGCTCGCGATCCCAAGGGCACCCATCAGGGGCCAGCAATCGCTGCATAACTCCGACGAGCCGCGAAAGTGTGGACCCATCTTGTTCTGAACGTGCTGCGACGGGCCTTGGCGCGGTCTCATCAAATCGAGGCAAACTCATCGACTGGCGACGCTACCACCCTTTCGTTTGTGCACAGCCCCGTGCGAGCATGGTCTTCGCACATGGAAGACCACGCAACGCGACGTTGGCTTTGGCTTGGCGGAGGCCTGTTCACAGTTGGAGCCGTCTACGTTCTGCGCGGAGTCCTATTTCCGCTCATGCTCGCATTCGTCATCGCCTACGCGCTTGACCCCGTCGTCGATTGGCTTGAGCGCAAACGCGTACCGCGAGCACTTGGGGCAGCCCTCGCAATGTTGCTGCTGGTGTCGTTCGTCACGCTCGTCATCGCCGTTGCGGCTCCACTCTTCATCGAGGAGCTTCGCGACGCAGCGCGAGACCTGCCTTCGCAACTCGAGTCGTTACAAAAGCAACTGGAACCCTGGGTCTATCAACGATTCAAGACGAAATTGCCTCACTCATTTGCAGACTGGCTCAAGTGGTCAAAGGAATTGACCGAGCGCATGCAAGGGCAATCCGCTGGCGGCGGTCTCAGCCTCGTGTCGCAGGCCGTCTTCGGCACGCTCGGATACGTGGCTGCATTTGTGAGTGCGCTTATCATTCCGGTCTTCGCACTCTATTTGCTGATCGATTTCGATTCGATTGTCACGCGTGCAGCAACGCTCGTTCCACGAAGGTGGAGCTCCGCCGTGGGCGAGACGTGTTCAGAAATCCACACGATGCTCGGTGGGTATTTGCGCGGTCAACTGACGGCAAATATCGTACTTGCCGTGCTGTACGCCACAGGACTGCAATGGGTCGACATTCGCCTCGCGCTGCCGATCGGCATCCTGACTGGGATGCTTGCCTTCGTGCCCTACGTCGGCTTTTCGCTCGGTCTCGTGCTGGCGATGGCGATGGCGGTTCTTGATGCGCAGCACCCGTCGCGCGTCCTCGGCGTGTTGGGCGTCATGCTCGGAGTCCAGTTGCTTGACGGCATGGTGATTACGCCGCGAATTGTCGGACGTAGCGTCGGACTGTCGCCGCTCGAAGTTCTGCTCGCCCTCGCAATTGCCGGTACGTTGTTTGGCTTCGTCGGCGTGCTTTTCGCGGTGCCGCTCGGGGCCATTACCAAGATCGTGGTGCGTCGTTTGGTCGCCGCTTACTTGGCTTCCACATTTTACAGCCGCACAACAGGTTCAAATCAGGGCTGACGGTTTTTACGTCGATGGCCGTAAACTTCGATTGTGACCACCGAGCGAAAACGTAAAGCGACTCGATCGTCAATTAACTTACCTGCTCCAAAGTCGCGCCGAACGCAGCAGGAGCGTACCGACGCGATGCGAGAACGCCTTCTCCGCGCCACGGTCGAAACGTTGTCCGAAGTTGGTTACTCGCGCACAACAACCGTCGAAATCGCGAGGCGCGCCGGTGTCTCGCGAGGCGCGCAGTTGCACCACTTCCCCACAAAGCAATCGCTTGTGGTCGAAGCTATCAACTACCTGACCGAGAAGCGTCACGAGGCATTCCGGGATGCCATCGGCCTCATCGATCCGTCGGCTGGACGGGCCGCGGCAGCGCTTGATATCGCCTGGCAGGGATTCACTTCGCCTCTCTTTTTCGCGTGGCTTGAGGTGCGTGTGGCGGCGCGAACGGATGAGGTCTTGCGCGCCGAGCTTGATCAAACGCCATACACCGCCATGTTTGAGCGAGACATGTCCGAGGTGTTGCCGACGTCACCCCTCGGTGAGGACTCGCGACCGAGAGTGCTCGCTTTCATTCTCGCGGTCCTCAATGGCTCTGGCCTGCTTAAGCTGGCAGACCCAAACAGCACGCGCAGCAAAGATGCGATTGAAGCCTTGAAGCAAATAGCGGCGACTTTTGGCGTGGAATGACCGAAGCTATTTACATGCAGGCTTGACTGTTTGTTAAAATCGTATACTCTCAACTTATGTTGATTCCCGACTCGCTCTTTTCGGCAATGGGCCCACAACTCGTCACCGCAACGCTCCTGTCGGTTATCGCGGTTGTGCTGTTTGCCTCGACGGACCATCTTCGTCGAACCGCTCGCCACTAAAAACAAGCAGGATAGACTGTTTGTTAATGTAAGGTTTCCAACAAATGCACGTTGTGACCCCCGTTTGCGCACCGCCAGGACCAAAGTCTCGACTCACTGAACTGCTCGCATTTCGCAGAAGTCCGCTCGGATACCTCACCAAGTTGCATCGCGTCTACGGCGACACCGTCGCGTTTGGCTTCAGGTCAAGGCCGATAGTGCTCGTCGCCAGCCCCGAAGGTGTTGGGCACGTCCTTGTCGAAAACCATCGCAACTACGAAAAGCAAAGCCTTGGCTATGAGAAACTTCGATTGGCCCTCGGCAGTGGCCTCTTGACGAGCGAAGGCGACTTCTGGCGAAGGCAACGCCGCATCGCACAGCCCGCATTTCATCGCGAGCGCCTTGTGAAGCTTGGTTCCTGCATGACGGAATCGACCGTCAAGATGCTGAACGAATGGGATCGTGGGCCGCGCCAGGTCGACGTCGCCGAGCAGATGATGTCGCTTACGCTCGACATCATTGGCAGGACCATGTTCTCGCGACCGATGTCGGACTTTGCAACGGACGTTAGCCAAGTCATGGATGTCGCGCTGCACTACCTTGACGAGCGCATCAATTCGCTCACCGCACCGTTCGCATTTGTGGAGCGACTACCGTTACCGGCCAATCGCCGCTTTCGGGCAGCGATGCAAGATGCCGACGAAATGATAACCAACCTGATCGCCGAGCGTCGTGCAGCCGCAAACGATCCTGGCGACCTCATGTCGATGTTACTCAACATGAAGGACGAAGAGACTGGCGAGACGATGACCGATCGTCAGCTGCGCGATGAGATGATGACCATGATCGCAGCGGGTCACGAAACGACGGCCAACGCACTGACTTGGACGTTCTATCTGCTTTCGCAACACCGCGAAGTAGCGCAAAGGCTGCGTAGCGAGCTCGAAACGCAACTCGAAGGGCGTGTGCCTAGCGTTGCGGATCTACCAAAGCTCCCTTTCCTCGCGAGTGTCGTCAAAGAGTCAATGCGGCTGTATCCACCTGCGTGGATCATTTCGCGCAACGCAGTTGAAGCTGATCAGATCGGTGATCACAAAATCCCGAAGGGCACCGTTGTTATCGTGAGCCCGTACGTCACGCATCGCAGCGCGCAATGCTGGACGGCGCCCACCCGTTTCGATCCAGACCGCTTCTCCGCGGAACGCGCTCCGAGCATTCCGAAGCACGCGTACTTTCCTTTCGGGGGCGGGCCACGTCAGTGCATTGGCGTGGGGTTCGCGATGATGGAAGCGCAACTGCTGCTTGCGACGATTGCACAGCGATACGCGTTCGAACTCGAGCCAAACCATAAGGTGGAGCTTGAGCCAAGCATCACGCTACGACCAAAGGGCGGCATGCCCATGAGGCGCGTGCGGCTTTCGTGAGCCGCTACTTGACTAGTTTTGGTGAGCGCGCAGGAGGAAACACACCGCTTCGAACTTCACGCGCGTAGGCGTCAACCGCTTCGACGATCGTGTCGCCCACCTTGGCATACGCTTTCGCAAAACTTGGTACATGGCCACGACCGAGACCCAGCAGGTCGTTGAGGACAAGCACCTGGCCGTCGCACGAAGCGCCTGCTCCAATACCAATGGTTGGAATTGATACCGCGTTCGTTACCTTTTGTGCCAACGCCGTCGGAATTGCCTCGAGAACGATCGAGTAAGCACCCGCCTCTTCGATCGCCTTTGCATCGCGGAGGATGGCTTCTGCCTGCGCTTCGGTCTTGCCTTGCACGCGAAATCCGCCGAGCGCATGGACGCTCTGTGGCATCAAGCCAACGTGGCCCATGACTGGAATCCCCGACAACACGATCCGTCGAACGTGCTCAGCAAAAGGTTCGCCGCCTTCAACCTTCACGGCTTCGAACGCGCCCTCCTTGATGAGACGCCCGGCGCTCGCAACCGCCTGCTCCGGCGATACTTGGTAGCTCATGAACGGCATATCGCCGACCAGGTGGGCACGTGCGAGGCCGCGCGCAACTGCTCGTCCGTGGTAGCAAACATCGTCGACGGTTACGCCGAGCGTGTTCTGGCCGCCCTGAAACACCATCCCGAGCGAATCGCCCACGAGCACGATGTCGACGCCCGCTTCGTCGACGAGCCGAGCCATGGCGACGTCGTAGGCCGTCACCATGACCAACTTTCGATTGCCTTTTGAGGCGCGAATTTTCGGAGCGCTCTCGCGGTCTTGTGCATTTTGGGAGGGCGGACTGCTCAAGTACATGCCGAGCACTATATGCGCGAACGGTCCTCGTTTGTGTCAACCGACACACGGGGTGGTGTCGGCGACACGTCCGTTCTCGACGGAAATTTCCAGATAGGGCCAAATATTGGGCATTTTCGACACCTTGGACCTGGCTCGATGTCTGCTTTGGCTTGCGGACGGGGTGCTTACCTCTGTACAAAAGTTGACCGGCAGGCCGGCATGTCCGACCGTGTCCTACAGTTAGGGGCTTCTCCCCTTTCTCGAACGGAGAATCCGATTGAATCGTTTGAACCTCACTCCCTGGTGCCTCGTAGCAATCGCGCCGGTCGCGATCGCTGGGTGCTCAGGCGCGTTCGTCGGGCACCTTGCTGTGCTCGCGGTTACTGCGTGCATTTTTCTCGGCACACTCTCTCTCGGGCGCGTCCGCCCTTCGCGGTCAGGAGTGACTCCGCCTCCGTCCGTTGATTCGTCGTTGCGCCTCCCGCAAATTTGACCGAGCCTTCAATCAATGAAGGGCGGCGGCACTCGCATCGGGCTGAAACGGCTCGAAGATTTCAATCTCGCCGATCTCGAGAGCCTGCGCCTCATCCTGCGTGGTCATTCCGTCATCGATTGGACGCGCCTCGATCTCACGTCTGAACTCGAAATCCGTCAGTTTCTACTGGTTCAAGAGCTCGATCCTGCCGACGCCGACGACCGAGCGCGCATCGATGCATTGAGGCGTGAAGCAATCGGCTATTTGCAACGCAATTTCCTATTTCCGATTCCAAAGCAAATAGCGAATTTGCCAGTCGAAGAATTACTTCGATTAGCGAGTGGACAAGGTCATCGCCAGCTTTGCGCCTGCGCAATCTTGAAGTGCATGCACATCATCCACCATCTCGAAGGCCGCGAATTGCTCATGCACGTGCCCGTGAGTGACCAGGAGCTCTTCCAGCTCGTCGAAGAGAAGGTGTATCGCGTCATCGGCAGCATGCTTGCCGGCGGTTTCCCAATTACCGAATTTGTCGGCGGGCGAAAAAATAAGGACTCGCTCTATACAAAGTTACTTTCAAAACAAGAAACGGTCGCAGCGCAAATTTACGACAAGCTTCGGTTCCGTGTCGTGACACGCGAGAAGCAGGACATCTTTCCTGTGCTGCAATTTCTTACGCAAAAGCTGTTCCCTTTCAACTACGTAGTCCCGGGCCAAAGCATCAATTCGCTGTTCAATTTTCGTGCTTATTGCGACAAGAACCCGGGGCTGAGCCAGCTTCGTCCAAAACTCCAGCCAGCGCCTGGCGACAACGACTACACCCCGAGCGACAACCAGTTCAGCGCCGACAATTATCGCGTCGTTCACTTCGTCGTCGACATGCCGATTCGACTCACCGATCGGATCATTCAACGAGTCTCGACCGACAACGCGATGGGCCGAGTTGGATTCGTCATTTGTGAATTCCAAATTGTCGATCGCGATACGGAAACAGCCAATGAGTTGGGCGAAGCCTCGCACTCACAATACAAAGACCGTCAGAAACTCGCCGTGGTGCGTCGGCTTCATCTTCCCGAAACGGCAGCGCCAAGCCGCGCCACGATGCCACCACCGCCCCCCGATCCACCTGCGCCTAAGCGAAAAAGCAAGGGTTAGAGCGCCAAGTTCATCAACTCGCGCGTTGTCGCTCGGGGTTGACTGAAGTAGGGTCTCGCGCATGCGGCTCTATGGCGGAAAGGTCGGCCCAATCGCGACCGATGTGGTTCGTGCCCTGATTGCCAACAAAGACATCGAGACCGAGTCAGCCAAGGACGTCGAAGCCGACGTGCGATCGGTTCTCGACCAGTATCTTTCCGACGAGAAAGAAATCAACGACCGCGCGCGAGACATCGTCGATCGCACGGGCAAGCCATCAAGCGAGCTCTTTCGCGTCAGGCAGCTCGTCGCCGACGAAAAAGGGATCAAACTTGGTGACGATTCGCTCGATTACTTGCTCGATCAGGTCGTCGAAATTTTCCAGCACTCGCACCACGTGGAAGAAATTTGGGTCGAAGATGTCGACCTGCGCAAACGCATGGCGCCAATCTTCAAGAAGTACATGTCTGCCGACGACGATCTCGAGTCAGACATTCGCGCACAGCTCCGCCACGTTCGCGAAGGCACGCCTCAATGGGACATCGAATATGCGCGTGCGCGCGACCTTGTGAAACGTAAACGCGGCCTCTGAGCGGTGCCATCAAGAAGCGCATGGGCTGGATTCCTAAGGTCGAAGAGAAGAAGCACGTCTGCCAAAAGTGCCATGGCAAACTCGAATTCGACGTCAAGATGCAACGCACCGACCAATGCCCCCATTGTCGTGCCGATTTGCACTGCTGCAAGAACTGCGAGTACTGGGATGCGTCGGCTTACAACGAGTGCAAAGAGCACATTGCCGAGTACATTCCTGATCGGGAAACGGCTAACCGCTGCACCTTTTTTAGGTTTCGTTCTGGCAGCCCCGAAGACAACACTGCGCGCATCGACGCGAGCAAAGCAAAGCTCGAATCGCTGTTTCGAAAAAAGTAAATTTACTTAACATCATGGAGCCATCGCATTGCGAAGCATGACGGGTTTCGGGAAAGGTGTGGCCTCGTGCACGAGTGGCGAATTCGCCATCGAGCTACGCAGCGTTAACCACCGCCAGATCGAAATTCGAGTGAACGCGCCGCGCGAACTGTCGAGCGCAACTGGCCGTATCGAACAGACGATCCGAAGTCGCTTTAGTCGTGGCCGATTCGACGCCCACGTACGCTTCGAAGTATCGAGCAGTCGCAGCGTTTTCTCGATGGCACGCGCGAAGGAAGCCTATGCCGCTTTGCTCGGCCTTCGGGACGAGCTCGCTCCCGGCGAGGCGTTGCCATTCACCACGCTGTTGTCGATGCCGCAATTGTTTGTCGCCGAATTGAATACCGAAGACAACGCGCTCAAAGATGCATTTGAACGCGCACTCGGTGCGGCCGTCTTTTCGCTGGACGAAACACGCACGAGCGAGGGCGCAGCGCTCGCAAGCGAGTTTACGGCAAGGCTGAGCTCGATGCGTGAAACGATAAAGAAACTTGACGTTATGCTCCCAAGAGCGCTTTCAGACCACCACCAGCGGATGAGCATGCGCATCCAAGGATGGCTTTCAGGCCGGGAATTCGCGGACCCTGCCCGTCTTGCACAAGAGCTCGCCATTGCCTCCGAGCGTGCTGACACGACAGAAGAAGTCGCTCGCCTCGTTGCGCACATTGCCGCCGCAGAAGTTGCAACGACGACTGAAGGTCCTTGCGGCCGTCGCCTCGACTTTTTGCTACAGGAGATGAGTCGCGAAGCAAATACGCTTGGTGCCAAAAGCCTCACTGCAGAGATCTCGCATCTGTCCATCGAACTTCGCGCTGAAATCGAACGCATGCGCGAACAGGCTCAAAATATCGAATGAACTTCTCGAGCGCGATTCCGTCAACATTCTTGCCCATTATTCTCTCGTCCCCGAGTGGTGCGGGTAAGACGACGCTCACCCATCGACTCCTCGAACGTTGCCCGGACCTTCGGTTCAGCGTTTCACACACCACGCGATCGCCTCGATCGAACGAAGTCGATGGTACCGACTATCACTTCGTCACTCGCCAAGCCTTCGAGGCGAAAATCGCCGAAGGTGCATTCCTTGAATGGGCCGAGGTTCACGGCAATCTCTACGGGACTTCCCTTTCCGAGATCACGCGAACGTTGGCGCAGCCGGGCTGCAACGGCATCATTTTCGATATCGACTACCAAGGCGCGCGTCAGATTCGCGCAAAAATGCCTGACGTCATCACGCTCTTTATTCTCCCGCCTTCGCTCGTCGAGCTTGAAAAGCGCTTGCGAAACCGGGCCAGCGAAACCGAAGAATCGCTGAGGGCTCGCTTCGCGGCTGCAAAAAAGGAAATCGAGCATTACGCGCTATTTGACTATCTGATTCTGAATGACAATCTCGAACGCGCGTTCGACGAACTCCGTTCAATCGTGATTGCTGAACACGCACGGCGCCCACGACGAGCAAGTCTCGCAGAGTCGCTGCTGCGCCACGGCGCACTCTGACCTTTTCTATGCAGTCAATTATCCGAATCTTTTTCGAGGAGCGAAGTTGTGAGCGTTGAACCAGTTCTGATTGTGGGTTCGGTTGCGTATGACGATCTCGAGTTGCCAAGCGGTGTGTTCAACAACACCGTCGGCGGTGCGGCGACATACTCGGCCATTGCAACCTCGTTGCTCCACCCGGCGCGTGTGGTTGGCATCGTTGGCGAAGACTTTGACGTCAAGACACTTGACCAACTTCGTGCTCGTTCGATCGACATCGACGGAATTGAACGCGCGAAGGGCAAAACGTTTCGTTGGCGTGGTCGATACGCAGCCGACCTCAACAGTCGCGAAACGCTGGACACGCAGCTCAACGTCTTCGCGCACTTTCAACCAAAGATATTGCCTAATGCACAGAATCCTGAGTTTTTGCTTTTAGGCAATATCCACCCGGCGCTTCAATTACACGTCTTGCAGCAAGTAAAGAAGCCTCGGTTCGTCGCCGCCGACACCATGAATTTCTGGATTTCGGGAGAGCCCGAGACCTTGCGGAAAGTTCTCGCTCAAGTTGATTTGCTCATCGTCAACGACGAAGAGGCTCGCGAGCTCTCCGGTATTTTCAACTTGCCGAAAGCCGCAAGAGCCATTCAAAAGATGGGGCCAGCGCGCGTCATCATCAAACGCGGCGAATTCGGCGCGTTGCTCTTCGACGAAGCGGGCACTTTCTTCGTGCCGGCCTATCCGCTCGAAGAAGTCGTTGATCCGACGGGCGCGGGCGATTCATTCGCGGGTGGCCTGTTCGCTTACCTCGCACGCACCGATCAAACATCGCCTCAAGCACTCCGAAAGGCGCTCTTTTTCGCGTCTGCGGCGGGCTCGTTCTGCGTGGAGGGAGTCGGCCCATCGCGCCTACTTTCGATGACAAAGGACGACTTCCGTAAGCGCCTCACGTCATTCATGTCGCTTGTCGACTATGGCGCGCAACTCGATCTCCCATAGTCGTCCATCGTAGATATTCGATTTTGGGCCAGTCGTAGCGCGACGCTTCCTCGCCGCAGTACGTGTCTAACGCAATGCACAACGCGTGGCGCAAAGAGAGTCTCGAATGAGCCTGCACCTCGCTCATTCGCCGGAGTTCATGTGCCCACGGGTGGAGGATCGGCTACAATTTTCCGGCGAGCCTTTAGCGGCCGCCGGAGGATTGAATGGGTCGTCGCGGGCTAGTGGGCAGTCTGCCTTTGCGGTCTTGGGCGCTTACACTTTTGGCATTCTCGACGATTGCTGCGTGTGGAGGCGGGGGCGGATGCGGAAGCGGATGCATGCAGCCCATTGCGGGCGGCTATCCTGCGGGAGAAAGCGTTGACAAGGCAGCGGCGCTTCGTGTGACGCGATCCGGTCTCGATTTCTTGGGTACGAACGCACCCTCGCTCGCCGAAACCTTTCTCGGAACAACAGGCGGCGTCTACTCGGTAGAGATCCCCAAAACATCGACTCAAGTCGACATTCCAGTGCTCGGTAAGCAAGATCTCGATGTCTGCCGAACGGGTTCGAGCACCACCACGAATCCGCCTCGGTGCTACGTCGACCTCAAACTCAAAGATATGAAGTTGCGCATCGACGCAATCTCGCCTTCCAATATTCGCCTCAAGGGCACCGTTCCCATTCGCCTGCGCGATCTTCCAATGAAGCTTCAAGCGCTTGGCGAGTTCCGCATTGGGCTTGGAAGCGGAAGCTGCAACTCGGAGACTCCGGACTACGACTACAAAACTGTTTCGGTATCGATCGAGCTGCCTGCGATTGCCGAAACACTGTCACCACGAAGTGGCTTCACTAAAATTGATACGAAATCGGCACAAATCGATATTGGCATTACGCAAGACGATATTGGCATTTGCAAGGACTGTGGGTTCTTCACTTCCGTTTGCAATGGCATTTACGGCGCGATCAAAAATGCGGCCTTCAGTTCGATCAAGGGAGCCGTCGTCAACCAGGTGCGCGACGCTCTGGGCAACGCGCTATGCCAATCGCCGAACGTACTCGTAACACCCAACTGTCCAACGGGCTCGAGCCCTGACACAACCGATCCGGCAACCGCAAAACGTTGCCTATTCGATTCCGATCGCACCAAGTGCGTTCCGACGTTGCTGGGCGTTGAAGGCAGGTTGTCTGTTGGCGACCTTCTCTCAGGCGTACTCCCTGGCTCGCAGGGAATGGTCGATTTGCAAATTGCCGCAGGTGGTGCGCTCGATCCTTCGCCAGGCGAAGCACTGGTGAACGACAAGACGAGCAACGGCATCACGCTTTCGATGCGCGGTGGCCTTCGTGCTGCGCCGCAAAGCGCATGCGTTCCGAAAGCTGACAATCCAATTCCCACCGGCATCCCTGTGCCGAAGGCTCTGCGAGCAGACAAGGTGACGCCTTGGCCAACCGGCGAGACAGGTCCTCACATCGGCTTCGCGCTCTCTGAACGTTTCCTCAACTACGCGTTCACGGGTCTCTACAACGGTGGAAGCCTTTGTCTTGGTGTATCGACGGCGCAAACGGCTGCGCTCAACTCCGGCTTGCTCAGCTTGCTCGCGCCTTCACTCAAGCGCCTCGCGTTTGATCAGAGGCCAGCTCCTGTCGCAATCGCCACAAGGCCGCAACGCCCGCCGCAGGTCGAGCTTGGCGCAGGTACGGATGCCACCAAAGATCCGCTTCTCAAACTCACTCTTCCAAAATTCGCGGTCGACTTTTACATCCAGTCGTACGGTCGCTTTGTTCGCGCCTTCACCTTTACTGCAGATGTAACAGTACCAGTTACATTGCAAACTGGTAAGGACCCGGTGAAGAATCCAAACGGCGGATTGCTCCCTGTGATCGGCAACCTCGAAGTGAAAAACGCGCAGGTATCCAACTCGGACCTGCTGATCGAAGAGCCCGCAGCGATTGCCACTGGCTTCAGTGGAATACTCACCGACATGCTCGGCGGCCTGTTGGCAGATGGTCTTTCACCGTTCGATGTTTCGGGCGCACTCAAGGCGCAGGGCCTGATGCTGAGCATTCCCGACGGGTCGATTCGAAAGATCACCGATACCGACGAAGACTTCTTGGCGCTTTTCGCGAATCTGAGCGTCGCTCAAAAAATTAGCCTCTCGGGCACACGCGCGGACATTCGATCGCGTGACATTCACCCCGAAGCGATGTCGCTCAATACCGCCCGTCGTGACCTCTTTCCGAAGCTCATCGTGAATGCAACTTCAACGCTCGAGGGTCCAGAGCCCGTCGAATACACCTATTGGATCGATCGAGGCACACACTCCACATGGTCAAGAAGTGGAACTATTGTCGTCGACAACGACGCAATGATTCTTCAGGGAAAACACACGCTCTACGTCTCCTCCCGCGCCGTCGGGCAACCTGCATCCGAAGGCGCACCTGCGCAAATTCCGTTCGTGATCGATACGCTACCTCCCGTTGTCGAGTTGGTAAAAGCGTCAGACGGTAAGAAGGTCTTTGCCTACGACTACGTGTCGAGCGACGCGAATCTTCGAATGCGTTTCGCGAAAAACAACGAAGCGTTCACAGAATGGGAACCTCTGCGCGAGGTGACGTTCCACAAGAATGATGCCGTCACTGTCGAAGTCCGCGACGAAGAAGGCAATGTCGGCAGCACCAGCGACGCTCTGATTCGCGGGCGAGGCGACGGCACTCTCGACGGCAGTTCGTCGTGCAGCATGACGACACCAAGAGGGCCCAGCGGCGGCATCGGTTGGCTATGCCTCGGCGGTGTATTCGGACTCTTTGCGTTCCTCAGGCGGCGCCGTCCAACCGTTACGCAAATCGCACTGGCATCGATCGCGTTCGGAGGCGCGAGCATGGAAGGTTGCTCGTGCGGCTCCAACATCGCCGACAACGTGAAGACCGGCTGCGGTCCAACGTGTAACGATGAGTGCGGCGCGGCGAACACCATAGGCATCGTGGGCGCGTACACCTCCGTCGCGCTTGGAAGCGACGGCACCGTCTGGGTTTCTGGTTACAATGACGTCGACAAAGGCGGTAGCAATGTCTGGGGTGACCTTGTCGCGGGAAAATACGATTTAGGTAAGAAGGTTGTCAATTGGCAGACCGTCGATGGTTTGCCTCCTGCTCGAACGGATGGCACCTGCCCGGCGAACGACCCCAAGGGTTGGCGAGGCGGCGAGTCCGATCTCGGATCGAACGTTGGTCTCTATTCGAGCATTCAACTTGGCAGTAACGGACAGCCGTTCATTTCCTATTACGACGCGACGACGCACAGCCTCAAGCTCGCTTCTTACGACGGAAAAAAATGGTCAACCCACTTTATCAAAGAGGGGACGGCTGACGGCGACTATGGTCGCTTTGCGAAGTTGATTCTTGTCGAGGGCCTTCCTACGGTCGCGTTCTTCGGCATCGAGAAGAGCGGCAAGGGGCGCGCGCGCTCAAAAGTGATGCTTGCAAAGGCGCAAGTCGAAACGCCTCGTTCGTCAAACGACTGGCTATTTGAAGATGTCGCCGTCGACGACGCTAGCCCTTGTCGCGCGGTGGATTGTGAAAACAGTCAACTGTGCATTCGTGAAAGTGGCACGTGTCAGACGACCATCACCGGATGCGCACCAGAGTGTAAGTCTGGCTTAACCGGAACGAAGTCGTGCGTGTTGCTCAAGGACGTTCCTGCGTGCGGAACTGTCGTCGACCCTGATTTTCTCAACATTTACCCCGAAGGGCTCGGCGTCTACATCAGCATTGCAAACGGCCCACAAGGCCTCGGTATCGTTGCGTATGACCGCATCCACGGCAATTTGCTGATGCTTCAAAAGTCGGGATCGAAGTGGAACTCGACCATCGTCGATGGTGAAACCGGATTGCGAAGCGACAACACAGCCGTCGATACTGGCGACGTAGGAGTCGGCACGTCGCTCTTTATCGACAGCAAGAATAACTGGCACGTCAGCTACGTGAACGGAACGCGCGAGCGACTGCAATACGTAAAGATCGCTGACGGAAAAACCGTGGGCGCACCCGAATCGGTAGACGACGGAAGCGCCCTGAGCGGTAAGGCATTCACGGATGGCGTGCATATCGTTGGCGATGATTCTTCGATCACAGCCGAGAGCTCCGGTGCGGTCACAATTCTCTACCAAGACGCAACCGTGGGAACACTTCGCGTCGCCTCTGGCGTTCCAAAGAGCGATGGCACTCACCAATGGAGCCTGCGTGCAATTGACCAACCCGGGAAATTCGCGGGTTACTTTCCTCAGCGCGTATCGGGAACGGCACTTGTCGCAAATTTCTGGCGGAGCACCGATCGGCCAGCCCAAGAGTACGCAGGCGACGTTGCCATTTTTGAGCCGTAATCGACGCAATTCTCGTTACACTGCTGACCGTTGCCCCGATATTCGGCGGCTTCGCGGACGTATGTAACCATGTCAGACACTATTGAGCGACGCGCCTTCGATGCGCTTTCGCGCCATTCCGATCTCAACGCTGTGCTCGCCCTCGCCGAGCCCGTGCTTGGTCAAGCTTATTATCCAGCTGCGCCCTGGCACGAACGTGTCGTTGATTCGACGTGGGACGAAGCCCAGCGCCAGACACCCTTCGGCGACCTTGTCAAAGTCCTTTCAAGCGGACCACGAGACGATGCCGAGCGCGCGCTGGCCAGTGCGCTCGCTGCTCACTCGCTCGCAAGTGCGGCCACAAGCGGCGCTTCGCCTTCCGATCTTGTGAAGCGCGTCGTATCCCTCGCAACGTTCTCGCCGTTCGACCCAACGCCGTTGCTCGATGTCGCGTTCGGTGACTCGGCGTCAGCGTGTTGGGAAGAGCTCGGCCAATTGGTTAATAAAGCTGACGTTCGGTACGACGACATCACCGCTCGCACCGAAGGGATCAGCGCGGCGCTTGCGCTCTCTGCCTCGAGCGATCTCGCAGCCCAAGGTGTCGCCTCGCGCCTTCAAGTGCATGATGCGCGCTTGCGATGCGCGCTCAAAGGGCATGGGGCTTCGGTCCCGACGAAAAAAGGCGACGCGACGCCGCCTTCCAATTTGCGTGGCGAGTTGTTGCCAACGCCTCGCGGACCCATTGCCACGACCTTGCTTGCGCTGTCAGGCATTCTCTTCGTTTCGCGCGGAACACGTGCGTTTGCGCGCCTCGCACTCGGGTATCGCTGTCCAACGGACGTGGTCATCGCCCAAGACAGCGTAAGAATTCGCACCAAGATGGAGATGCTCGGGCGCGTACTTCGCGACAGCGAAGTGGTCGTTCCACGAACTGGCCTCGTTCGCGCGCAACGCGATATTCGTTACCCACGTGTTACATTTTATGCTGGCCTCATCGCGCTGTTTCTCGGAAGCGCGATCGGTATGGGCCTATTCACCGATGGGGTGCGCGCAGCGTCGCCTTCGTTGCTTGCCGTTGGGCTTCTTGTTGCGTCGATCGGCGTCGGACTTGACTTCTTTTTCTCGAGTTTGCGGCCAAGCGCAAACGGTGCGTGCCGCTTGACCTTCATCCCACGAAGAGGCAAGGCGCTCTCGATAGGCGGAGTCGATCCAACGGCAGCAGACGCGCTGCTCCTTAAAATCCAAGCTCAAGGCTAGCGTGCGGTTGCTGCAATTCCGACTGCCGCGACGACTGCACCGGAAGCAGTAATTTCGAGCTTCAGATCACTTTCGGCGCATCCCTTTACGCGTGCCGAATAGTCGCCTTCGTTGCGATCGATCTCGTCGCCATTCTGGCTCACGAGGCGAAGGAACACACCCGCTGCGGTGCCTTCGATGCCCACTCCAACTTCCGTGCACTTGCGACCATCAAGGTGAATGGTTTCGGTCGCAAGCACGTCGGCAGCAATCGCTTTTGTAACAATCTTGGTTTCTTTATTGAGCGCGAGATCGGGCGCGGCCGTTAGCATTCTTGAGGCGGCCAGAGGCGGCGTCTTGCCGATTGGAAGCCTGATGCGATGAACGAGGACGCCGTACGGACCGCTGCCACCAAAGCTCTCAACGTCAACGCGAACGTTCTGCTTTGCGCACACAAAACCGGTGGACACAAGCGCACCACGTGGTGCGCCCACCAAGTGACCTTCATCATTCCAAAGCCACGTCGTAATCATCGAGAGTGGTGCACCGGTTACAGTGTCGACCCGTACACAAGGCGCATGCGTGTTGAACGTCTGTGTTGCGCGACGCCCGACCGGGAGTACGCCTGTTTTTGAGCCCACCTTTTCGTAACCATGCTTGGTTAAATTCTGCTCGATCGCACCCATCGCTGCCGGCAACGTCGCGCCACGCTCTCCCCACATCGCGTCCGACTCCGCGATCATGTGAGCACGCTCGGCAGGTACGCGACTCAGCACCAGAGCAGCGACACCGCGGCCAAAATGAGGGCGCAAAATGAGGGTCCCCTTAATCGCGCGATCGCCACAAACGACGAGTGCGCGCGAGCCAACGGAATCATGGGCACGCGCGACAAATCGTCCGTCGGCGTCTACAAATTCGGCGTCAAACGTGCCCAACTCTTCACCGCCAAGAATAAGCGCATCGGCGCACTCACCTGCTTCGACCGTCATGCCAACTGCTGTCGGTGCACGAGCGTCGAGCGCAACGGCGGTCTTCCGAGTTTCTTGCCAAGGACCAGGCACTTGTGTGCGATGGCGTTCGATCGCTTCGCGTAGCCCTGGCCAAGCATCAGCGCT
>JAHFDZ010000020.1:0-15809 GCA_023248745.1 Myxococcales bacterium | reverse complement strand
CGGCAACAATGCCTTCTCCGCCCGGCAGGTGGACCGAGATGAATACACGCGCCGGATGCGGCGGGCACAGAATAACCGATGGGCGCGGGTCGGGTGACTCGTCGATCGCAAGTGGCGCTCCTTCGTCGGAAAAGATGATGACGTCGACATCCTCGACGCTGCCACTCGCACGACCGTAAACGACAAGGCACGCATCAGCGGAGAACTCTACGAATGCGCCGCGACGCTCCCCTTCGGCAAGAGGTCCAGCCATGATCACTTGACCTGGTGGCGCTCCGAGCGCGCGCAGACGCTCTTCGGGCTCGCGAAGCAGTAACTTCGCATCTAGCTCGCCAGGAGTTACAACGAGCGAACCCGCAGAATGTACAGCATGTTTACCATCTTGCTTAGGACCGCACGCGGCAAGCAGAAGGACACCGAGAGCAACTTTTAGCGCTCGAACGACCACGCACCCTCCACAGTTTCGATGAGCATCAACATCCACGCCGAACCTGAACCTCGCGACTCGACCTCGAAAGTTGCCAACCCGTGCCTGCCTGCGCAAAACGTTACCGCCGCCGACTGGTCGAGAACGCCACGTTCGTCTGCAAAGTCGACGCCGCCTACTTGAGCGCGCAATCCTAACCCACGCCCGGGTTCACCCTCGCTCGCAACAATCGCAACGTAGCAAGAGCCTCGCCGTATAGTTTGCGCGAAGTGGGTGCGACCCGAGATGCCACGCGTTGCGGCCGAGATTCTACCACGACCGAGACTCAGGTTGCGCGCATGCAAGAGTGTCGCAATGCGCGCACGAATCGGCGCTCCCCAATGCACGGGCAAATGCGGAGGAAGCGCCCATGCGTGGTGAAGGATGCTGACCTTTGTGTTTGCCGAACCTGACACGACGACGGTGGCCTGTGTTTCCTCGCCGACGCAGTGCTCAAGGCGTGCATCGGCCGAGTCGGTGCGATCGCGCGCGAGCGATCTGCCGTCATCGGGTTCTCGCAACTCTGCGTCAAGCTCGTGCCGGGTCGAACTTCCTGCGTGAGCTTCTCCAAGAACATCAAAGCGATGGCAACCGGGTTCGAGCCGGACATTCCAGTCCGCGGCGCCCAACGCTGATAGTTCCGTTTCTTGACCTTCCTTAGCAACACCAGTGCGCTCTTTTGCTCGGCGATTCGCGCTCGCCACGCGTTCGGTCAAAAGCGGCAATGCGGGCGGAGAGCCCGGATCTTGCGGAAGAAAAACGACGGTTCCTGTGCGCTCAGGCACCCACGACGAAATCGGAGGAGCCGCCGTCGGCCCCGCAGTAAAGACGAACTCAATTGCTCCGCGCCCGGCACTCGCAGAAACGCGAACGCGCGAGAGCCGCTTTAGATCGCAAGTTCCGATTGCTGCAACGCCGCCAACGCTCGGAATGCGCGCATCCTCAACATTGTCGACCGCGTCCTGTAGTGCAAAGCTCATCGTGCGCGGCCCAATTGCGACAAGGGATCCGCATGGCGCTACGCCGCGGTCCGGTAAGCGAATCTGAAGCGCTTCGTCGTCGAGGAGAAATCGGCTCGCGAGCTTATGGCTTGCGATGCCTCGCTTTGCCCACTCATCACGCACGCGACCGAGCAAATCACTCGCCTCTGAAGCGTAAGCCGGAAGCGTGCTCGGAAACACGACCAGCGCCACAAGAAGCCTCAAGCTCACGATGCGTTTCAACCGTGGACCTCAAGCGCGCTTTGCACAAAGGCGCCAGCGGTCCAGACAAACAGCGCGTGATCGTCGACTGCGCCGCATCGAACACTGGTCACCAGGTAGGCAAGGTCGAATGGCGGCTCGGCGCCGCCCATCAGTGCGACTTGAGCGTCGGTCTCTGAAAAGTACGCTCCGACATCGAGGTGCGAATGGTAAAGTACCTTGACTGGTCTCTCGCTTGCATTTCCTCGTTCAATGACGCGCTGAAACTTGAGCGAATCAATGTCAAAGTACATGCGGCCCGTTCGCGGATACATCGTGGGATCGAGTGCGTGCAATTGGTTTGCACGATTGACCATTGGCATAACCTCGTCGATCACTGCCCAAGGTTCGCGCGGTCCGAGCAGAAAGCCGCAAGACTCTTCGTCGCGAACATACGCGGCTCGTGCTTCGTCAAACACTTGCTCGAGTGTGGCGCGCGTTATTTGCAACTTGCCCGCAGCCCAAAGGGGGATGTCTCGCATGGCGAGCTGGCAAGCTTACTGCACATGGCCCAACTCCCCTACGGAATCTCAAAGGTAACCGCATCGCGGCTTCGCTCGGGGCCTCGCTTTTTTCCGCCACACGCTCGCCAACGACTGAAGAAAGGCGCTTGCTTGCTGCTATTGACGCATAGCGACCCAGCTTTGGCTTGATGAACCGTCGCGCCACTGCCGAAGAAGAGGGCGCGCGCCTCGAGAAAACTGCGAACGCCGCTCTCGACAACCGTACCTGGCGCCCAAACCTGATGGTTCGCTCTAAACGTAAGAGTGCGTAGCGTGCGATCGAAGACCTCGCCATCAACATTGAAGCGTAGGCCACCGATATATCGACCGAGATTGAGCAAGCGATCTGCATCTCCGATTTTATGGAGCTCGAAGCCAAACCCCGTGATGCCAACGGTCGCAGTAAGGTAAGGGCCTGGGCCGCTGGGATGAATCGTGTGTAGCTGAGGTTCGCGCGTGGGATCGTTCAACTTGCGATCGCTCTTTGAGGTGATGGCCACGGCCTCGAAGGTCGATGAGTTTCCGACGATGAGAATACTTCGTAAACGAAGTTTCCAATCGAGCTTATCGTTAAGTGGCTTCACCTCGAACGGCGGCAACCCCCCTTTGTTTGGCGTCCACGCTCGATAGATACGAAACGTTATCGGACACGAGAAGGTTTGCTCCACTCGACTGCATTCGCCGAGCGATACGCGCAGATCGTACGGCCACAAGCCGTGCGAGTTACACGGTCTGTTTGGGGGTTGTTTGTCGGGATCGCAGGACGATTCAAACTCGAAGCCTTGAAGGACGAACGCGCTCACAGCGCCAGCAGGTGCGTTAGGAAAATCGAACGAAATCGTCTTCACTTCGTCGACGTGTCCTTGAGGATGCGAGACCTCTGTCGCATCGTCAGTGCCTGCAAATTCAGTGACCGCACGCGATGCGAGCACCGATGCGCCAAGAACACCCGAAATGTAACCGACGGGGCGCATAAAATTACCGTCGACACCTGTGTTCTGAGCGAAAGCAAAAGTTGCAACACCTCTGGCAGCTCCGCTTGATCTTGGCGCTGTGTCCTCGCTCGTCACTTCGGATCCGAGCAGACTCACGCGATGCGGAACCCGCGCTCCAAAAAAAGAACGCAGCCACTCGTGATCGAGACCTTGCCAGAGGAAGAACGGCTCTGCCGAAGGCGCAGAGCGGGCTCTAGGCACAAGAGCAGCGGGAGGCGGAACCCTCGGCTCGGGAGTAGCTGGCGTGCATGCCACAGCGCAGACCGCAACAAGTAGTGCAGCAGACCGCTCACGAGCGGTGCATCCAGGTCGGCCCATCGTCAGTCGTTAGCTCCGTTGTGTCGTGTGCGTTGTTCGCGTTAGCGTCGCACTTCCCCATGCGTACATGCCACTTCGTTTCTCTTTTTGCCGCGCTCGCAGGTTGTGGGCCACGCACAACACCGCAACCTTCGCCCCGCCCCTCATTTCCCGACGCCGGTACGAGCGAATCGAAGGGCGATTTTCTGGCCACGGATGCAGGTGACCCCGACTTCATTCGGTCGCTCGCACTGACGCGAAACTTCCGCCTAGGAACGCCAAAGATTGCGCAGCCAACCCCCGATGGGAAGGTCGTTTTGTTCCTGCGCTCGGGAGCACGTGATCCGCGTCAATCGTTGTGGGAAGTCGACGTCACCACGAACACCGAGAAGGAAGTGTTGACGCCGGATGCGATCGCCAAAGGTCCAGAAGATCTTTCACCCGCAGAAAAGGCTCGTCGAGAGAGACTTCGTATTACGGCGTCGGGCTTCACTGCGTTCGAGCTCGCCGACGACGGTATGCACGTCATCGTAACGCTATCGGGTCGAGCTGTCCTGTATGACCGAAGCACTCGAACGTTCCGCATTCTCGAAACTGGCCCTGGCGCTGTGATCGATCCAAGACTCTCGCCCAGCGGCAAACACCTCGCCTACGTGCGCGATAACGATCTTTGGATGATCGATCTCACTTCTGACAAGAAGAAACCTGTCGCCATTACCAAAGGCGGCACAGAAGTCGTAAGTCACGGGCTCGCCGATTTTATCGCGCAAGAAGAGTTCGATCGGTCGCGCGGCTATTGGTGGTCGCCCGATGAATCGCAATTGCTCTACGAAGAGGTCGACAATTCTGGCGTCGAAGCGATGTCGATCGTTGATCTCGCGCACCCGGAAAAGATGCCTCATCGTCCGGCCTACCCTCGTGCGGGCAAGGTCAATGCGAAGTTGAGGCTTGGCTTGGTTTCCTCGCGCGGCGGAAAGACGAAGTGGATTGACTGGGATCGTGACCGCTACCCTTACGTGATCGAGGTCAAGTGGCCGCAGCACGGCCTCCCCACCGTCTATGTCATGGATCGACTGCAGCAGCACGCGGTTCTACTTGCAGTAAACTTTCTTGACGGCCGCACGACGCAACTTCTCGAAGAGCACGACGACGCTTGGATAAACGCTGACAACTCTGTCCCTCGGTGGTTAGCGAACGGAACTTTCTTGTGGTCGAGCGAACGAAGCGGTTTTTTTCAACTCGAGCTCCGTGACAAAACGGGAAAGCTGGTTCGCGAATTGACGCAACCCAACTTCGCCTACCGAAGTGTTGTCGGACTCGACCCAGGGCGAGGCATTGCGTTCGTTCAGGGTTCGTTTGAGCCAACCGAGTCGCGCGTGTATGCCCTCCACCTCAGCGACAATCGGCTCGAGCCCATCACGATCGGCGTGTCGATCAAAGCGATGCGGTTTAGCAAGCAGTTCGACGTTCTTACGACCGAAGACGTCAGCGTTGCCGGAGAACGAACGTGGTCCGTTCGGAATACGAGCGCAAGTGAAGCCAAGATCGTTGCGACGGTTCCCTCGGCTGCAGAGCAACCGAGCTCGCTACGCGAAGTCTCGATCGAGCGAGCTTCGGTCGATGAATTTCGCGTCGGAATCGTAAGGCCGCGCAACTTCGATCCTTCACGCAAGTATCCGATTGTCGATTCGGCCTACGCAGGTCCTCATCGCAATATGGTGACGTCTGACGCGTTTAACTATGCACGCAACGCGTGGATCGCAGACGCAACAGGCGCGATCGTGGTGACCATCGACGCGAAAGGCACGCCAGCACGAGGACGCGAATTCGAGCGTGCTCTGAAAGACAATTTGGCTTCCGTTCCGCTCGACGGCCATATCGCAGCGATACAAGCGCTTGCGGCCAAGCATCCCGAAATGGACCTCAAGCGCGTAGGCGTTCTGGGCTGGTCCTTTGGCGGCTACTTTGCGTCGCTCGCGATACTGAAGCGGCCTGACATCTACCGCGTGGGTGTTGCAGGCGCGCCGGTGTGCGATTGGCGCGATTATGATACTGCGTATACCGAACGCTACCTCGGCCTTCCCGATGCCCGCGGGGTCTACGAAAAGAACGCGGTGCAAACATTCGCCACTCCCTTGCAACCCGGCGAGACACAACGGCCTCTCCTCATTGCGCACGGAACGGCTGACGACAACGTCTTCTTTAACAATTCAATTAAATTGACGGATGCCCTCGCCAAAGCGAAACGCACCTTCGAATTCATGCCTCTTGCGGGAGAGACGCACCAACTCGGAGATCCTGGCGCATCAGAAGCGTTTTGGACAAGAGCAGTTACATTTTTGCGCGAGCACCTCGCACGGCCCTAGCAAAACTGCACAGGCGCTCTAGCACCGCTGCCACGAGCGTTACCGCGGCGGGAACGCCTTGCAAGCTGCGTCGAAGGTAGCCAACGCCTTCTCAAGCCCCTTGGCCAAGTCGCCGTCGCAAATTGAGCTGAACGTGGCCGAAGCGCCCACTTCACCGACGAAACTCTTCAATCGTTTGGCTTCGATCGCGCTCCCAAAGGTCGACTTGCATTTTGTCTCGCCGGCGATGACGGCACTTGCCCATCGTCCGCGCACGCCCTTGAGCTGGTCGAAAAATGCGGTGTACGTGCTCGTTGGTTCGGAGAGCGCTCCGCAAGTCGTTCCTTCCGGCTGTGTGATGCTCGCCTTGGTGAGTGAGCAATCGTCTTCGTCGGTCAGGTAAACGAGGCCGAGGAGCGCATCATCGCGCACGAATCCTTTATTCGTATCTTGCAGACGATCGCCTAGCGCGCGGCGACTACCCTCGAGAGGCATTTCCCAACTCGGCCCCGCAAGCCCAACTTTGGAAATAGTACTAAAGGTTGACGATAAGTTTGCGTCGTTGCGCTCGAGCCACGGTCGCGTCATTCCGGTCGTGGTCTTAAATTTTCCGTTGTCACCTTTTTGCACCTCTACGGGCTGCGACTTTCCGGAGATCACTTCAGTCACATTCACATCGATGCCAGTTGTCGTTACTGCAATGCGATAGTCGATGGGCTCACCAGTCTTTGTGGTGAACTTATTCAGCACTTCGAGGAACTTTGGAAAATTCGTCGCAAGGTTCGACTGTTCCTCTTGCATTGAGAACGAATCGTCGACGACGAATACGATGTCCATCTTCTTGCAGGCCGTGTCGGCCTCAGGTTCGCCAACGCCAAGAGGACCAGCGTCATACTGATTGCCGCTTCCCGAGTCGCTTGATACAGCACCGGTCGAACCGAAGGTGGACTGATCGCCTTGAGGCACTTCTGAATCACACGCAACGAAGACGCATCCCGCAGCAACCGTACTGACGAGGAGATGATGAACTTTGTTGACCATTCCCTGAGCGTACGGGGCGTTTACGTGGTGAGCTCACCGAGAGAAAAATAGAGCACTCATTGAGACGAATGCGAACCGTGGCACCATAAAAGTTCATGGCGCACTTAACGAACACTACGCAAATGCCGTATCGCCAAAAAATTCAACAGATGTTGGCGTTCTAACTCTCCAACGATGAATCACTCTGGTGGACTCTTGGGAGACCACGTCGCGTCGGATACCGCAAGCGTGGGGCGTTCACGGCTCTCGGTTGAGCCAACAAACGGAAACGCTTGCTGCTTGAGAAAGCCAAGCGGCATGTAGTCGCCAACGACTCCGTAGTCCTTGGGCCACTTTTGTTCGGCCGTAACCGCAGTACCAAACAGGTGATCGAGAAACGCGAAGTGAGCCGCATAGTTCTTATCGATCGCTTCTGTGTCTCGCGAGTGATGCCAATGATGGAAGTTGGGAGTAACAATCAAGTACCTTAACCATCCCAAGCGCACGTTTACATTGGCGTGATTGAATACCGCCTGGAAGCCCACAATGATCACGTAAAGGTCGATCACGCGCTGCGAGAATCCCAGAACAAAGATGGGCGCGAGCACCATGATTCGCGTGAATATTAGCTCGAGGATGTGCTGCCGCGATCCCGCAAGCCAGTCCATCGATCGCGCACTGTGATGCACTGAGTGGAAGCGCCACAGAAACGAAATCTCGTGATAGGCCCGATGCGTCCAGTACTGCACCAAATCGGCAACAAGCACGACCAGAAATAGCTGCACGAAAAAAGGAGTACTCGCGATCAACCCCTGCACCTTCGCGCTCACTGCCCACCCAAACACTTGATGCACAACGCGATTGGTCACAAGCAACGTGAAGCCAACCACCAGATGGTTGAAGAAAAAGTGAATCAGATCATTTTGCCATTCGGCGCGAAACACGGGCTGCGTTTTGCGAAGGGGAAAGATTTTTTCGATGAAAACAAAGACGATCGTCGAGCCGAGCAAATCGAGAATGAAAAAGTCGAGGCCAACATAGGGCGTGTGGTCTTTGAAATCGCCAATAGGCACCGAAGGGCCACCGCCGAGCTCGGCGATCACAAGCGTGATGCCAGTTGCCGCAGCGAGCCATCGCGATCGTCCTAGAATGATGTTGGTCGCCGAAATGGCCCCGGCAATCACCATCCCACCAAACATGATGTAGCGAAGCGTCGCGACGTTGTAGTGCGCACGCAGTTCGGGCGTCGACAAATACGCGGGAAAGTGAAAACCAATGACACCGAGCAAAGCGAGGAGCGCGAGACAGAGCGCCAACACACCGCTCATGACCCCGCTTCCAGCTCGGAGGTCACCGTGCGATGCGCCAAGGCGCGCAAGCTTCTCGATCGCATGAGGATCCCCTGAGGGCTCATTCTTCATGGGCCTATCGTTTCGCAACTCTGCGCGATTGGCCAAGTGGATGTTTGGCACGCACCCCGAAGTGGGCGCGACATGTTTTCCGTGCGTCGACTTTGGAAACGAAGTGCCTTACGCGCGCGACGAGTGACGCTTCACGGTTTCATAGCAAGTCGACAGTACGCACATCGACGCCGCAACAAGCCACGAGACTGACTCGAGTGCTGCCTCAGTTGAGTTCTCGGGAGGCGGCGGCGGAAAAATCGAATCGACATTTAGTGCTGGTGGAGGAAATGTGTTCATAAAAGCCCTCAACGCTCAACTGTCGCACTCAAGCGTGCGCGCAAACACGTGCCGTCAGATGTGAGCGGATGCCGAAGACAAACCTTGAGTAAAAATGGGTCGATGAGACGCGCGGACTTCGCACCCTTTCGTGTCAGTCCTTAAAGAACGCGACCAGCGCTTCACTCACTTCTTTCGGGCGCTCTTCGTGAATGAGCAACTTCCCTTTTGCGATCCGAGTGATGCCTTTGAAGTTCGGAAACTGCTTACTCATCTCTTCGGCGTGAGCGAGTGGGAACGTTGGATCGTCCTCACCCCAGACGAACATCACAGGCACCGTAATTTGCTGATGCCTGAGCCTCAGGCTGTCAAGCTCCTTCCAGTCCCAGCCTTCGAGGAACCTTCGATGCCCTTCGGTGTGAGTGGGATCGATGACGATGGGCGTCAAAATGTACTTTCGAAAATCACCGAGCACGTAGCTGCGATCGTAGAAGCTTCCGCCAAAGCCTTCGTCGCTTTGCAGAAACTCGGGATCGTCGAATTTGCTCCGAAGAGTTCGACGCACGGCCCAGTTCCACATCGACATCTTCGCCTGCGCGTCGATGAGCGCTTGCGGGGGGCGGCGGTCAGGAACTTCTGTGTTCGCCATCGCGAATTTGATGACGTGTGCGTTGTCGAGCAACGCGAGTTCACGCGCAATAACAGCGCCCGAATCTTGACCGAATAGGTAGTAACGCGTGATGCCGAGCGCATCGACGACGGCCTTCATCGTCTTGCCTTGACCGGGCCACGTAAAGTCGGTCGCGTTGCTCCACTCTGTGTCGCCGCCGCCCGGTACATCGATCGCGTAGACCGTAAAGTGCTCCGCCAAGTAAGGCAGCATGCGCCTCCACGTATAACGATTGAGTGGCCAGCCATGAACAAGCACCAGCGGATCGCCACGTCCGAACTTCTGATACGCGACCTTCGACGTCTTCGTCGTTACGTAGCTCGGGCTTCCCGTGAGCAATTCGCACACTAGATTTTTTGGATCGGCACACTCCGGAGGTGGAGGCTGCGTGAGCTTACTCATCAAGGGCGTCTGCGACGAAGGGAGTGCGACACCGCAACCGCTCAATAGAGAAGCGACGATCGAAAAAATCGGCAGCGAAAATGGATACAGGCGTCGATGCATGTGGCGTTGCCCTCCGCGAGCATGCTTCACACGAGCAGGCGGCTAACCGTAAGAATATCGGCCTACTTTTTGGTTCGATTCGCTCGTGCGATCGCTCACCAAATATAACGTTTTTCCCACTTGAGGGGCGCGAAGTAGCGGTCACCTCGATCGCAAACGATGGCGACGACGCATCCCGATCGCTTTTCGCGTTGAAGCTGTTCAGCCACACGAATGGCTGCAAAAACGTTTGCACCTGACGAATGTCCAACGTGTAAGCCTTCTTCTCGCGCGAGCGCGTCGGCCATGTCCCACCCATCTTCTGTCGAGACCCGAACGGTCTCGTCGGCACGCAGTGGATCGTAAATCGCCGGAACTAAACTTGATGGCAGGTGCTTCAAGCCCTCGAGTCCGTGAAGTGCATCATCTGGCTCGACCGCGATGCACCGAATGGGTCGGTGATGCTCTTTGAGTCTACGCGCCGTTCCCATCATCGTGCCCGTTGTCCCTAGGCCTGCGACGAAGTGGGTCAATTCGTCACCTAGGCAGTCCAGAATCTCGTTGCCCGTGCCTTCGTAGTGCGCGAGAGGGTTCGACGGGTTCGAATACTGATCGGGATAAAAATACTGATCGGGATTCTCGCTCACCAGTTTGCGAACGAGGTGAATCGCGCCGTCTGAACCCTCCATCGGATCTGAATAAGTGATCTCCGTTCCAAACGCGCGCGCGATGTCTTTTCGTGCACGCGACACGTTCGACGGCATCACCAAGCGCACCTTGACACCGAGCGCCGCGCCAAAGAGCGAGTATGCAACGCCCGTGTTTCCGCTCGTCGAGTCGATGAGAATTTTGTCGCGTGTGAGGCGACCATCCGCGAGAGCGTCCGTCATCATCCTCGAAGCGGCGCGATCCTTCACACTTCCGCCAGGATTCGCAAACTCGAGTTTTGCGTACACTTTGATATCGGGCGCGTTCTTCGTTAAGCAACGCAAACGAACGAGCGGAGTGTTCCCGACGGCTTGAAGGACTGATTCGATGCGCTTGGCTCGAAGAAGGATCATAGAACGACAGCAGCTCGAATGTGCTCGAGCACGAAGAGAGCCCCTTGCGCGACAGCTCGAGGCTCGTCATGCACGAATTTGTAACCAATGTTGTCTTCTTTTAGCTCGCCAATTTCTCCCATATCCGTATCGATGACGTTGGCCCCAGCAGCGCGGCCATATTGCACCGCGTAAGCACACCAAGGGTGTCGCAAATCGATGGCAAGCGTGCTGGCCTCGATTGCCTTTTGGCCTACTTCGGCAATCTCCTTGACCATTGCCTGGCGCACAAGTCGAGGCGCAATATTCAAAGTGATGCCGCTCCCCCTGCGATGGCCGGAACGATGCTCACCTGATCGCCGGCTTTCAACTTCGTGTTGAGGCCGTCAAGGAAACGCACGTCCTCTTCTCCGACGTAAATATTGATAAAGCGACGAACGCCCTTCTCGTCGAGCAGGCGCTCTCGCATGCCTGGATGTGCAGCTTCGAGTGCCTCGAGCGCGGCACCGACGGTTTCTCCGGCAACGACAACTTCATCGGCACCTGCGGTGAGCGTGCGCAAAGGGGTCGGAATTCGAATGGTCACTTCCATCGTGCTTCTCCTTGGTCAAGATCCTGAATCAACTTACAGCACGCGCATGGGCATTCGGCACGTAGCGCGTGCGTTCAATGGTCACTTGGTCTGCACAGCAGAGCACGCAGTCCGCTCTCGCAGCGAGACGAGACGAACGGCCCCGCGAACGGAGTCCATCAAACTGGAAGAGCAGCCCCTCCACCGAAGCGTCACCGGCCAAGATGCGCAGCGCAAGGTCTGCTTGAACCGCACCGATCACGCCGAGCGCTGCGCCTACGACGCCGGTATCGTTGCAATTGCGAGCGGCTCCGCTTGGTACATCTTCGAACACGCAGCGGTAACAAGGTGCTGCGCTCTTCCCCACGGCGAACGCAAACCCCGACCATCGTTCTGCAGAGGCATGAACGACGGGCACGCGGAGCTTTCGTGCAACATCGGCCAGCAGGAACTTCGTCGGAAAATTGTCTGCAGCATCGACGATCAAATCGTAATTCGTTGCGATCGCAATTGCATTTTCGGGCACAAAACGTGTGCAATGCCTCTCAATCCGAGGGCCAAACCTGGAAAGCGATGTTGCAGCAGCGTCAACTTTCGGTATGCCAATCATCGACTCGTCGAAGAGGACTTGTCGGTGAAGGTTCGTGAGTTCGACAACGTCGTCATCGACGATGCCAAGCGTGCCCACCCTTGCGGCCGCAAGCGCGATTGACACCGGACAGCCAAGGCCACCAACACCCACAATGAGGACACGCTTTTCTGCGAACGCTTCACGCATCAGCGAAGTACTCCTCGAGACTGAAGTAACGTTCGCCAGTGTCGGGCAGGATCGTAACGACGTTTTTTCCCTCTCCGAGCTCACGCGCTACGTCGAGCGCCACAACCACGGCAGCACCTGCGCTAATTCCAACAAGTAAACCTTCTTGACGGGCAAGCGCGACCTTCGCGTCCCATGCTTCGCGATCGCTCACCGTGCGAACTTGATCGACGAGCGTGGGAACGTAATTCTTGGGAACGAAACCAGCCGCAAGTCCCTGAATTTTGCTCGGACCGCTTTCGCCCCTCGATATTGTGGCAGAGGCTTCGGGCTCAACCGCGACGATGAGGGGTCCGCCTGAAGAAAACGCGCCAAACGCATCGCGTAATGCTCGGCTGACACCCGAGATCGTGCCGCCAGTTCCAACACCGGCAACGAAAGCGTCGAACGAGATGCCCTTCATGGCGACGAGAATTTCACGCGCCGTCGTTTCTTTGTGCCCTGCCGGATTGGACGGGTTGTCAAACTGACTCGGAACGAACGCGCCTTGCGTCGTGTGCGCGATGGCCAACGCGCGATCGATAGCGCCTTCCATTTGCCGCTCGGCAGGTGTCAAAACCACCTCGGCGCCGAAAGCTTGGAGCAATTGGCGGCGCTCAAGGCTCATGCTCGAAGGCATGGTAAAAATACAACGATATCCCTTCACTGCGCACACCAAGGCTAGGCCAATGCCCGTGTTTCCACTGGTTGGCTCGATCACCACGCCGCCTGGTTTGAGTACGCCACGCGACTCTGCATCGTTGATCATGGCGAGCGCAACGCGATCTTTTACGGAGCCACTGGGGTTCGCTTGCTCCATCTTGGCCCAGACGTGTGCCCGAGGACGATCAACGGAGAGATTCCGAATTTCGACAAGGGGCGTGTCGCCCACGAGTTCGAGCACGCTCTCCACGATACGGCTTGCCATTCGGCATCCAACTGTAGTGGCTCGATGCGCTCTCTTCAATCTCAGTGGGCACACGCCTTGAATCCACTACGATACTGGGCATGACCGCTTCCGATGAAGCTCTTGCGATCCACCAAGAGGCTCCCGCGATCGATTTGCACGCCGATACCCTCATGTGGACTCGGTGGGTTGGCTACGACGTACATAAGCGACACGAACCGCCGTTGCCGCTCAACGCTCTAGGAGGCCACGTCGACGTACCGCGTATGCGTGAAGGCGGAATGGGCGCGCAGTTTTTCGGACTCGTTTCGCTTCCATTCATGGGACGCACGCGTGGTCTTGCGCGCGCAGTCCACGAACAGATCGACGCACTCGAAGCCGCTCTGTTGCGCGATCCGTCCGGGCTGCGATTGGTCAAGAAAGCTGACGAGCTAGAGGCGTGCAACAAGGCTGGTGCGATGGCGGCCTTACTCGGCATAGAGGGAGCGCACGCATTGGAAGGTGATCTGGACAACCTCGATGCGTTCGCAAAGCGGGGGGTAAGGTACATTGGTCTGTTACATTTCTCATCCAACGAAGCCGGAAGTCCCGCATACGGTTCAGGCCGCAAAGATCACGAAGGTCTCACAGCATGGGGACGCCAGCTGGTCGAGCGATGCGAATCGCTTGGCGTCATCGTCGATCTTGCTCACATTAACAAGCGCGGCTTCCTCGACGCGTGCGCCATGGCGACGAAGCCGCCGGTTGTCAGTCATACGGGCGTACTCGGCGCCTTCGAGCATTGGCGCAACATCGACGATGAGCAGCTCAAAGTTGTCGCAGACAAGGGCGGCGTCGTCGGCGTGATTTTCTGCCCACGGTATCTCGGCGGAGACGGACTTGAGCCAGTGGTCAAGCACCTAAAACATATCCTCGATGTAGTGGGTGAAGACGCGCCAGCGCTCGGTAGTGACTGGGATGGGTTCATTGTTCCGACGCGCCAATTGGCAGATCCTCGGGGGTTGCCCGATCTCACCGATGCGCTGCTTAGAGCTGGAATTGAGCCTCGTGTCATTGCCAAGGTGCTCCGCGGCAATGCGATGCGGGTGCTGCAAGAGGCCTGACTTTTGCGATAACTCGATGCTGATCCCTTTTTTGTGATCGCAGACCGGAGGCCACAGCACCTACGCGTGGGATGGTAGGCAGTTTCCGATGGAGCGTCTCTCCGCGTTGCGCTTCATGGCGGAACGCTCAGACGATGTCACTATCGGTGCTCGTGCGCTCGCCTGTACTCGCACTCGCCGCGTACACCTTTGCAACGGCTGCCTTCGCGGGCGAGCCTGGTGTCGAAATTTCATATGGTGCGGGAACGGAATCGTGTCCCACCCCCGCAGCGCTTCACCGCTCGGTGGGAAAGCCTCCAGACGGTCTACAAGTCACGCTTCGCTTTCGTCGCACGCAGACCATTCGCTTTGCAGTCGATCTCACTGTTGCCGGTCGGCTCCACGGCACGCGTGTCATCGACGCGAACACGTGCCGCGAGCTCGAAGGCGCCACCGCGCTTAATATCAAGTTACTTGACTATATTGCTCGCCTTACGAACGATCAAGAACGCGCCGAAAAAGTAGCTTCGCTCCTCACCACGGAGGAACCTCACGGCGAACTGGCCGCCGACAACAGGGAGCCAAGCGACGCGGACGTGCGCGAAGCCGAAAGGAGCCTGCCAACGCCACGCCCTAAGCGGCGTTGGATGATTGACGTCGAAGTTCCAAATGTTGAGGACCGACGCGAGCGATGGTCACCGGCAATCGATTTTGTCGGTCTCTTCGGTATGGTGCGCAACGGCGCGCTAGCCGCTTCTGGAGGCATTAGCTTGCGTGTGGGTGAACATTGGCACCTAGCCGCTGCACTTATCTTTGCACCACCGCGCGACATCCAATCAGCCAACACTTCGATCTCGACTGCACTGTTGGCCGTTTCAACCGGCGTGTGTCGAACGTTGATTCGCAGTTGGTCGCTCTCGTCGCTTGAGATCTGCGGCAACTTCATCTCAGGCGCGGTTCATATTGCGGCGAACAAAGCTTCAGGCAGTGTGAGTGCTGATACGCCTTGGCTAGGGCTCTCGACCGAGCTTGTGCTCGACGCCAGCATCACTCGCAACCTCGCGGCTAGACTCCGCGGAGGCGTGATTGTTCCGTTCTACAGTCCGTCAACCTCCTTACCCGAATTGGCAGGTACCTATGAATCACTCAAGCTCGGCGCCATTACTGGCGTTGGACTTGTCGCCCATTTCGAGTGAACGGCCAACGCTTGGTGTCATCGACATTCCGTCGTTCGAAAAGGTCTACGATGAGCATTTCGCTTTTGTGTGGCGGACACTGCGACGCCTGGGCGTTCGCCAATCAGACCTCTCCGACGTCACGCAAGATGTCTTCATTATCGTTTACCGACGTCTCGGAGAATTCGAGGGACGAGCCAAGCTAACGACGTGGCTTTTCGCAATCTGTTTTCGCTCGACTTCGACTTATCGACGAAGAGCGCGCCCTACGTCCGATGCAGACTATGAGTGCGTCGCCGATCCGCATTGCAATGTCCACGAAGCCGTGGCGCAGCGCGAGGCGGCGCAGCTCGTCGAACGCGCGCTTGAGTGCTTACCGATCGAACAGCGCGCCGTTTTCGTCATGTTCGAGCTCGAAGGACTATGCGGCGAAGACATCGCCGAAGCTTTGGCGATTCCAGAAGGAACGGTTCGGTCACGCCTTCGCCTCGGTCGAGAAGCCTTCCGCGAAGAAGTTCGACGTCTCCGTGCGGCGTCTG
>JAHFDZ010000232.1 GCA_023248745.1 Myxococcales bacterium | reverse complement strand
ACTTTCGTTACGATGCCAGCGCCTACTGTTCGGCCGCCTTCGCGGATCGCGAAGCGCATTTGCTCTTCGAGACCGACTGGGGTGATGAGGGTGATGACCATCTTGATGTTGTCGCCCGGCATGACCATCTTGGTGCCCTCTGGCAACTCGCAAGTGCCGGTGACGTCGGTCGTGCGCATGTAGAACTGCGGACGGTAGTTGGTGAAGAACGGCGTGTGACGGCCGCCTTCTTCCTTCTTGAGAACGTAGACTTCGGCTTCGAACTTGGTGTGGGGCGTGACCGACCCGGGCTTGCACAGGATTTGGCCGCGCTCGACGTCGTTCTTTTCGATGCCGCGCAGAAGTACGCCGACGTTGTCGCCCGCTTGACCTTGGTCAAGCAACTTGCGGAACATCTCGACGCCCGTGACCACGCTCTTGCGCGTGTCGCGGTAGCCGATGATTTCGATTTCTTCGCCGACCTTCACAACGCCGCGTTCGATACGACCCGTGACCACAGTGCCGCGGCCCTTGATCGAGAACACGTCTTCGATGGCCATGAGGAATGGCTTGTCGATGTCGCGCACAGGCTCAGGAATCTTGCTGTCGAGCGCGGCGAGGAGGTCGCCGATTGTGTTTTCCCACTTCTCTTCGCCGTTGAGCGCCGGAAGCGCTGCCCCTCGAACGACTGCGGCTGCGTCGCCGTCGAACTTGTACTTGCTCAGAAGCTCGCGCACTTCCATCTCGACCAGTTCGAGCATCTCGGGGTCGTCCACCGAGTCGCACTTGTTCAAGAACACCACGATGTGCGTAAGACCCACTTGGCGAGCCAAAAGCACGTGCTCGCGCGTTTGTGGCATCACCGAGTCGAGCGCGCTGACCACCAGAATCGCGCCGTCCATCTGCGCCGCTCCCGTGATCATGTTCTTGATGTAGTCCGCGTGGCCGGGGCAATCGACGTGTGCGTAGTGCCGATTCGCGCTCTCGTATTCCACGTGCGATACCGCGATCGTCACCGTCTTCGTCTCGTCGCGAACCGTGCCGCCTTTGGCGATGTCCGCGTAGCTGATCGCTTTCGCCAGCCCCTTCTTCGACTGCACTTTAACCAGAGCTGCCGTCGTCGTCGTCTTGCCGTGATCGATGTGACCGATCGTTCCCACGTTCACGTGCGGCTTGGATCGTACGAATTTCTCTTTGCCCATGATTCACGACTCCTCAAGATGGTTGCGCTGAAACGAGCTGAAAAAAGGGGGAGAGCCCACCTCGGGGCTTGAACCCGAGACCTCTTCCTTACCAAGGAAGTGCTCTACCACTGAGCTAGGTGGGCAATACTTCGAGCGGGAGACCGGATTCGAACCGGCGACGTTCAGCTTGGAAGGCTGACGCTCTACCAACTGAGCTACTCCCGCACGAGTGGAGGGTGTTGGATTTGAACCAACGAAGGCAATGCCGGCAGATTTACAGTCTGCTCCCTTTGGCCACTCGGGCAACCCTCCAGAAATATTCTGTCAATGAACTTTACTATTTGCCTCCGTATTGACCCTCGGAGCTCGACCTTTTTTTGGCAGAGCTGACGAGGGGACTTGAACCCCTAACCACCGGTTTACAAAACCGGTGCTCTACCAGTTGAGCTACGTCAGCAGAGGGGGGCGAAGAATACGTCGAACCGCCGCGCTGCGCAAGCAACAGCTTTGCCAACTTGCGCTCCGAACCTTAGGAAAATGAACGTAGCCGGCGCGCAGCTACTGTGCCGGGGCACTCAAGTCAACGATGTTCGCCTGCGGGAACGGCGGGCTTGGCCCGGACTTCGAGCGCAACGTCTCCGTCCGCGTAGTGCAAATCGCGCACGATCAGGTAGTAGCGACCCGGATCATCAGGCTGAAAGTTGAGAACTTTGGCAGGACCTCGTCCACGTACGAAAGCCGTCGCGCGGCGTGCTGGCGACACCACCCACACAACCGGGTCGATGGCGTCCGAAACCGAAAGTGAGAGCTGCACGGGGCCCATCTTGCCATCGAGTTGCGCGACGCCGTATCGGGAGCCACCGAAGCGCAGGTGAGCGTCCTGTCCGACCTCGACGGGCGTGGCGCCTGCTTGCGTCCAGTCAACGACCAACACCTCGGCCGAGGAGGGCTCGGCAGGTTCGTACTTTTCGTACTCGGTGACAAAGCGCTCGTTGCTGCTTCCACAGGCTGCTGCGAGCCCGAAAAGCGCGAAAGGCGTCAATAAGCTTGTATATTGCATCAAAATCGAACCCCGTTATGTGCGTGCCGGGGATAGCACTATCGGCGTGGAGTGCAACCTCATCCGAGGGCGCTTATCGAACCATCCACGCCGCAAACACGAGCTGGGCGCCGAAGTAGAGCGGTGTGCCCCAGAGCTTATTGATCAACGTATCGCGCACGAATCGTTCGCGAGCCACAGAAAAGTCCGACAGAAAAAATGCAATCGCCGCGACGAGCCCGAGCGGTGAACCGCCTCGCGCCACCGAACCGACGGCACTCGCAACCATGAGCGAAATCACCGTGATGTAGAGCAGGACCGGCAACTTCATTGACGGTTTCACATGCGGAAGTAGCCAGCGCAGGGCCAGAAAAACAGGGAACGCCATTGCGAGCAGCGCGAGACTCGTGACCGGGAACGACACACCTTCGGCTAAAAATGCGGCGAAAAAGCCGACATGACCCAGGAGAAACGCGACAAGCCCGAGCACAAATACGCGCGCCGCTCCGCTTGGAATGAGGAGGAGATCGCCAAGCCCGCAAAGGACCAGCGCGACAAAAGTAATTAACCTTACGGCGCTTGCGGGAAAGCCGCCGGAGAGCGACGCGCCGAGAAATCCTGCGACGGCGATGGCCTTGAGAACACCACGTGCCGACTTCGCACCACGAGTGTCGGCAATCAGCATGCCTGCGACGGCGAGCATCGTGACCGCGCAACTCGTCAAGTATACTGACGATCCGAACGCGTTCATCGCCTTCCCTTCCTCGGACTGGTGCGTCGCTTCGCGGGCTGCGAAGCGTAGGGATTGTACGTGAGCGCGTGCTCGCCTTCGTTGAGACCGGCGGTGAGCTTTTTGAGCTCGTCCCGAAGGCGTGCGGCCTTCTCGAACTCGAGACGTTCGGCGGCTTGAAACATTTGTAACCGTATGTCGGCTATTTTCTCGCTCAGCGCCGCTTCCGAGTCGCCGGATGTGGCGTTCTTGCCTCGATCGCCGAGCGGGATGTTGAAGTAGTCGACCGTTCCGGCAGCGGGATTCACGTTCATGACCGCGCGAACGATCGTTTGAGGAACGATGCCGTGCTCTTCGTTGTACTCCGCTTGCATTTCTCTTCGGCGCCCAGTCTCGCCCATCGCGCGTTCCATCGCAGGCGTGATGCGATCGGCGTACATGATGACGCGTCCGTTGACGTTGCGCGCGGCGCGGCCGATGGTCTGAATGAGCGAGCGAGGGCTTCTGAGGAAGCCTTCTTTGTCGGCGTCGAAGATGGCGACGAGCGAGACCTCGGGTAAATCGAGGCCTTCTCGAAGCAAGTTGATTCCGACAAGAACGTCGTAAACGCCCAGCCGCAAGTCACGAAGAATCTCGATGCGTTCGAGCGTGTCGACGTCGGAGTGCAGGTACTGAATTTTGATCCCGAGTTCGCGGTAGTACTCCGTGAGATCTTCGGACATGCGCTTCGTGAGCGTCGTGCAGAGGACGCGTTCACCCTTTGTGATCCGGTCGCGAATCTCGCGCAGAAGGTCATCGACTTGCCCGGAAACCGGACGCACCTCGACGATGGGATCCATGAGGCCTGTGGGCCTGATGATTTGCTCGACGACCACTCCGGAAACTTTGTTCACTTCGTAGTCGCCTGGTGTTGCCGACACGTAGATGCACTGGTTGATCGCACGCTCCCACTCTTCAAACTGTAAGGGGCGATTGTCGAGCGCGCTGGGCAGGCGAAAGCCATAGTTGACGAGTGTTTCCTTGCGCGCGCGATCGCCGCGATACATCGCGCCGATTTGCGGAACCGTTTGATGGGACTCGTCGAGCACAACGAGAAAATCGCGAGGGAAGTAGTCGACAAGCGTCGGCGGTGGTTCACCCGCCTTACGGCCGGAGAGATGGCGTGAGTAGTTCTCGATGCCCTGACAGAAGCCCATTTGTTCCATCATCTCGAGGTCGTACTGCGTGCGTTGTTCGAGGCGCTGCTTCTCAACGAACTTGACCTCTTTGTCGAGGACGACGAGACGTTCCTGGAGCTCTTCGCGGATCGATGAGACCGCGCGGCGCATTTGTTCTTGCGGAGTTACATAGTGCGATCCGGGATAGATGCCGTAGCGCTCGAGACTGCGTTTTGCCCGCCCACGTAGCGGATCGACCTCTTTGATGCTTTCGACTTCGTCACCGAAAAACTCGATACGTACGGCCGTCTCTTGTTCGTACGCGGGAAACACCTCAACGACGTCGCCGCGCACACGAAAAGTGCCGCGGTGAAAATCGATGTCGTTGCGCTCGTATTGGATGTCAACGAGGCGGCGCAGTAGTTCGTCGCGACGGAACTCTTTGCCGACTTCGAGATGAATGATGAGACCGTGGTAACTCTCGGCGCTGCCGATGCCGTAAATGCAACTAACCGACGCCACAATAATAACGTCGCGGCGCGAGAGAAGGGAACGCGTCGCTGCGTGGCGCATGCGGTCGATCGCGTCGTTGACGATCGCGTCTTTGTCGATAAATGTATCGCTCGAAGGCACATAAGCCTCGGGCTGGTAGTAATCGTAATAGCTTACGAAGTACTCGACTCCGTTGTCGGGAAAGAGCTCGCGCATTTCGCCATAGAGCTGTGCGGCGAGCGTCTTGTTTGGCGCGAGGATCAGGGTTGGCTTTTGCGTGTTGACGATGACATTGGCGATCGTGAAGGTCTTTCCGGATCCCGTGATGCCGAGAAGCACTTGGTGCTTGTCGCCTTGATCGACGCCGCGCGTAAGCTCTTCGATTGCACGTGGTTGATCGCCGCATGGCTCGAACTGAGACGCCAATCGAAACGGGATGCTCATGCGTTGTTCCGTACGAGGGTGTTGGCGCCACCACTGAAGACAATTGCGTCGAGCAACTGCGCTTCTTCAACGAATCGCAGTGATTCGTGCGCCGTGTTGATGGCTATCTCGCCGCCGACGTCAGCGAAGCCGCACGCAGCAGCGCCGTTGAAAGATCCCTCGAGCCAAAGCGACTCGGCGGGATCGAGGCCACTGTTCGAGAACGTGACGCGCGTGCACGTGCGCAATCGTTCGTGGGTTTCGAGTGCGCGAAGCTCTTCGATGGGATCGGTGACGATATGGCTGTCGATGCCGTTGCAAAGCTTCACACCGGCGTTGCGCAGCGCTGAAATGTTGGCGATGCCGTCCCCGAGATCGCGTTCGGTCGTCGGACACAGGCACGCGAACGCCCCAGCGCGCCCAAGCATTTGTACCTCTTCGTGTGACAATTGAGTGGCGTGTACGGCGCAGAAGCGCGCGGAAAGGAGCCCCGTATCCGCGATGAATTCGAGCGGGCGCTTACCCGTTTCGGCGAGGCATTCGTCGACTTCGCGCACCTGCTCTGAAACGTGCATGTGAAGCGGCAAGTTGTGTTGTTCAGCAAATTGACCAAGAGGCGCGAGCCACTCGGGAGGAACGGCTCTTACCGAGTGCGGAGCGAGCCCGATGCGCACGCGCGGCTCACTCGCATAGCGATGCAATAGCGTTTCCGTATCTCGAAGAACGTCGTCAACACAGGTGTCGCTAAACCGTAACTGCGCAGGCTCTATTTCTCGCTCGAAACCTCCGCGATTGTAGGCGGTTCGAAGAAGTGTGATGCGCAGCCCTTCGTCGAGCGCTGCGCGAATGACGATATCGGCGAGAAGCGTGCGATCGTCGTACGCTTGGCCGCCTGGCTGATGATGAACGTAGTGAAACTCACCCACGGTGCGAACTCCAGCAATCCTCAGCTCGCGGAACGCTTGTCGACTTAGCGCGTCGATTGTCTCGGGCGTAAGAGAGTGGGCAAGATCGAACATTGCGCCACGCCACGTCCAAAAATTTTCACGCGGGTTCCCTTTGCGCTGCGCCTTGCCTCGGAGGCCTCGCTGAAACGCGTGCGAGTGCGCAGTTGCGAGTGCGGGCAACCACAGTGTGTCTCCTTCACGCCGGCTGATGGGCTGCATCGGACCTCCTTCGTACCATCAGCACTACGCTTTCAATAACGAGGCCCAGGAGCAGCAAGAGCGCAACGTACGGGCTGACGTCAACATTGACTTTGCGCGCGCCCGCAGCTGTTCCCTCTTTGGCAATTGGCAACGCGCGTGGGCGCATGTCGAGCTCGCTTCGAGCCGCGGTCGCGAGTCGGGTCTCAATTTGTCCGTCAACAATGATTGTCTGCGCGCCAATAGACCAAGGTGTCACGCGGTAATTTCCGGCTTCGCGCGCTACGTCCGCGGTCGCACTCTTCAATTCGACATTGCGAACGTTTGAGAACGTCCACGATTGACCCGTCTCGATAGATGTTGCTCCGGCAGCTCTTCTTGTGGCTTCCGACCATGCCGCAAGCACGCTCACGAACCCGGTCGTGAGCGCTAAGTCGCTAGCCTCGAGCGACGCAGGCAACGTGAGCACCCAAGCTTCTCCGCGACCCACGATGCGTTTGAGAAGCCACGCTTCTTTGTCTTGCCACCGCAGCAATGTCGTCATCACTTTTGCATCTTCGTAGCCAATGACGGCTCGATTCTTTGCACGAAGATCGGTGAGACCCGCAGCGCCCTCGCCGAGCAACCCTTCTGCCGATTGATCGTCAATTCCCTTTACCGATGTCGCAAGCCAGCGAGGCTGTTGCGTCAAAATCGATTCGAACGTCGCACCAATTGGCGCCGCTCCTGAGCGCGGACCGAGCATGACCAAGAGCGAGCCGCCACGCTCGAGCATCGTGGTTAGCGCGCGACGTTGCTCGGGCGTAAGGCCTGCTGGATCGTCGATGACAAGGCCACTCAGTCCCTCGAGATCGCGTTCGTCATCGGGCAACGTTGCGAGTGGCTTGATCGGTTCGCCAGGATGAATCGCGCGCAGCGCCTGTTCGACAACAGTCGCACCGCCTGTTTCGAGGGTTGCCGTTACGGGATCCACGACAAGCGCGATCGGGCGTGGCGCTCCTGCCGTAAGCAAGGGCAGCTCGTTGTCCTCTGCGATTGCATCGTTCGCTTCGATGCGAACCTTGATTGAGTCTGAGACACCCGGCGGGAGTTCGATCGTGAGGATCGCATGCTCGACGAACGCAGGCGGCGTGACCTGCGCGATCGCAGCGCCCTTCGCATCCACGAGCGAAACCGAAAGTTTTTCGCCGAGAGCCGCCTTGTTGCACACCACTTCGATGGTCGCCTGCTGTCCACGACGGTGGGCCGACGTTACTGCACAATCGTCAACGGGGCGGACGAGCTCAGGTAGCGGGACGAGAACTTGCGCGCCCTCGATCTCGGGCAATGGCGCCGCTTCTCGCCCGTCAGAAATGTCACTCAACACGAACACTTTCTTGTCCGCATGCGCAAGTTGCGACAATGCGGCACGCGCCAGCGTGAACGCACCTTCGAGATCGGTCGGCCGATCGGACGGCTTCATCCCGTCGATTGCAGCCCTTGCCGATGAAAGCGAACTTGTCGTGCTCACGAGAACCCGTGCCGGAGTTCCTGCTGCCAAGACACATACGGCGTCGCCATCGCGCAAAGCACTCAGGATTTCGTGCGCTCCCGTCTTTGCTTTATCGAAACGAGTCTCGCGGCTTGCACGGGCGCGCATGCTCATTGAATCGTCAACGATGAGCACAACAGCAACAGACGCCCCCAACGTTCTCGATACGGTTAGGCGCGAACACGAGACGAATGGCGATGCCCCGAGCAATGCGATGAGCGCAACGATGAGAAGTCGCAACGCGAGAAGGTAGCGGTCGTCGATGGTCGCTCGCTTGCGCGTGTCGATGGGAGAGCGCGCGATAAGCGACGTGGCTGCAAACGAAATCTCGGTCGCAAGACGGCGACGCAACCGGTGCGCCACAACGGGCAGCGCACCAAGCGCCACAATGCCAAGAGCGAGCCAGGTCGCGAAAGTCACCGTGAAAAACGTATCACGACCCGGTTCGTGCTTTTTTGCATCCGCGTGAAATTCGTGACCAACTGGTAAGCTATGGCGATCCTCACTTCTCGAGCGCTTGCTGCGTCATTCGTCGTAACGGTTGCCGCGAGCGGATGCACGCCGCGATCAACGACTGGCACCACCGCGACCGACGCAATAGGTGGCGGACCGAAGGCTCCAAGGGGATTCTCAAGCTTCCCATCGTCGCTGCACCGAAGAGGGGAACGATGCACCTACATGGAATCCGGGTCGTGCCCTTCACCGGAGAGTGGCGGCACCTGCAACCCACCGCCACCTATCACGGTGGAGTGTCCACCCGAAGCCGATGCGTCACCGACAGCGAAGGTGACTTCGCGGCCCGCCGGAAAGGAAAAGTGGCTGCATGCGCTTGCCGAGTTGAATGTGTCGAAGTGGGGTTGCTCGTTTCAACCAGCGCGCTTCTGCCCAGCGGTTGGCGAATACGGGCCATGCGACAACGTCAACTTTCTTACCCTTTCGTGCCAGATTGCGGGTGCCAACCTCGATGCTGGTTCAACGCCACACTTGAAGAGCGGCGTGATGCCCCAGACGCCCGAAGGCAAACACGGATGGTTTTACGTCGAAGGCTTTTCGTACACCAATGTGTGGGGAAAGTGCCAACGCGTTGATGCTCGTTGGTGCGAAGAGAGTAAGTGCGCGGCCGATGAGGGCGTACCTTGCGATGCACCACCCAAGACCGATGGGGGCAGCGAACAAACGAACGGAAAGAAAGATTGTTGGCGCGACTTCACGGTGACCTGCGAGCCCCACGTGAAGTGCAATCCGCCACCTCCTCAAAAGGTGGACTGTCCACCCGGGACTAAGCCGGGAACGCACATTCGCGAGCAAGCGCGGTAAGAATCGGCGTCGCGACTTCTCTTGCAATCTGGCCATGCACGTCGGCACGCTCCGCAACACGGGCAAGTGCTGATTCGAGCGAAGGCAATATCGAGGCGTCAACGCTGAGGGTCCAGCGAACGATCTGCCACGCCAGCGCAACGTGACGCTCTTCGTCTGCCACGATGTCACGCACCAACGCAGCAATTTTTGGATCGGGCTCAGTAGCGGCATCTTCAAGCAAGAGCACGGCACTCGCAGCCTCGCCCACGCAGCCGTCAACGAGAGCCTCATAGGCGAGCTCAGCCAATGTCGGATAGGCAATGTTCTTGACCTTTAGCGCTGAGGGCCCAATGGTCGCACCGCCGTAGCCGCTTGCGAGCGCAAAGGCGATTTCGGCATGACGTATTTCGTCAAGCGCGGCTTGGTGGGTCAACGTGAGCAATGCAGGCGGCGCGCCGAGCGAGAGCAACTGAAGCGAGAGCAGCGAAAATGCAGCAACCGAAGCGTGCTCGGCAAGCGCGGCCTCTTGCCAGTGTGCGGCGCGCCCGACGTCGTTTGCCAAGCTGATTCCGGTTAGGTTGGCGCGAAAATCTCCGCGCGGCGAGGACGTCGCGATGTGTTCCAGTCCGTCGTCCGCACGGAAAGGTCGTCCACGCATGATGCCTCGACAGTTAATGTAACAACACTTGTTATCTTTAGCCGTGTCGGTCGCGCCGTTCCTTTCGGCATCTGTCGCCGTGACGCTGAAGTTGGGCGCGACGCGACATGCCGCGTACGGATTTGGGTAACGTGACTCGGGGATGTCTGTGAGCCCATCGACACAACTCTTGCTCTCGACCTCGTGCCCTTTGCATTTCGTCGGCGTGGGCAGATCGACATACTTGGCGGGTGGACCTGGAAGTGCGGCGTCTTGTACAAGAGGCGCCGAACTCGTGGGAGCGCTAACGATCGTCGGAGGGTTGGACGTGCAGCCCAACCCTGCAAGCCCGAGTGAAGCCGCAAGGCGAACACG
>JAHFDZ010000231.1 GCA_023248745.1 Myxococcales bacterium | reverse complement strand
AATTGAGAGCGCGGTGTCAACGACGTCACCCGTTGCCGACGTTGACGCGCTGAGCACAATGAAGTCGCCTGCGGTAACCTTCACGGCATACAAAAACGCTTTTCCACTGGTGCTAATCGCACCGAACTCGGCTGTGGAGTATGCAACGGGGGTTGCACTCGCACACAGTGAACCTGGGTTTGTCGTCGCAGAGTCTTTTGCGGCGTCGCCTTTGGCGTCTGGGACGATGTTGACGTCGTTGCTTGCGTCGCTTGCATCAAAAGCGATGCTTCCGTCGCTCGCGTCGGGCCCCGCACCATCGGACGTGGCGTCGGCTTCTCCGTCTGGCGCGGTGGCGGTCGCGTCAGCATTGGTCTTAGCGTCGGTTTTCTTGCCTGCGTCTTGCGTGATGTCACTGATCGTTGCACCGGAGCAGCCATAGCTACCGCCGCCGATTGCAATTCCGACGAGTGACAGAATCGCAATCGTGCGCTGTGCCGTTTTCATTGCGCTGCTCGTAGCAATGTGCGGCTAGCCCGGCAAGACGCCGCGCGGATTTCGGTCTCTCTCAGCGCGCCACAGGCGCGTATTGGACCGCCGTGATCTTGGGTTCGTCTGCGCAGTAAGCCGTCCACATGGCGCGGTAGGCTTGCTCGACGAATGCGGCGAAGCGTGGAGCGTCGCACAGCGGGCTCGCGCGCATGCGATCGCGCAACGTCGCGCGCAGGGCAGCAAGAGCGTTCCGATCGGCCGCTAAGGCGCATCCTCGGCTCACGAGATCTTCGGCGCTCGTCGCTATCCATTCATTCAGTCCGACGTGGGTGAGCAAGCTTGCGCCAACCCGTGCAGCGTGCGTGCGACCTGCCAACGTGAGGACGGAAACCCCCATGTACAGCGCCTCGCAAGTCGTGGTCGTGCCGTTATAGGGGAACGGATCGAGCGCGATATCAACGGCAGAATAGGCTTCGAGGTGATCGGCAACAGAGAGATAGCGCCCGTCGAGATTGATGCGATCTGCACTGACTCCATGCTTCGCGAACGTTTCGAAAACCAGCGCAACAGTGCCCGCATCTTCGAGTGCGCGCGACCGAAGCCGCAGGCGAGAACCGTCAATTTGGTTGAGCAACGATGACCAAACGGCAACGACGTCGGGCGTCATCTTTGAGAGATTGTTAAAGCAACCGAACGTGATCATATTCGACGCGCGCGCAGGTAGATCGCTCACGGCAGGAGCATCGGCGGGTGGCCCGTAGCAGGAGAACACCTCCGGAAGGCGCAGCAAGGTTTCAGCGTGCCATTGCTCGGTCTCGCCGAGTGGATCGCTTATGAAGTCGGTAAAGCGATAGTCGATCGTAGAAAGGCCCGTTGTGTTCGGATATCCGATCCACGTCACCTGAATCGGTGCGGGTCGCATCCCAAACACGGCCAGGCGATTGCGCGCGGTGTGACCGGCAAGGTCCACGAGAATGTCAATTGCATCATTGCGTATGCGCGCAGCAAGCTGTTCATCGCTTAGTGCTACGACGGGCACCCATCGATCGGTGCTTGCCTCCATGCGCTTTGCGGCTGCGTCAGCGACGTGCCCGTCGGCATAGCCGTAGACTTCAACGGCTTCGCGCGAATGGGCCGCAATGACGGGTTCGATGAAGTATCCAACTGCGTGTTGGTTGAAGTCGGCGGAGACGTATCCGATTCGGAGTCGTCGCAATGGATCGCGATTGTTGTCATGCGGCTTTTGGGTCGACGGCAACGGTTGTGTCCATCGCTCACTCCAAAGGCGATGCTCGGCGGCGACGTCATCGGGCGAGACGGTTGAACTAAAGTTCAACGTGTAGAGCAAGTTGCTGTGCGTGATCGGGTTTGCTTCAAGTGCGAGCGCGCGGCGAAAGTACGCGATGGCCTCGTCGACGCGTCCTGGGTTGCGATGAGCACGCGCGAGGTTGTCGAGTGCGCCGGCGTGTGTGGGTTGAAGGTGCAACGCGTTCTCAAATGCTGCGATTGCATCGCCGTTGCGACCCAGTGCGATGTACGCCACGCCGAGTACGTTTTGAATTTCGGGATGCTCGGGTGCGAGCTTTGCCGCATGTTCGAAGGCCATTACAGCGGCTGCCGGAACTTGCGTATCGAGGAGCGCAACACCAAGGTTGACCCAAACGGTCGGATCGTTTGGCGCGAGGCTGCTTGCCGTAAACAACACATGCACAGCATCACCGATGCGGCCTGCAGCTTTGAGTGCGTTGCCGAGTTGGTGCTGCGCTTCGGCGTGCGTTGGCGCGAGTCGCGTCGCGTGCTCAAGTTCCTTGACCGCTTCGGCGTGATGCCCACGCGCACGAAGTCCCGCTGCGCGCTTAAGGCGCTCTGCGACGTCGGCTTCGTGAGGAGACTTGGCCGCCATTGCTACGAGGTCAACCGCTCGATGTACGCCGGTTGAAGTTGTGTGCCGAGCCGCTGGTCGTGCGCCTCGAGCGCCAATGCCGCGAGATCGAACGAGTGATAATTTTCGTGCAAAATGGCGGCAAGCTTGAGCAGCGCCGGTGGCTCCAGTTCTGAGAACGCCATGAAGTTGCGAACGTAAATGGCGTCGCCCCACAGAAGCTGACTCATCGGTGCGTTGACATCGCCGTTGACAATCAACGGCTTAATCGCTCGCCCCGCTTGCGTTAATTTGTGGAGCTGAAAGCCTAGGCCGCGCAGGAAAGGGTCCACGTCCGAGAACAAGCACTGTCCTTTGTACAGCTCGACAAATTCGACCTCGGTGTGGATCACCAAGACGTCTTTGAGCATGTTTACGCCACCCTGAAAGACGAGCATTTCAGCGCCTTGCACGTCGACTTTGAGAAAGTCGGTTCCGCTGACTTCTGGAATGTCGTCGAGGCGTTTCGTTTGAACTTGCTCCGTTCTGACAACGCGGACGAGTTCCTCGAGGTTCTGAAATTTTTCGAGCAACGCCGTATTGGGTTCGAAGAGCGAAGAGGTCATCGACGCGTTGCATTCGTGGAACGTTCGAATGGAACCGTCGCCGATGAAGAAGGGGAGGAAACGCGTATTCGGACTCTTCGTTTGTTGCAGCTTTGCGAACTCTGCCTCAACCGGTTCGAACCCGATCAGCTCGCAAGGAAGTGCGGCGAGAAGCGGCGAGTAAGGGTCCTCACCTTCACCCAAGGACATGGCGCCGATATCGACAATTTTGATCGGCGGCAGCGCCGTCAGGAACGAGCGAATAGGAAACACGAGCCTCCGGTTAGCGTGAGTTCGCGGCTTCCAAGAGCAGCGCGCTGAGAGCTTTGACGAGGATAAACGAGTGAACGGCATTTGTCGCTACTGCGGACAACCGTTGCCGGTTGCGCGTTCAAACGTGGTCAGCAACACAAGACTTCAAGATCCTCGAGGAGTAATCTGCGACCTCAATCAGCTGAAACACAGCCTGCCTAAAGTGCACTTTACGAGTGAGGCCCCATGTCTATCGTCCTTTACCATCACCCATTTTCGCGCGCGGCCAACGTCGTCTGGATGCTCGAAGAAGCCTCGGTACCTTACGAAATTCGCCACGTTGATATTCTAAAAGGCGCGCACAAAGCGCCCGAGATTGTCGCGACCAATCCCATGGGCAAGCTCCCCATTCTGACCGACGGCGATCAGGTGGTTACAGAGTCGGCGGCGATCGCGCTCTATCTTGCCGATCGGTACGCCTACGGTCGGCTATCTCCGCGTGTCGAAGATCCCACACGCGGCACCTACTTGCGATGGTCGTTCTTCGCACCATCCGTGATCGAACCGGGTTCGATGGCGAAGCTGAGTGGTTGGGCGTTCAAAGAGGGTCAAGCAGGATGGGGCTCACACGGCGCGATGCTCTCTGCGATGGAAAGCGCAATCAAAGATCGCGACTTCATTCTCGGCAAAGAGTTCTCGATGGCCGACGCTGTCTTTGGCGGCACGCTTCGATACATGCTGACGTTCAAAATGATCGAGGCACGCCCTTCGTTTGCGGCATACGCCGAGCGACTTGCGCAGCGGCCTGCGTTGCAGCGCGCAGAGGCCAAGAATGCGGCGTTGCGTGAGCAGCTTGGGTTGAATCAGACGTAACCCGAACTCGTCATCTTGGTTGACCATTGTACGGTATGCTTCGCAAGAGGTTCACGTATGCCGCTTCTGTTCACCATTCCAAACGAGTCAACGGCTCGCTCAATTAACAGCTCCGCAAACGATGAGGCTCTCGGCACCGTCTTCATGGCGATGCCACATAAGGCGCCAAGTAAGGCTCGACGCAAGTTCAAGCTCAAACCCAAAGCGACGATTGCCCAAGCCATCGGTGCGTTCGGCGAAGTCGACACTTCCGTGCTCGCAAGCGTGAGCTCGGGAATCTACGACGCATCGACGTACGAGGAAGAATATGGGCTCAGCGCAAAGGATGCCAAAGCTGCGGCTGCACGAGATGAGGCGGCTTGGCAGGATCCTGCGCCTCTATTGAAAGCCCTCGATGCTGCCGAGGTGGTTCTTGCCGATGCCGCCGTAGCGGAGGCTTTGTTCAGCGATTACAGCGATTCACAAGACGTACTGCCTGCCATCCGCGAGATGGCAGCGATGGTGCGCGACGCGATCGCAAAGGGTGCCGTGAAGGTCTGCATGGAGTGGGACGGCAGTGAGCTGTAACGTCTTTTGGGGCGGTCTTGCGGTCCCGCTCGCCTCAGTGGAGACGCATGCGATTGTAATAGTTCACAAAGTTGCCGATCAATTGTGAAACGGCGTGCTCCACAACGATCGGCATTTGCCCGACTCGAAAGCGGCGCTGCATACTCGATGAATGCGCGCTGCCTTCATCGTTGCTGGACTCTCGGTACTGCTTGGCGGCTTGCAATTTTTCCGATCGCCCGAGGACCTCTTCCCACTCCTCTTCTCAAGCGGCGCAGTTGTCGCGTTTGGCATTGTCGCCGTGCTTGGCTTCGTTTGCTCGAAAGTTGGGTGGGGTCGACCCGCGACGTTTGGGCTGTTGGCGCTGCCCAGCGTACTTGCACTGTTTCCAGGAACGCTCGCGTTTGCGATTGCCATGAGAGGCGCACTCGAGGCTACCGGCATCAGGCGAGCGGTCAATGCCGCAGAGGCGGGGTTCCTAACGCTTCTCGGGATTGGTGTTCTGTGCGTCGTTTCCGGTTCACAAGCCGATCGCGAGACGGCTGAAACAAAGCCGCAAGTCGCCTGGCTGCTACCCGCGTGCGTTGCGGTCCTTGCGTTCTTCGTCTTGAAGTTCAGCCGGCGAATCTACGTAGAGGGCTACCCGCTCGAGTGGCTGGGTGTGCTGCCCGCAATGTTCGTCGCGTCGAAGCGAAATAGCAGCCACGCCGTCATATGGTTGTTCGCCGGATGCGTGGTCGTCGCGATGGCAGGGTTCCCACTCCGATGTGCACAAACATTCGCGAACCTCACCGACGTGCTGAAAGTTTCCGCTTCTTTTTGGGAAGGGTACCTGGAGACCGTCGCGAAACTTGCGATCACGATGCTGGGCGTTGCGATGGGCGCGGCAATCATGCGGGCGAAAGGCGCTACGCTTCAGTTCGCGTTGGTAATTGGCGCGCTGGCATGCGCAGGCGACATCGGCGGCTACGCGTCGTTGTCGATGCTCTTGGCAAGCTTCCCGCGTTGATCGTTCGCCTGAAACTTTGCATCGCTTGGGAGCTTTCCGGAGAGGCTTCGCATGTGCTGTCGGAGGCACAGAGGACGAAGTGGCGGCCGGCTTCGCTGTCGTCACTCCCACGCTCTCGCGAGCCGGATGACACGCCAATTTCGGCATTGGGGAGCTCGAGGGGAGCAGCGCCGGCGCTCCCCTCGAACAGAAACAAACGTGTGGGCCGGCCGGGACTCGAACCCGGGACCTACGGATTAAAAGTCCGCAGCTCTAACCAACTGAGCTACCAGCCCGCGCTGAAGCGAAAGCCGCAGCGGGCGGAGGTATAGCGAACTTCGGTTCGAGGTCACATTCTTTTCGGACACTTGGGTAACCGTGCGACTTTGCCCTTGAAATGCGAACGAACGTTCGTATACTATTGTCATGATTCAAGAAGAACTTGCCCTCCCAAACGGCGTGAAACTGAAGAATCGCCTTATTAAGGCCGCCACCAGCGAGCTTCTTGCGACGTCGGGCGGCGCGCCGACGGATGAGCTCATCCGCCTCTATCGAACGTGGGCAGCAGGCTCGCCGGGCCTCATGATTTCGGGCAACGCCATCGTCGACGAGCGATTCCCCGAAGGTGCCCGAAACGTCCTCTTGCGCGAAGACAACGCACCCGAGCTCGCGCGATGGGCCACGGCCGCCCAGGCGACTGGCGTCCCTCTGATCGTGCAGATCAGCCATGCCGGCAGGCAAACACCTCGCATCATTACGAAGATTCCCGTCGCCCCAAGCGCCGTCGATGCGGTCAAGGTACTTTACAGTTTTGGCAAACCGCGCGCGCTCGATTCGAGCGAAATCGATCAAATCGAGCAACAATTCATCGATGCCGCGCTTCTCGTCGAGCGCACTGGCTTCGCGGGCGTGCAAATTCACGCCGCACATGGGTACTTGCTCAGTCAGTTTCTCTCGCCAGCGACCAACTTGCGGACCGACAAGTGGGGTGGCGACATCGAAAATCGCGCACGTCTGCTGCTCAATATTGCAGCGGGTATTCGGCAGCGTGCGTCAAGCAAGTTTATTATTAGCGTCAAGGTAAGTTCGACCGATTTCGCCGACCGACCGTCCGACGGCGCCTTCGTCATGCGCGAGCTTTCGAGGCTCGGTGTAGACTTGATCGAAGTTTCGGGTGGCACGTACGAAAACCCCGCGCTCTTTGGACGCGACTCAACGAGGAAGCGTGAAGGTTACTTTCGCGACTTTGCCGCAATGGCCAAACGCGAATCTTCAGCGCCCATCATGCTTACCGGCGGAATGCGAACACCGAGTGGAATGAGCGAAGCGATTCGCGAAGGCGTGACCGACGCTATCGGTTTTGGAAGGCCGATTATCGTCGACCCGAGTTTGCCTGCGCGGTTGCTGCGCGGTGAGGCGCCTCCGTTCGATCGTTCTTTCGATCATTTGCCGCACGCGATTCGAACCTTCGCTGTGAACGCTTGGCACGCCGCGCAGTTGCACCGTATTGGCCGCGGTGAGCCCACCGATCCCAACATGGGCATTTTCCTTCCGATGTTGCGGCACTTGGGCGTGTTTTGTTGGCAGGCGTGGACGCGCACGACGGCACCTCGCCGCCTGCCGTTGGTTGCAACGAGTGGCGCATGAGCAAGACAGCAAGGGGTCAACGATCTGTCGATGCCGTTCTCGACGCTGCGCTCGAACAAGTGTCGCGCGAGGGGCTCGATTCCCTCACGATCGGACAGCTAGCAACGGCGAGCGGCATGAGCAAAGCGGGACTTTTCGCGCACTTTGGGTCGCGCGAGAACTTGCAGCTCGCAACAATCGAGCGCGCGAGAACGCGATTTGTCAATTTGGTGATCGTTCCGTCGCTCGGTGCTTCGGGGCCACGAGTGCGATTGCTCAAGATGATTGACAACTGGATCCGCTATCTCACAAACCTCGATGACGCGGGTGGTTGCCCATTGGGCCTTTCGCAAATTGAGTTTGCGCGCCGACAAGGGCCCGTGAGTACGCGACTTGCGGAGGTGCAGCGCGAACTCGATGCGCTTCTATTGAGTATGGTTGTCGCTGCGGTTGAGGCAGGCGAGATTTCCAAAAACGTCAATCCGGTTGACGTCATATTTCAGATAGAAGCCATCATGTCGCATGCGCTCTTTCGCGGGCAGTTGCTCAGTGAGCCAGACGTCTACACAAGAGCGAAGACACTCATCGTGTCGTTGATCGCATAGGGCTACTTGAAGCCCAACAGGTGAACGACGTACCACTCGCCGCGCCACGAAATGAGCGACGTTACATCGAGGCTTTCCTCCTTGCCGCCTGACTCGATCCGCAACTGACTGTGGAGGACACGGTAGTATCCAAGCTTGTTCAGCTCCTCGTTCGGCTTGACCCAACGCACGCTTTTCTCGGGCACCTTCCAACCAACGTAGCGAGCGTCATCACACTTTTTTCCGAGCTGCCGGTGAAGTTTGTGGATGTCGCGTTTGAATGCACGCACGAGGCGGCCTTTCCAGTCGCTGTTGGGTTCTGGAATGTCCTTCACCTGGTCATACGCCTTCGCCGGAAAAAAGAAGGGCAGGGCTGTATCGGGCGCGTCGGCGCAAATCGCGTCAAAAAGTACTTTTGCGTTGCGTTTGAATGGCTCGCTTTCGATCGAAGGCGTGTCGCGGGTTTGCGGAAGCGCACCCGGATCTTCGCCGGAATTCGGGGGGCCTGCATCAGTCAATACGGTTGACGAATCTAGCGTAGCGGCATCATTTGCTGATGTTGGCGGTCGCGTGGCGCTTGCAACGGTCGCGCTCACAAGGGGACTACGCGCTGGATCGAAGCCCGCCGCATCGTAGGACGGTGGCGATCCCGGTTGGCAAGCCACACTGAGTGGCCAGATGGCAAGTGCCAAAGCCACATTCGTGCAAGCGCGGGAACGTTGACGAGTCATAGCTGCTTCGATACCAGTTTCTGTCGGAGGTTCCTCGGATGAAACTCATCGCCTGCGCGGCAGCACTTACGTCGATCGTCCTCATTACGGTGGCGTGCAAGAAGCAAGACGAAACGCAACCCCCGGTAGTCCCGACGGGGCAACAGCCTTACCCAGGGCAACCGTACGCGACGGCAACGCAGCCGTATCCAGGGCAGCCTTACCCAACGGCAACGCAGCCATACCCTGGTCAACCGTATCCAACGGCGACGCAGCCGATGCCGACGGCCGCTCCGATGGCCACCCCAGGCCCGCTCGCAATGCCGTGCCAGAGCGACGCAACGTGCGGTTCGTTCAGGTGCAACGTCCAGTTTCAAAAATGCGCAATGCCCTGCCAAAGTGAGGTCGATTGCATCACCGGGATGCAGTGCGCGATGGGCCTGTGCGTACCCAAGATGGGGCAGTAGCCACACCTATCGTTAGGTACCTCACTATTTTGACGAACGGTGTAGCAGCGTTCGCTTCGTGCGGACGCTGCGCTTATTTGTGGCTTACCTGCAACCGTCAGCTTGCCTGACTGTGCGCAAGCGTGCGGGCTTCGTCTTGAAACAAGACTTCGAGCTTGTTCGCGTCGACAATGCGAAGAACGATTCCGTCGCCGAATTTCTTGTGGTTGAGGAGCTGACCCTCTTCGAACACACCCGACATTTTGTAAGGCGTAAAATCGCCCATTGCGCGCCCAGCAATAGCCTTCTGCCAAGTGAGCTCGCGATCGGCGCGTGCTTGTTCAATCTTTGCTTGGGCAGCGCTGGGTGGGCGTGACGCGCGCGTGCCTGGCGTTCGGGGAGTCTTGGTTGCGGCCGCGGCTCCACCTGGAGCGCGATAGAGGTGCTGCGTATTGCACGTGAGGCACATCACCTGGTGTGGCTTCGTGCCCTTCATCGACACGATCCGATGGTTTAGGTCCATGCGGCATTTCGTGCAGTACGAATCAACTTCACCGGCAACGCTGAGAGCTTTGGTCATGGGTCGTTATTCCTTCGTCCGGCGTCGTTCGCGGCGTCCTTCACGCTTGACGACAACGTCGGTTTTCACTTCTGGAGTTGGAACCTGGACGGGTTCCGCTTCTTCGTTGGCATTGGCCAGGGCAGGATCAGTGCCCGAGGGGTTGGGTTTGAAACGGATGGTGGTGTTGATCTCGAACGAAACCGTCGTCAGCATTTTCTGCATCTCGCCGGCAACGTTGGTCTGTTCGAGAAAATCGCGCATTTCTTTCGCAACTACGCGAAATAAGCCATTTTTTGTCTCGTCGATCTGCGAAAAAATAACGTTCGCGATCTCTTTCGGCACCCGAAGTCCGCTGACGAGCTCTTTGAGATTGTCCGGCGCTTCGGTGGCTTTTTCGACGCCCAGTTCGACGGCACGTTTGAGCAGGTCGCTCACGCCTTCAAGACGTAGTCGGCGGGGATCGCGTTCGTCTTTGTCGCTCATCGGTGAATCGCT
>JAHFDZ010000230.1 GCA_023248745.1 Myxococcales bacterium | reverse complement strand
TATCCGCAGCGCTGAATCTTGGAGGCGCCGCGACCTTCTTTGCGCGTTCGTCAGGCGAGATGGCCGCCCGAACGGGAGCGCATTAGCTCAGCATGTCTGGTTCGGATTCGGAAACGTGTCGTCGTCATCGCCAGTGCGAGGCGTTAGACATGTCCAGTCCTTCTCGACGATAATCTTAAGCGCGGCCGCCGGAGCGGATTCGAATCCTACTTCGTCGGATTGGGCCCATCGCTCGACCACGGCCTTGTGCGCTTGCACGCGAATGTGCGGCCCGTCAAGAGCGGCTGAGATCGCCTCACCTTCGCCATTCCCGATCGATGCGATTGAGTATTGGAGCACAGCATCCGCATCAAACCGAACCTGTTCCGAAACGACGCCCTCGTTTACCAGTCGCGCGACCTCAGAGCGCGTAAGGCGAAGGCGAATCGAATTGCCGCGTATTCGTAACTTCATGGTTCACTTTGCCCCGGGCTTCTTGGGATGTCAGAAGGTGAGTCCCAGTCGTCAAGAAGGCTGAGTTCCGCAACAGACATCGGCAGCTCAGATGCGTGAGTATCTTTCAAGATTCCTTGAAGGTCGAACTGCTTTTTTGCGATGCGATTTTTGAGGACAGGCCTTACGAGCTCCGGGTCGTAACGGGCGAAGAAGGGCTCCCAAAGGTTGGCACGTCGCGCTGCTACGGCGGCCCCGTCGGGCATATCGCGCAGACGCTCGACGAGATGCCGGGGTACGTAGGGCATATCGCACGCGACAACGATCGCGTACCCCTCGCCTCGGCCGTCAACGGCGACGACGTGCGAGAAGAGCGCCGATAGTCCTGCGCACGGACCGACCGCCGTAGCGTCGTCATCGATCATTGGAACGCCTAGGTGCGCGTACTCCGCGCGCGCACCCACCAAGACCGAGCGCACGCGCATCTGCTCGAACAGCGCAACCCAACGTTCGATGAGCGTCGTTTTGCCGTGTGAGAGGAGCCCCTTCGGCGACCCCATGCGCTCGGAGTTTCCGCCAACGAAGATACCCGCGATCAAAGCACGATTCATGGACTGTCGAACTCGCGTACGACGAGCGGCCTTGTGCCTTCTTTTAATGTAACCGCGAAGTGTCCTTTTTTCGGCGGCTCGAATTTGCAGTGGGTCGGCCATACCGCGCGATCGACAGGCTTAGTCGACCAATGGTTCTCATGCATGATGTGACCTGATTCGTCGCGCCATTCGCAACCGAGCTCGATCGCTTTACCTTGAGGAGCGTTGTGAAGGTTGGCTTCAAGTGTAGCCGTCGGCTTTGCACCCGTGAGCCCGACGACGGTTGCCTCTCCTGCCGTCATGGCGGCGAGCGTGGCGCTCGTCGAGCGACTTTGTGTGAGCACCAACGCGACCACGAGGCTTGCCACGAAAGCAACCGTGCATGCGATAGCCAACTTGCGCTTCGTGGCGCGAGCATGCTCTTGCTTTTCGCGAAGGCGAACTTCGGCTTCTTCAAGGCGACTAGGAGAAACACCAACCTCCTGCAACGCTTCGCGAACAGCCGCGCGATCGACGCGCTCTTTGTCTTCTTCGTCAATCGCAATCGCTTCCTCAAGAAGTGGTTCGACGTCGCTGCGATCCAACTTTGGGTTCATGTCCTCCCAAGGCTACCGTCGACCTAAGGCGCTGGCTGTGTGAAAGTGTGCGACGTGAAATACACGATGTTCGGTGAAGCGCGCGTGCGCGGCTGGCTGGCCGGCCACGGGAGCCCTCTTTATGTCTACGATCTTGACGACATACGAGAACGCTATCGCACGTTCGCAAGTGCATTCAGCTACCCGCACACCGAGTTTCACTACGCGATCGTGTGCAATAAGAATCCGTTGATTGTTGCCGCGCTCGGAAGATTGGGCGCGCACATTCATGCGAATACACCCGGCGACGCCTTTTGCGCGATGGCGGCGGGAATCGCACCTTCGCGCATCGTCTACAGCGGAACGAATCTCAACCACGAAGACATGGCGTTTCTGTTGTCGAACGGGATTGCGCTCAATGTTGATTCCGTCGACCAGCTTAGCGCCATAGCGGCGCTGCGCGGGAAGACGAACCCGACAACAGATGTTGGACTTCGATTGTTTGTTACGGGGGGGGCGGCGCGCATCGGCGTCGCGCGAGCCGAGCTGGGCGCGGCGGTCAGGATCGCAGGAGCAGGTGGCATCCGAGTCACTCGCCTTCACATGTACGTTGGAACGAATACGCGACGCGTTGAATCGTTCGTCAACTGCCTTAACGAACTCGTCAGCGCCGCCGAAACGTTGCCAGAACTCGAATCGATCGACATCGGGGGTGGATACGGCATTGCGTACGACAAAAGTGAACGTGAGCTCGACGTAATGGCCTTGGGCCGCTTTGCGAGCGAGGCGGCGCTTGAGCTTTCGCAGCGCGTGGGACGGACGATTCGACTCCTGGTCGAACCAGGCCGCATTCTCGTCGGACCCGCCGGTTCACTCTACGTCACCGTCGTTTCGGTAAAGGAACGCGGCGGTAGAAGGTATGTCGGTGTTGATAGTACCGTCGGCAATTTGGTCGTTCCGAGCGTCTATCACATGCATCATCGCATCAGGCCCATCTCTGTGCGCGGAGAGACCCTCGAAGTCCCCACAGACATTTGCGGAAACACGACGCACTCACGCGACTTCCTTGGCCGCGATCTGAAGCTGCCAAGCCTCGCCATCGGCGACACGCTTTGCATCTCGGACGTGGGTGCTTACGGGTACGCAATGTCAAGCCACTTTCTCAATCGACCGAGGCCACCAGAGCTCGTGGTCGACGGGGATCGAGAGATCCTTGCCACACGACGAGAAACGTTTGAAGACCTCATGCGAACGCACAATCTAGATGCAGCGCTTCTTGCCGCGTCTCGACTAGACCCGCGTCAAGCGGGTGTACGATGAGCGGGATCGCGGGCTGGTTCGGAACCGATAACGAAACGACGATCCATGCGATGCTCAATGCAATTGACTATCGCGGAGACCAAAGCGACACGCTCGTAACGCCCCGATTCGGCATGGGGGTTCGATTCTTCGGCGGTCGGGCAGCCAAGTCGCGCGGCGTATGGCGAAGGGACAATCGCGCCGTCGTTTGCGCAGGCACGTTTACCAACGAAACATCTGACCCATCAGCCCATGTCGATACCCTTATTCGCGAACCTCAAAGGTTGCGCGCAGTCGATGGCGCCTTTGCCTTTGCGCACGCAACGGATAGAACGCTCACGCTTGGACGAGATCCCTTCGGCGTGCGGTCACTCTATATCGTCAAGCATCGGAACAATTTATACTTCGCTAGCGAGCTCAAGCAGCTGCTCGCGATTGACGACCTGCCGGTCGTGCTCGATGAAGCGGCTATCCACAAATACCTCACGTTCTCATTCGTCCCTGGAGAAGATGTGCCCATCATGGGCATCAAGCGACTCTTGGCGGGGCACACGCTCACGTACGGAGACGCGACGCTCGGCGACTCCAAAGCGACACGGTATTTTCAGCTCAAAGAATGCATCGATAGCGCCCTTGGCGATCCGAAGGTTGCTGCGCGACGCGTGCGTGAGCATGGGGAGCACGCAATCAAGAGCCGGCTCTACGGCGAAGAACGCGTTGGGCTCTTCCTCTCCGGCGGGCTCGATTCCGCGGCCGTCGGCGTTTGGCTCAAGAAGGCGGGTGCGAACGTCCATTCGTTTAGTCTCGATTTCGGAGAAAAAGGCGTTGAGCGAGAAGAGGCCGATCTTGTTGCCAAGACACTCGGTTTCGCACAATCGCTGGTCTCCGCTAGGGGCGAAGACATCGTACGGATCTTTGACGATGTAGTTCATCGTCTTGACCTTCCGTTCGGCGATCCTGTAACAGGCCCACAGTACCTCTTGGGCGAAGCAGCACGAGCGCACGGCGTTACATGTGTCTTCAACGGCGAAGGCGGCGACCAGCTGTTTGGAGGCTGGACAAGCAAACCGATGATCGCAGCCGAGCTGTATGGAGGCCTCTTCGAAGAGACGGACGAGTCGCGCGAAGAAGCCTATCTCCGTTCGTATCATCGATTTTACGGCCTAGAAGACGCCCTCTACACGAGCGAGTTTCGCGCCCGCGTCGGCACTCCTGGACAGAGGCGGGCACTTCTTCGGCCATACCTAGGAGATAGTCAAGATTATTTCTTAAACCGCGTGCGCCTCGCTGACATTGCGCTCAAGGGATCGCAGAACATTCTGCCTCGCGCCGAGCGAATGGGTAACGGCTGGGGACTCGACGTACGCACCCCACTGTTCGATCGTGCTCTCGCAGAACTATCGTTTTCGCTTCCGCCAGAGATGAAGCTCCGTGGCGCGTGCGAGAAGTGGATCCTAAAGCGCATCATGCAATCGAAGCTGCCAGAGTCGCTGGTGTGGCGGCGCAAGTTCGGTATGAGTGTCCCCGTTACAGACTTCGTGGAAGGTCCACTCGCGGCGCTGGTAAGGGATCACCTTTCGCCCGAAGTGCTCAAGCGACGCGGACTCTTTCGACCTGAGTATGTCGCTCAATTACTCGATGGGAAAGACTCGCCAGGTGAAACGAGAAGACGGCGCGTCGGCGAGAAAGTCTGGACGCTTCTGATGCTCGAGGCGTGGCTGAGGCGCTTCGTCGACACACGGGGAGTGCGCACGAGATGAAATGTATTCGCTGCAATCACGATTCAAAGAAGAGCGAACGCACGGCCGATGTGTGCCCCAACTGCAGAAAGCCGTTTGCATTTGATCCAACAACCGGTGACGCGTTTACCGATCAGAAGTTTGCAAACGCTCTGGAGCGCGTCTCCTCTGGAGGCACGGTGCGCTTTACAGTCAATAATCTTTACTTTGAACTATCGCGAAGCATTCGTGCGGGCAGCGCAGGCCTCTTCACGCCAGGAGCGGGACGAACAGAGCAAGATGCGCGAACGGCCATCACTATCACGCTCGCACTCAACGTCGCATTTGTGTTCGTAGCAGCGCTCGTCTTTTGGCCTTTGGCGATTCCGCTGTCGCTTTTTGCAGCCTACCTCCTCCACAGACGTTCTCAGGTTTCGAGCGACCGAACCGTCGCCATTAACCTCGGTGACGCAAACGCGCTGCTCGCAAAGTGGACACACGCGCACGGGAGTCCAAAGGGACTCATCGTGCGGAAGGATGCGCCCAAACCCAAAGCGTTGCCACCGGACCTGCGGCACTACTCGTTCGATCGCGCGGTCATCACCGACACGGCCGAAACCGTCGACATGCTGGTTGCGAACAATTTTCACTTCGAAAACAATTGCGCGATCCTCGCCGTGACGGGGTACCCAGAAGGCGTCTTCAAAACCGTTCTCGCAATGTTGCGAAACAATCCGCGGCTGCGCGTGTACGCGCTGCACGACGCGTCTGTACGCGGCGTCACGCTGGCGAGCGAACTTAGTCACTCCCCTCACTGGTTTCAGGGAACGGGCGCCACTGTCATCGACGTTGGGCTTCACGTCGCTCACGTCGATGCATTTCGCGGCTCATGGGAAGTGCAAAGCCCGGCCGCAGATCTGTCGCGCATTCCTCCTGACTCGTACGAATGGCTCTCGCAGTATTCACTTCCTCTTGCGGTTGTTCGTCCCGAGCAGACGATCAAGCGGCTGTTCCGCGCCATGACACAAGAGAGCGATCCCGTGCTCGTAACAGGCGCCGAGACGATGCTCCTTGCATCGGACACGTCATCGTTTTCGAGCGACGCCACGAGTTCTGATGGTGGCGGCGACAGTTTCGGATGATGAGGCGCGTTGTCCTAACCAAGGGCGATTCATTCGCCAACGTCCAGCCAGCACGGCGCCGCATCGGCGGTATCGTGGGCGCGGCAGAACACGCATCGGTCCTTGAACGGATGCATCAAGTGCTTGGTCCACACGCTCAACTCATCGCCACGGGACTCACGCGTGAACCCGATTTGAGACCGCAAATTACGTTCGATTCCGACGTGTGCACCTTGGAAGGCCGCTCAGTCAATACAGTTGACGAATGGCGTCGCGCGCTGCCCTTACTTTCGCGCGTGACTGGCGCGTTCGCCCTTGCGTGGAGCCCCGAGCCAGGTTTGCTCTATCTCGCGCGTGACCGAGTAGGGCATCGAACGCTCTATTACGCTTCGTCTGGCAGCGCCTTCGTCTTCGCGTCATCGATCCGCGCGCTCTTGGCGACAGGCTTGGTCGCACGAACGCTTGATGAACGCGCATTGCTCAAGTTTCTTACCTATGCGTACGTACCAGGCAAGCGCACATTGATCGAAGGCGTGAGCGAACTCTTGCCAGGAGAAGTCCTTCGGGCTCAGGGCAGCAACGTGGCAATCGTCGATTCGTTTGCTGCAACCTCGGCGAGCGCCTCACAAGAACCTTCCGACGAGCTAGCCCTCACCACGGATTTGACGCGTGCGCTCGACACCGTCGTCAGCGCTTACGCGAGTTCCCCCATGCCGCTGTCCGCTACGCTATCGGGCGGCATCGATTCCAGTCTCGTCGTCGCACTCGCTGCGTTGAGAGGCTCTCTTCATACGCACTCGATCACTTTCGGAGCGCCGCACAAAGACGAGCTCGAGTGGAGCGGCCTCGTCGCAGCACACTGCGGAACAGACCACACGATCGTTGAAATCCCGGCGCAGACCATTCTTGCGCACTTCGACGATACGATGGCATGGCTCGACAAACCCAACGGCGATCCACTCACGGTGCCGAATGCGTTGCTCTTTCGAGAAGCTTCAAAGACCGGAACGCACGTGCTCAATGGTGAGGGCGGTGATCCGTGTTTCGGAGGCCCCAAGAATTTACCGATGTTGCTCGCGTCGCTCTATGGCGAAGGTGACGACGACGAACCGAACGCACTACCACGCAGCTATTTGCGCTCGCACTTAAAGTGTTTCGATGATCTTGGTGAGATGGTGGACGGAGATCTCGCAGCACGCGCGAGGCAGAAACCACTCGAAGACGATATTCTTCCGTGGCTCGCGGACGATTCGCGTGACCTCGTCGGACAACTGATGGCCCTCAATGTTCGCTTCAAGGGTGGGCATCACATTCTCCCAAAGGTTGACGCACTGTCTCTTCCTTTCGGAGTGACACCACGTTCGCCACTTTTTTCCGACACGCTCGTCGATCTCGCTTCGAAGCTGGCGCCGGAATGGAAGTTGCGTGGGTCAGTCGAGAAGTATCTACTCAAGCGCAGTGTCACGCATCTGTTGCCAGACGCGATCATCAACCGACCGAAGAGCGGAATGATGGTTCCTGTTGAGGCGTGGTTTCAGGGGCCCATGCTCGCCTTTGCCAAGGAACGCGTGCTCGATGGGCTTGCGCCACGAGGACTCTTTCGGCGCGAATTTTTGGAGCGCTTGCTCCTTGGTCGTCAACTTGGTTTACGACCGAGGCGAGGCGTCAAGCTGTGGCTGCTCGTAACCCTGGAATCGCACCTTCGGCAGCTCGGACTGTAGCGACGCTTGGAGGGTTCGAAAGCGTCAGTCGCCGAGACTCGGCTGTCTCGACTGCGGCGCGCTCATCGCGTCTTGCAGCATACGATTTGACCTCATCAAACGCACACAACGGTTCCAGCGCAACACAGGATCTGCGGCGCTCGGTGGCGCGAGTTCCTCCGCACGCTCGAAGTGTTCGAGCGCGTGCTCGAGTGACGTCAGCGCCCCGAGTCCTTCGGTGCGCGCGAGATGCGCCTTGCCAAGGCGCTCCCAGGCAATGCCTTGATGGTAGACGCGATCGTATTCAACCGTAAGGTTGCCGAAAGTCTTCATCGCGTAGTCGAAAGCTTCGACGTGTCGCTCGAGGCGATCGGTAATGGCAAGGCCCAGCATGCGAAGCGCGTCCTGGTTTTTTGGTTCGACGGCGAGAATGTCTTCGCAAATGCTCTCGGCCTCTTCGGGCTGATTGAGCGCGCGATAGATCGTCGCCTTTTCAAGGGCTGCTTTGAGATCGTGTCCGACAAGACTCTTGAGCGAAAGATCGTGCATCACAGCTCCCGGTCGCGTGTTGGTTACTTACCCTTATCATCCTGAAAAAGAGGCAAGCTCGCCTTCTTCTTGGTCTCGCCTTCGCCGCCTACTTTGCGGAGTAGCCACTTGAGCGGATCGAAGAAATCATCGGCAACGCGTTCCTTCATCGGGATGATGCCGTTGTCGGTGATGTTGATGTGCTCAGGGCACACCTCGGTGCAACAGCGCGTGATGTTGCAGAAGCCGATTCCAAACTCGGTCTTGAGAAGCTCCCGCCGGTCGAGCGTATCGAGCGGATGCATGTCGAGACCTGCAAGCGCGATCATGAACCTCGGCCCTGCGAACTCTTCAGCCTTCTCGTGGTCACGAATGACGTGGCAGGTGTTTTGACAGAGGAAACACTCGATGCACTTGCGGAACTCTTGAATGCGATCGATGTCTTCTTGCTGCATTCGCCACGTGCCGTCGGCTTCTTTCGCCTTGGGTGCGAAGGCCGGAATTTTCCGCGCCATTCTGAAGTTCTGCGACACGTCGGTCACGAGATCTTTCAGAATCGGAAACGACTTCATCGGCGTGACCGTAATCGGTTCGTTGTCGGGGTAAGCCGACATGCGCGTCATGCAGAGCAGCTTGGGCTTGCCATTGACCTCTGCGCCACACGAGCCACAACGACCTGCTTTGCAATTCCAGCGCACTGCGAGTGATGGGTCAAGCTTTGCTTGAATGTCGTGCACGGCATCGAGCACGACCATGCCGGGGTAGGTCTCAACCTCGTAGGTTTCAAACTCGCCGCCCGAGCTATCGCCGCGGTAGATCTGAAGCTTCGCCTTTTTTTCCATCTTCGGCTCCATCCCTCAGCCTTCCTCGAGCACTTTTTGAATTTCGGCCGGCACAGGCGGAAGCGGGACTTCAGAGATTTCCATCGCTCCATTCGCGCCCATTTTCGACACGACGTTGACCTTGCTCCAGTGACCCTTGTCTTGTTCTGGATAGTCATCGCGCGCGTGACCGCCGCGGCTCTCTTTTCTTGTGATCGCCGCGCGACACATGGCTTCTGCAACGATGAGCATGTTGCGCATGTCGAGAGACTGGTGCCACGCGGAGTTGAAGTGGCGGTTGTCTTCGACTTTGATTTTGTTGACGCGCAACTTTAGTTTTTCGAGTGCGGAGAGCCCTGCTTGGAGCTCGTCTTCGGCACGAATAATTCCGACATGAACTTGCATCGCGTCTTTGAGTTCTTCGTGAAGAAGAAACGGGTTTTCGCCTTCGGTGCGATTGAAAGGTTCGAGGGCCTCGTGAGCCGCGGCCTTGATCTCGTTCTCGTCAAGCGGTTGTGCCGTCGCGGTCTTTGCGTATTTGGCTGCATGCAGACCTGCGATGCGACCGAACACGAGAAGGTCAGACAGCGAATTTCCACCGAGGCGATTGGAGCCGTGCATGCCGGCCGCACACTCGCCTGCTGCGAAGAGTCCCTTGATGCGTGACTCTTGCGAGTCAGCATCGACACGAATGCCGCCCATCGTGTAGTGAGCCGTGGGACCCACTTCCATGGGCTCTTTCGTGATGTCGACGTCGCCGAGTTCTTTGAACTGGTGGTACATCGCGGGCAACTTGCGCTTGATGTCTTCCGCAGAGCGACGCGTCGCGATGTCGAGAAATACGCCGCCATGAGGCGAGCCACGACCGGCTTTCACCTCTGCGTGAATCGCGCGCGCGACGATGTCGCGAGGAAGCAGATCGGGTGTGCGCTTCGCCTTTGACGTTGTGCCTGACGTGCTCTCGCGAAGCCACTGATCGGCCTCGGCCTCGGTCGGCGCGGTATCGCTCGCGTACAGTTCGGGGATGTAGTCGAACATGATGCGCTTGCCGTCTTTGTTGCGCAGCGTTCCACCTTCACCACGTACGCCCTCCGTAATGAGGGTTCCGCGAACGCTCGGTGGCCACACCATGCCGGTCGGGTGAAACTGCATGAACTCCATATCCATGAGTTCGGCGCCTGCGAGGTAAGCGAGTGCTTGTCCGTCACCGGTGCACTCCCACGAGTTCGAGTTGATC
>JAHFDZ010000229.1 GCA_023248745.1 Myxococcales bacterium | reverse complement strand
TTGTTCTGATCGTCGACGAGAATTTTTCCGTCCTTTGCGAGCATGAACGAAGTGATAAGGCCGTTTCCGAATGTCTTGCCGCCCACAAACATGAGCCCAATGATCGTGTAGTCGTTGACGCGTGCGCGGGCCCAGTACCAATGGTCAATGATCTTGCGTAACGATGTGTTGCCCCAGTTGTGATCATGATACGCGGTCGCGGCGAGTGATTCTTTCTTTCCCGCGATCGAGAGTTCGACCTGCGCTCGGCCCTGTGGCACGGCCGGAAACCAAGCCACGAATTGGTCCTCGTTCTCGCCGAAGAAGACATGACCGGTGGCAGGCCGGAAGGAAGGGACCTCTGAGGTCAGCTCAACATCGGCGACGACGTCGTCGATCGCGACGTGGATGGTGTAGCGCTTAAGGTCGCCCTTAAACGTGCATTCTCCGATGCGAACGTCGCAACCACTTGTCGACGCAGAGAATGCTTCAGGGGGTGCGAGAAAGCCGCGCTCGATGTGCGTGCCGTCGGGCCGGTCGAGCAAGAAGGAAACGAAAGGCATGAGAGGCCGCGAAGCCGAAACGTGCGGTGGCTTGGTATAGAACGTGATGACCATCTTGGAGCCATCGCTCAGATGCGTGTCGAGATACCACCACTCGAAACTGCCCTCGCCTGCGTTGGTACGCAGGCCGTCTTCGCGGGGTTCAATGACGCCCTTGGTGAGTCCGAGGCGCGCGTAGTGGTGGGGTTCTTGTCCGAGTGTGGTTGGCATCTGATGTCACTCCCTTTGCGCGGTAGCTTAGGACGTATGTACCTAAAGTCTAGGTATGTGCGAACGATTGTTTGGTGCGGTCCAACGCATGATCATTGACGCCAGCCTGGCTTCGAAAAACAACGTTGTTTACATGAGCGCGTACGGAAAAATCGGTCAGAAAGTCGTCGTTTCCGAGTTCGGTGAAACGCCGCTCGATGCGGTCGATCGCTTCCTGTCGTTCGAGGAGCAGGCGCCACCGGCCCCAGAAACGCTCCAACCTTCCGATGTCGTCATCGCAGTACAGAGCGCTGCCGTGGGCTGGGTCGATCTCTTGATGACCAGCGGCCAGTACCAACACATGCCTCAACCGCCGTATACGCCAGGCCTCGAGTCCGCCGGTACCGTTGTGTGGGCGGGATCCGACGCCAAACGATCGGTGGGCGAAAAAGTGATCGTCGATGGCTTCTTGGTCGGGCCTCGTTCAAAGGGCGCCTACCAAAAGTACGGCGGCTTCGCGTCGTACGTCGTCGCGCCGAGCAACGCGGTCATTCCGTTGCCAAGCCGACTCTCCTTTGATCAAGCAGCGAGCTTTCTCGGCAACTACGAAACCGCCTACCACTGCGTGATCGCACGCGGAAAGCTTCGCGCCGGCGAAACAATCCTCATCCACGGAGCATCCGGATCAACTGGGCTCGCTGCGGTTCACCTGGCAAAGGTCCTCGGCGCAAACGTGATTGCAACGGGTCGATCGCTTGCGAAACTCGAAGCCCTCAAAGCGCACGGTGTCGATCACGTCGTTCGCACGGTTGACGATGCGGGTGGCGTTGCGCGCTTTCGCGACGAGGTAAAGGAGCTCACAAAAGGTAAGGGAGTTGACGTTGTCTACGACAGCGTCGGCGGCGATATCTCCGTCGAAAGTATGCACAGCGCGGCTTTCGATGCGCGGTTTCTTATCGTCGGCTGGGCGTCGACGCCGTTCGTCGCCAAGGGCAAGGGTCAACGCGGCGCGCCCAACGTCAACGTGCTACCGACCAATTTGATCATGATGAAGAGCTTGCGCGTGCTCGGCTGTCCGGCCGTAATTTCGGCGCACCAAAATCCGCAACTTCGCGTCGATCGTTTGCGCGATTTGATTCAGTGGGTTGACGAAGGCCGGTTCGTACCGGCAACGCCTGAGGTGTTCGCATTGAGTGACATCAAAGAGGCACTCCGCGCGAAGTGGGAGAGTCGGTTTCTTGGAGGATGCGTCGTCCATCCCAATTGATGAGCGGTTGTAGCGTCCGCGTGAGTTGTGAACTGTTGTTGGCCTATGAGCCGGTGGCGCGAAAGCAAACAAGTCGCGCAAAGAGCCGAATGCCCGCGCCCCGCTTTGTGCCCATCGTGAATGCTGGCCCGCAGCAAGTCATCGCGGGTGTTGGGGGCACGTTCTGACCGATCCTAAGTCGCGTTCTCTCGATACAATCCGCGGCTCTCCCTTGAAACCCACCACCGAACCTGACGGATTGCGATCCCTGTGCTGCTGGCGCTCACTTCTGGCGCTCGCGATGGGGTGCTCCACACTTGCGTGCGGCGGTTTTTCGGTGCGTTCGAGCGCTGCGCCGTCGATGCCTTCGGGCGTGCACCTCATCGTGCTTGGCATCGCCCAAGATGGATCGCATCCGCAAGCGGGTTGCAATCGCGCATGCTGTAAGCGCGCGTGGGACCATCCGAGCGAACGACACGCGGTCTCGAGCCTCGCGCTCGTTGATCCGCGATCGCGCAAGCGCTGGCTCTTCGACGCAACGCCCGATTTGCCTGCTCAACTTCACGCTCTACCCGAAGGCACCACGAAACCGATCATTGCAGGTGTCTTTTTGACGCACGGCCACATTGGCCACTATGCAGGCCTCATGCACCTCGGTCGCGAAGTGATGGGAACGAGCGGCATCGACGTCTACGCGATGCCGCGCATGCAAACGTTTCTCGAGACCAATGGCCCGTGGAGTCAACTCGTCAAGTTGCGGAACATTAACATCGTTCCAATGGTTGACCATCAAGAGGTCAGCCTAAGCGACGCAATCAAGGTGACGCCGATGCTCGTTCCGCATCGCGACGAATACACCGAGACTGTGGGCTTCTCGATTCACGGGCCCTACAAGCGCGTGCTCTACATTCCCGACATCGACAAATGGGAAAAGTGGACCCTGCCCATAGAGAGCGCCATTGCAGACCACGACGTGGTCTTCATCGACGGCACGTTCTTCAGCGATGGTGAGCTCAATGGCCGCACGATGGCCGAAGTGCCACACCCGTTCATCGCAGAGTCGATGGCGCGCTTTTCGAAATTGTCCGCGGCCGATCGGATCAAGGTGCGGTTCATTCATCTCAACCATACGAACCCCGCACTCGATCCCAAGAGCGCAGCTGCGGCTTCGGTGATCGCACAAGGGTTCACAATCGCGGTTCAGGGCGACGTCGTGCCGCTCTGAGCACGTGATCGCGCGAGCGCCTCAAGGTCGAAGAGCACGACGCAGTAGCCATCGGGATCGGTATAGGTAAGGCCCTTGCCTATCCAGTATGGGTTTAGCGGCGTGATGGGCGCGATGCCGTGGCCAGCCAAGCGGTGGGCGACGGGCACGATTTCAGATTCGCTCTCGAAGTAGAAGACGAGGACGTTGTCGCCTGTGGGTGCAGGGCACGCCACATTGGGGTGTTGCGTGAACTCGATTTCGTAGGCTGCGTCATCGGTACTCACCAGGAAGCCGTCGTATCCGTTGTGGTTTTCGAACGAGCCGCCGTCTACGAGCCCGAGCGCGTCAATGTAGAATGCACGTAACGCATTCAAATTCTCGGTGGGACGAGCGACCCGAAACTTCGCGACTTTCACGTAGACCTTCGTTTCGTTGGACGATCCTGCATGATCGGGAGGCGTGCTTTGTGCTACGCAAGCGCTCCCATGGCCATCTTTATTGACAGCTCCGACCCGAAAGAAATTGCCGACCTCTTTGCTTGGGGCGTCCTCTCCGGCGTGACGACCAATCCGCTCATCATCGCAAAGGAATCGCCCGATGCCGACCTGGGTGAGTGCATTCGCAACGTGCTCGCGGTCAGTTGGGGCGATGTGTCTGTTGAGCTCACGACTGAGACCGAGAGCGAGATGCTCGCCGAGGCAGAGTTGTATCATGCATGGGATCCAAAGCGCATCACCATCAAGGTGCCGTTCAGCGAAACCGGACTTCGCGTGCTTCATCAACTCGCCAAGCGCAACGTGAAGACGAACGTGACGTGCCTCATGGCCATGAATCAGGCGTATCTCGCGGCGCTCGCTGGCGCGACGTACGTGAGCATCTTCTCCGGCCGTGTGCGCGACATGGGGTACGACGTGCGCCCTGTCATCAGCGGCACGCGCAACGTGCTCGAGCGAGAGGGTCTCGCGTCGAAGATCATCGTTGGCTCAATGCGACACCTCATGGACGTGAACGAAGCGCTCGAAGCTGGCGCGCATGTTCCCACGATCACGCCGCCCATTTTGCGCAAGATGGTGTGGCACCCGCGCACGATCGAAACGATCAACGAGTTTAATACGGCGTGGAGAAATCGCGGAAAGAAGTAACCCGCGACCTCCTCAGGGGCGTGGCTTGTCGGCGACTTCGACGCTGAAGTTTGCGGTTGTGCCTTCGATCGAGGTGACGGTGATCATGACGTCGTAGGTCTTGCCGTCCATGGGTGCACTGCACGTGAGCTTGGCGCCAACCTTGCCCTTGAGATTTCCGGGGCAGGTGATTGCAGGTGAAGGCTTGCCGACGGCTGCGCTTAGCGTCTTCATTGCGCTTTGTTCAACGTCGGCCTTTGCGAGTTCAGGCTCGCTGCAGGCGACAGCGCCGAGGGCGACGAGTGCAGCGAACGGGCTGGTTGCGGCGCGTGTGAGGGTGACCATTCATGGAGGGTATCTGTCTCGCGATCACGCGGACGGAAAAGCACCGTGAGCCTGCGCGGCTTACGACGGATCACACGTGCGACAGGCTGCCCTTGCCGATGTGCGAAGTCTTAGATGCGGTTGCGCGCTTACGTTTCACCAACCCAAGGAAACGCTACTTCAACAACCACCCGAACAGCATTTGCTTGGTCACAGCACGCGACACTTGGGCAATCGAATCGACCAGCGGAATCTCTTTTGGACACACTTCTTGGCAGTTCATTGCCTTGCCACAATCGCCGATGCCGCCATCGCTCATGAGGGTGCTTAATCGATCCGTCGCGTGCATCTTTCCGCTTGGGTGCAAGTTGAAGAGGCGCACTTGACTAATCGCATGAGGGCCGATGAACTCGGACGAGTCGTTGATTTGCGGACACGCTTCGAGACAACATCCGCACGTCATGCAGCGCGATAGCGGGTACGTTTCTTCTTGATTCTCTTGTGACTGCCGAGGGCCCGGACCGAGCTCGTGCGAACCGTCGACTTCGATCCACGCATGTACGCGCTTCAGAGCGTCGAACATCCGCGCGCGGTCGACGATGAGGTCGCGAACGAGCGGAAATTTGCTCATCGGCTCGAGTGTGATCGTTTGCCCATTCGGCGCCAGTTGATCCACCAGTGCCGTGCATGACTGACGCACTTTGCCGTTCACCACCATGGTGCATGCGCCGCACACTTCCTCGAGACAGGATGATTCCCACACGACCGGTGTGGTCTTGCCGCCAGAGGTCGTGACAGGGTTCTTCTGAATCTCCATCAGCGCGCTGATGACGTTCATCTGCGGCTTCCAGGGCACTTCGAATTCTTCCCAGCGCCTGGTGCCCTTTGCATTGGCCGAGTCTTGGCGACGAATCTTGAGTCGTACTTTTTTTTCACTCATCGCAATTCTTCCCCGTCTCGTTGGCTCGTCGGCTCGTCCCCTGAATCATCGTCCGGTAGGCAAAGGCGCCAGACTCTGTTTGGCAACGCTCTTGGCGGCGGTGTTTGCCGCGCCAGCTTGCTCATACTTGCGTGGACGTGGCTTGACTAAGCTGATGTCGACTTCGTCGGTGACATGAACGCGCTGTCCTGCGAGCTCGTAGTCGAGGCTGCGTGCGTAGTGAATGGTGTGGTGGTTGCCCGCCCCAGGTTTGTGGAGCGCGAGTGTCGTGCGGAGCCATTCGGCGTCGTTGCGCTCGGGGAAGTCGGGCTTGAAGTGCGCGCCACGCGATTCGTCACGGTTGCGAGCACCTTGAGCGATCACGCGTGCGAGTGTGAGCATGTTGAACATGTGGCGCGTGAATTGCGCAGGTTGGTTGCTGTGCGCACTAGTGTCAAGTACGTTGACTTTGTTCGCGCGGTCGGTGAGTTCTTCGATCTTGGCGAGTACGCCGTCGAGCGTCGCGTTATGGCGTTCGATCGTGCAGTCAACGAGCATCATCTCGCCGAGTTCGGCGTGCACTTGGTACGGGTTTTCGCTGCCATCCATTTTGAGGATGCCTTCGTACTTGTCGCGTTCGCGTATCTCGGCTTTTTCGAGCAACGATGCGGGTAAATCGTAACTGCTACTGTTTAGGTTACGAACGTAGCTGGCGATCGCCGGGCCCGCGACCATGCCGCCCCAGATGCACGAGAGAAGCGAGTTGGCGCCGAGGCGGTTGGCGCCGTGGTACTGGTAGTCGACCTCGCCGGCAGCGTAGAGCCCGGGAATGTTCGTGGCTTGGTTGCGCGGCGAGCCCATGACGAGCGAACCCGTCGAGGACCGTTCGAAGTCAACCCACAGCCCGCCCATGGAGTAGTGGACTGCGGGAAAGACACGCATCGGGTTTTCGTACGGATCTTCTCCGACGAACTTTTCGTAGATCTCGAGGATGCCCGCGAGCTTCTTGCGCAGTGTGGGTTTTGGAATGTGAGTGACGTCGAGGTAGACTTCGTTCTCGTTCTTCTCGCTGCGGCGATTGAAGATGCCGCGCTTGTCGTGGAAGCACTTTTTGAAGAGCTCGCGGCTCGCGATGTCGCGCGGAACGAGGTTCTTGTAGCCGGGGTACTTTTCTTCGAGGAAGTAGTCACGTTCGTTTTCGGGTACGTCTCGGCCTGGACGCTTTTCTTTTGTGTCGCGAGGCACCCAAACGCGGCCGCCTTCGCCACGTGCGCTCTCTGAAATGAGGCGCAACTTATCGGCGCCCGGAATCGCCGTGGGATGCACTTGAATGAACTCGCCATTCGCGTAGCAGGCGCCCTGCTGGTAGACCGCTGCGGCTGCCGTGCCCGTGTTGATCACGCTGTTTGTGGAGCGGCCAAACACGATGCCAGGCCCGCCGGTTGCGAGGCAGATGGCGTCGCCTGAGAACGCCTTAATTTCCATCGATTTGAGATCTTGCGCAACGATGCCGCGCGCGATGCCGCTGTCGTCCATGACAAGCGACAAGAAGTCCCAGAACTCGAACTTGCGCACCATCCTCTCACCGGGAATGCTGACACCCTGATCGTCCTCGACGTTGATGGTTTCGAAACGGCGCACTTGTTCGTCGAGCGCGTAGAGAAGTTGTTGCCCCGTTGTTGCGCCTGCGAATGCGGTGCGATGAAAGAGCGTGCCGCCGAAGCGACGGAAATCGAGAAGGCCTTCGGGTGTGCGATTGAACGTGACGCCCATGCGGTCGAGCATGAAGACGATTCCGGGTGCTGCCTCAGCCATGCCGCGAACGGGCGGCTGGTTGGCGAGAAAGTCACCGCCGTAGACGGTCTCTTCTAAGTGCACTTGCGGGGAGTCGCCCTCGCCTTTGGTGTTGACCGATGCGTTGATGCCGCCCTGCGCGCAAACGGAGTGCGATCGTTTGACGGGGACGAGCGAAAACAGATCGACGGGAACCCCAGCCTCGCAGAGCTTGATGACCGTGGTGAGGCCTGCGAGCCCACCGCCCACAACGACTACGCGCCGAACTTTGCCTGACTCGCTCCGAACGCTCTTTTTTGCGGCCATTCTGACTTCCTTTGGGAGGTCGGCACACTATCACTTTGGGCCCCAAAGTGACCCATTTATCAAGGCTGTACGACTCGCGTGTCACTTCACCGAACCGCATGTTCCCGCATGCACATCGGTGTTGACGAGCGAGGGTCCAAATGCGCGCGTTCCGGTGGCGACATAGACGAGGCCATTGAGTGGAAAAAGGAGCGCGACGGCGCCCGCACCAAAGGACACTTTGCGCGCGGTTGAAGAGAAGCTTGTGGTTGCGCGTGCGACCAAAAAGAAAACTGCTGCAGGAAGCGCAATCGCCTGCGAGAGCGCAACCCAAGGTACGCCAAGAACGCCGGTCGAACTGAGTTGGCCCATAAGCGGCGTGTAGAGAAATTCAACCGGAGAGCCGAGGCCGGTGATTGTGTAGAGACCCTTCCACAACTGACCACCGAGCCACGAAAGCGTCACCCATCCGGTCGCGTTTTGAGCGAACGCTGGCTTTTCACCAGCTTCGGGTCTGGCCGATAGCACGCAGTCGATGAGCAGCAGTAAGAATGCCAACATGCCGAGCGCGCCCGCGCGCGTGGGATTCACGGCCGTCGCCACGCGCTCGAATGCGCCGAGACCCCAGGCCGTGGCCGCAAGAGTGATAGAATGAGTCACGACGTACAAACCGAGTACTGCGTTGGTGGCCTGCCTCAAGCCTGCTTTGCGTGATGCTCGCTCGCTCACCGCTTTGATTCTATCCCACGAACGAAGAGACCGTCCGCATTGACGTCAAGGAAACTAGCCCCAAGCCTCATCTGCCTAGCGCTCTTGCCTTGCTTCGCGAGTTGCGGGCCTGGCGCTCGCTCGCGTTTGACGCCGGCGCTTGCGCGAACCGTTCCTGCGCAGTTGCGATACGAGACCGTCGTCGATCGTTGGTGGGTTTACTTCCGCGCTGAGCCCGGGTCTCCGTTGCGCGCAACCACGGCAGCGGAGATGGTTCAGGATCTTGACGTATTTATCACTCGCTTCCCCGCGGATCCGCTCAGCGATCGCGCCAAAATTCTTAAGGTGCTCGTTCGCATGGATCAGCAGCCAACTGATCTGAACGAAGTTCCGGCCGAGCCGAGTGCTGGATCGTCACACGATCTCTGGCAGCTTGCGGTTGGGCGTGGAGCGCGTCTTGCGGGAAACGAAGTTCTTGCGCGCAAGATGATTACGGAACTGATCGGCAAGGTCGTTGACCCCATTGCGCGTGCTGTTTTTTACGAGGAGCTTGTGGAAACGTCGCTCGGCGGTACGAACGACGTCGTTACGCTGCTCGATGGGTGGTTGCGAAGTGTGTCTGGGCGTGAGCACGACCCCGTGATTGCGCGTGTGCGCACTTACGTTGCGAGTTTGAGTAAAGAAGCGCTTGAGCCCGCGCTCGACGCTCTTGTTGCAGGTCGTGTTACATTTGTGGACGAGCTGCGCGATGCATTGCTTGGCAGGCTCTCTGAGCTTGCGCTTGCCACAGGCGACTCTGAGCTCGCGAAGAAGGTGCTCGATGGAAATTTGGCTTCGTCTGCGTTGACCGCGGTCCAGCAAGAGCTCAGCGAGCTTGCCGCGAGTCGACGAGGCACGGTTCGCATTGATGGCCGTGCGGTGGGTCTTTTGTTGCCCTCGCAGTCACCCGAGCTTCGTGAAGAGGCTGCCGACGTTTTGCGCGGCATGATGTGGGCATTGGGCTTGCCACGAGGCGTACGCGATGAGCGAGCCGGTGTGTCGTCGGTTGGCATAGAGCCTCCGTGCGCTGAGCGTGAGCATGCGCCGTTCGAGCCGCCAGGAGCCTTTGAACGTTTGCAGTTGATTACGCGCGACGTTCCGCTGGCGGTGCTCCACGCCGAAGCGAACGGTGATGATGCGCTCCGGCGATCGCTCGAACGTGAACTCGACGCACTGCTCGCGCAAGGCGCAGCGGTTATCGTCGGAGGCATCGACGAACGGTCGGCGGCGTTGATGCTTCAGTGGCAGAGAACCCATCGCATACCGATGATCCTTCTCTCGAAGCCAGCGCTCGTGCATTTTGTAACTGATAACATTACATTTGTGGTGGGTGAAGATCGCGGTGTGGTGATCGACCAAATTGGCAAGGCTCTCGGCAAACGAAAAGTAGCGCCCGTCATCGATGAGAGCGAAGCGACATTTTACCCGGCGCAAGGTGTCGCGCTCGGATCGCTCACGCTCCTTTCTCCAGCGTCTTGCGAGCGTCCTGTTCTCGTTGCGGGTGACTCACGCTTTCCGCTCGCCGCTTGGAGCAAAGATCGCGTCGATACTTGGCTGGTGACGGGCTCACACGAGTGCGCTCGTCGTTTGGCAAACGACCTAAGCAAGGACAAAGTCAAAGGGACGATCGCATTGACCCTCGAAGCAACGATGGACCTCGAGTCGAAGGGCGAAGACGTGGT
>JAHFDZ010000437.1 GCA_023248745.1 Myxococcales bacterium | reverse complement strand
GCTTGATCGAGATAGTCCTGCACGACCTTGTAGAAGTCGTAGTGGTTCGGCTTTTGGGGCGACAGCGACGGGTTTGACACGGTCATAGCTCCGTTCGATCGGAAGTGGGTTTCACGACGCAATGCGCAAATTGCGTACAAAAAAAGCGCGACAGTACTCTGGATTAGCAGAGTGTCTGCACCTGTCGTCAAGTACGTAATTGGCAACTTGGAACGTTACAATTTATCGGTGCCTCAACGCGTCCAAAGAACGTAAAGAAACACTACACAGCTCGTCACGAGTGCGGCGTCGACCCGGTCCAGGATGCCGCCGTGGCCGGGTAAGATGTTGCCCGAGTCCTTCACGCCGATCGATCGCTTGAAAAGTGATTCGGCAAGATCGCCCAATTGCCCTAGTGCCGCACCAACGAGTGCGAGGACGATGCCATGAACGAGCGGCAGCGCCTTTGCAAACGTGAAGTGTCCGATGATGGTCCACAAGGTAGCGGCGAGCAGTCCTCCAATGGCGCCTTCGACGGTCTTCTTCGGTGACACCGCTTCGTACAGCTTGTGCTTTCCGAAACGCTTGCCCGCGAAATAGCCACCAGTGTCGCTCATCCACGCAAGGCCGAGTGCGACCAAAATGTAACCGCTGCCGTCCGCGCCATAACGTTTGCGCAGCAGCGCGAGCAGCGTAAGTGGAATACCCGCATAGAGCGGCCCGAAGCTACCTGCGGACGCTCGAAGCGCGGCGGTTTGCAGGTCGCCGAGACGAGCCAACGTCAGAAGCGGGCCAATCAACGGAACGAGAACGAGCACGGTTACGAACACCCGCAAGTCCGACGCAAAAAAGAACGTGACCGAGACCGCGGTGCTCAAGAAAACGTACAAAATTTGCGCAACGCGATCGCCACCGTGCGTCATGCCGAAGAACTCCCACGCACACAAAATCGAGGCGGGAAGGGTTAGCGCGAAGAACGCCCAAGGTGGCGCCGGATAGAGGAACGCCACGATGATGGGTACGCCCACAGCGGCCGTGGCCAGGCGAAGCAAAAGATTGGAGGCCGCGGCCATGTAAGGTTCACGTGTAACACGGCAGCGGACCCTGGCGAAGGGCCTCGGCGGGAGCGCCTCTCCTGATACCCTTCGGTTTATGGTCGGTCTCAAAGTGGCTGTTCGTCTTCGGATGTCCGCTCATGATGCGCACTACGCCGGTGAGCTTGTGGACGGCGCGCGTATGCTGGCGCTCTTTGGTGATCTCGCGACAGAGTTGCTGATTCGCCTCGATGGCGACGAGGGTCTGTTTCGCGCATACGAGTCGGTTGAGTTTCTCGCGCCCGTTTTTTCCGGCGACTACATCGAAGCGACGGCCGAATTGGTGCGGGTGGGCAATACGAGCCGTCAGATGCAGTTCGAGGCGCGCAAGGTTGTGACCAATCTTCGTCAAGGTGCTTACCCACCCAGTGCGGCCGACGTTCTCGACGAACCCATTGTCGTCTGTCGCGCAGTGGGCACTTGCGTGACGCCGATCGAGCTTCAGCGTCGTCCGAAGAGTTTGTATGTGCAGGCGCTTCCGCCCGGCGAAACCCGCACCGTGGTCACACCATCGCGTCAGCTGCCGGCCGACGTCATTCTTACCGCGGCGATCGTCGGCGCAGAAATCACACGTGCGATGACGCCTCATTTGCCAATTACGGCGCAAGAAATTGCGGACGAAGCCGCGAGATGCCGTGAGGCAGGAGCCGCGGTGATTCATCTTCACGTTCGCAACGACGACGGCGCCCCTTCGCAAGCTGCTGATCGATTTGCTGCGGCTATCGAGGCGATACGCAAGAAAACTGACTGTATTGTGCAGGTGTCAACCGGCGGCGCGATAGGCATGTCACTTGACGAACGCCTTGGCGGCCTTTCGTGCGAGCCCGAGATGGCCACGCTCAACTGCGGCTCGCTCAATTTCGGCGATGACGTGTTCATCAATCGCCGCTCCGAGATTCGCAGCGTCGCAGGTCGCATTCGAGCTGCAGGCGCCATTGCCGAACTTGAGTGCTATGAAGTGGGCCACGTTGACGAGGCACTGTCGCTCGCGAAAGAAGGCGTGATTGGCGCGCCGCTCCATTTTCAGTTCGTGTTAGGCGTCGCTGGCGGGATCGCGGCGAGGCCAGAAGTGATCGAATGGATGGCAAGTCTCGTTCCGGAAGGATCGACGTGGGGCGTCGCTGCGGTCGGTCGCCACCAGAGGCCGATGACTGAGCGCGCGATGTCGCTTGGAGGGCATGCGCGGGTTGGTCTTGAAGACAATCTCTATCTCGACAAAGGCGTGCTGGCAGAGGGCTCGGCACCCCTCGTGACGCGCGCGGCGGCGTTTGCGCACCAGCTTGGTCGCGTTCCCGCAGAGCCTTCGCGGGCCAGGCAGTTGCTTGGAATCAAATTGTGACAAAAGAAATTACATTTGTCGCTGATGGCCTCACGCCCGTGTGCGCCTACGCCGCGCTTCGTCGGGCGGCGGGTGATCGCGCGTCGTTCTTGTTCGAGAGCGTCGTTGGTGGTGAACGTTGGGGTCGCTATTCGATTGTCGCGTTTGCGCCGACCGATGAGTGGATCCTCTTCGCCGATGGTTGGCAAAGTCGCGGTCACGCTTCCGCGTTGCGAAACGACGGTGACATTTTCGGACGAGCGAGTCGTGTATTTCGCGCCGTCAATCCTATTGGCAACGAAGTTGTCGAATCACGCGCGTCCTCTCTCGCTCAAGCACGCTTCGGATTCGTTGCGTATGACGTCGTCTCGACTCTCACCAAGGTCGACGCATGGCCTGGCGACAACGCTCCACTCGCGCGCTTTTTCGGCGGTGCGACGATCGTTCTTTTCGACAATCTTCGCCAGTGCGTGACCATCGCTGGCGGCACGGGGCGATTGCGCAGCGACGTATTTGGCTGGTTGTCCGACGCGTCGCCGCTTGCTGCGCTGCGTCTTCCCGATCGAACGCGATTGCCGACAGGTGTGATCGAGAGCACGAGCGACGAAGTCTTCTGCGCCAACGTGCGTCGTGTCCAAGAGTACATCGCGGCGGGCGATGCGTTTCAGGTCGTGCTCGCTCGGAGCTTTTCGTTGCCTCAAGCG
>JAHFDZ010000228.1 GCA_023248745.1 Myxococcales bacterium | reverse complement strand
ACCACACATACCAAGTCTTCATTCCGTGCCTCTTTGGTCCAAGCAGCATCCACTCTACGGCGCGACCGAGGCCGCAGATGCGCGGCTTACAAGGAGCTACGGACACTCACGAATTTTCAAAAGCAACCCCGCACTACCTCATCGCGGCCTTGTTCTAAGTGCGTTCGACGCTCTCAAACGGTGTTCTAAGGTTGCCTCTGCTCAACTCGACAATACGTTTGAATGTCGTCCCCATTGGCTGTGCCCGCCGTACCTATTGCTGCGCACGCCGCTTGCTTCGCGACCTGCACGTTGACGGAGTGCGCTCACACTTTACACGCCTAGATAGGAAATTACGTTGACCATCGTTCTCCGACGAAGCCAGCGTCGAGAGGTACCTCGACTGCTTTGGCTACTTTGGCGAGCACCCACTACTCATCGATCCTCATGCGGCCACGCCATTCGCTCGGCGTGCTCATGAGTGGTTGTTCGAACATCGGCCCACTTGCCGGCATCGTCCGTTGATGCACTTCTTGTTCGGGCCGAGCGGTCGCGCACCGTAATTCACGTTCACGTAGCCCGGACAATCACTCGCCTCCTTGCAACGACTCTCCTCGTCGAGAGAGCCATCGCAAAACGAGTCCGTGCACGTAGCGTCACTCGCGCAGGGGGTACCCAGGCTACCCAGGCCACCGCCACAAGCGACAAGAAGGCTGAACGCGATGAGCCCCAAAATCGCAGACCGAACCCGTCCGCTCTTCTGCCTTCTTGCGCTAATGACCATGCACCCAGGTTAGCGACCGTTGGTCGATTTGTAACTATCGCGCCGTTGCGCAAATCGAATGTCGGTGCGCGCCACAAGGATCGGAGCGTCGGAAAGTGACATCGATCGCGCCCAAGGCGTGGAACCCATTCGCCACCTCAGTCGTACAGCACACAAGAGCTCAAAACGAGCCAAGGAGATGGCCATGAAACAAATCAATGCAATCGGTCGCGCGCTAATGACATCGGCGGTTACGGTCCTCGTGTGTGCGTGCAGTTCGGCAACCGAGAGAGAGGGCGTGAGCGAAAGCGCAGCACTTCGAACAATTGGCTCGGAAGAAAAGGAAATTGACCTTTCGCTCAATGTCCAAGAGCAGCCAGCCGAAACCAAAACATCCAGCGAGGCCACAACGCTCGGCGAGTTGCCCGATGCAAATTGCACCGATCTCGTTCCCGCCGACAAGACGGCCCAATTGGGGAACTACTTCGGCACCTATCAATGCGCGCTCGCTGGCGTTCCGAACGCGACGAACACAAAGCTGTGCGCTTGCCCAACCAAGGTCGTCAAGTCTGGCGCCTACGTATGCACGCTCGTCGGGTCCTGCGGAAAGAAGTGTTCGTAGGCCACTCGCGCGGCGGCCGGGAAACAGGTCGCAGTTTCCAACGTGATGGCTCCGGTTGCGGACGCCACGTGGGTCAGCGCTGATCGCCTCGAAGCAGGAACTGCAAGCGCTCCGAAAGATGCTACAGGGACATCGCGCGCGGTTCGTGTGGATCGACCACGTAGCGCTGCGCGGGTAGCGAAAGAAAGGTGAGCGCGATGGCGCTGAGCGGCAGTGCGCGCACATTAGAGGTCGGGAAGCTCCTGTTGCTTCTTTGCGCGGTGTCGATCGTCACGCGAGTGGCGTTCCTTGGAGCTGGCTTCACGAATGTCGACGAGGGTGCGCATTGGGTTGGCGCACGCGAATTCATTCAGGGAGGTCGGCTCTACGTTGACTTCGCGGACAACAAGCCGCCGCTTGTCTATGCGTACTATGCGATCGCTGACGCTCTCTTTGGGCGGGGCTTGTTCGGCGTCCGCCTCTTCGCCGCCTCGGTCACGTTCCCTGCGATCGCGCTTTGTGCGGCCGCGTTTTTCGACTTCGACCGGCGCGGGCGGGCTGCGGCGATTGCGTTTCTTGTCGCCTCCGCGGCGCTCCTGCCATCGGATGCGCACGCCATCAACGGCGAACACATCTTACTTGTGCCGCTCGCGATCGCCGCCGCGTTGACCCGCACCGAGGCAGCGACGACGCGGCCCGGTCGGATGCTGCTCGTCGGCATACTTATCGGAGTCGCAGCACTGGCGAAGCAGCCCGCTGCGCTCTGCGGTGCTGCGTTTGCGTGGAGCGTCATTTGCGCAAACGGATCGCGCGCGCGGCGCAGGCTTCTCTCTCTCTCGATGCTTGGGTTGGGCTTCGCTCTGCCACTCATGGCGTGGGTGGCGCTCTTCGCGCGGCAGGGGACACTCGAGGCGTTTGTGTACTGGGCCTTTCGCTACAACTTGCTTCACATGAGTAACCCGATGACGTTCGGCGACCGGCTGTTTCAGCTGCTTAAGATGGGGTCGGTGCTGATCCCGTCGGTGGGTACGCTTGCTGTCGCGTGGGCGTGGACGGAGCGCACGAAAGGGATGCACGACGATCCGCATCGACGACGCCTCATCCTCGGTCTTGTCATAACGACGTTGCTACCCGCGTTTCTGGGCTGGCGGCTTTTCGGCCACTACTTTGTTCCGCTTCTCTTCGCGTTGTCACTCGGAGCCGGCCCCTTCTTCGCGGACTTCCGCCCGCTTTCGCGCAAAGTCGCCGCCGGCGTACTCGTCGTTGCATGTCTTGCGTTCACGATCGCTGGCCGAATTGTTCACGATCCGTTGCGCAATCTCACCGATGTCAACGATCCGCGGTACGAGCAAATCGCCAAGGCGATGCCCTCAAACTGCGGAGTTTCTCGTCCGCTTTTCGTCTGGGGTTACGCCCCGCAGCTTTACGTCCAAAGCGGCCACCGGCCAGCGTCGCGATTCGTCGTTCCAATCGACACGATCACTGGGCACATCGTGGGCAATGACACCTTCGTGCGCGGAGCGCTCGACACGAGTGATCGCATCGTCGCTGAGCATTGGGACCAGCTTATGTCGGATCTCGAGCGCTCCCGTCCCGAGTGGGTGGTCGATACCGCACCAGCCGATCTCAATCACTGGGGTCGTTACCCTCTTTTGAACTTCCATCGGCTCCACGCGTTCGTTCGAAGCGGCTACCGTGAACAAGGCAACGTCGGAGGCGCGATCCTCTACCGCCGCACAGACTGTCCTCGCGCGACCACGCGTTGAGTGAATTCCGCCAGCTCGAAAGGCGCCCGGCGTCGCTTACCTAACCGTACCCACAGTCGGCCTCATGATAGTCGCATAGGTTCGTTGCTCCGCCGCTTCACAACGTGGGCGACAGAGGAACTCACCGACGGCGTCGCATAGGTGTGCCTTCGGCAGCCGGCACTCTGGCCCACTCCGGCGCGGGAACTGGTTCAGGCCGTCGCTCGTTGAAGTTCGCCAACTCAACGTCCACGCCATTGCGTGACCGTCGAAATACCTTTCCAGCGCGACAGAAGACTAGTTTTCCGCCGTGGTCAAGGCCAGACCAATCGGTGTCGGGCTCCTTGGTCGATTGATGAACGTCGAGGTGTTGCTGCCGACTCAGCGTCGTCACCTCTAGCCCGTGTCCTGGATGCTTCGGATGAGGCTCAACCGGCATTGCGACGCGCAACACGAGTTGTCGGGGACCGGTAAAACGTCCGCCGCCACCATACGTCGTTCCCCACGGCCAAAGAGCAAGCGCGTGAAGCCATGGCGGCCGACTCACCGCTGTCCAAGAGTCGGTGTATCCGGGCCGCGTCCGTCCTCCGTGGCAGAAATAGAGAAAGAGCTTTCCGTCCGGCGACACGTCACATCGTTCTTCGTAGATGCGCCCCTTGAACCAGGCACCGTTGGTAAAGACGTCGCGATGCGTGTCCCATTCGATGACTTGGCACCAATGCGTGGGACCCCGTCGCAGGATGACGGCCATGGGTGCAGAGCGGGCTGGGATAACGAAAAGGCGACACGGCATCTTCGTGCTCATCACGCGTCACGGTACACCTCGAGTACACTTGATTGTTCCGTTGCTTGGGTTGTTACACGAACCTTCACGAGCTGAGGCGTCCGCTCTCGTGCTTGCCGCGGGGCTCTTGGGATTCGATCGCGGTGAACGGCGCTTAACGATCCTCCTAGGGCGAGAGGTTGATAGCAGGTGATGGGCCCGCACTCGCGCGTCAAAACGAACCCCCGATGTGCGTGCATCGAGCACCACTGCCTATCTGATTTCGAGCGAGCGCCACTCATCGGAGGCGTTCACTTTGCAATTGTCGCTCGTCGGGATCAAAATTGAAGACGCGAACACACCCGGGGGGGCCCACTCATGGCATGGCGACGTACATTGGCGACCTCTGCATTCCTGATGGCGAGCGGCGCATTCGCCAGCTTTTCGGGATGCGGAACGAACGGCAGCACTTCATCACCTTCCGATGCGGGACGCGACATCACTGTAACTCCGACAGTTACACTTCCCGACGCGGCTATCGAAGCGCCATTTACGTGGACGGAAGTCAAAATCGACGGCAAGGTTTCTCTGCCGTCCGGCGTATCGACCAGCGTCAGCGCGCTCAAAGTGAACGGCCTTCTAGGGAGCGCCAATCCCAGCGCCGACGGATCGTTTCAGGTCGCGGGAACATCCAGCGGCAGACAGGGCGCGACCGTAACCGACAGCGGGGGCAAGCTAGTGCTCCTCGGGTGGCTCCGCCCGGGTCAAACCGACGCGCTCTCGACGCGCACATCAGCCGCGTACCTTCTCTGGTTGCACCTCGGTTCGGCGCGCTTTCCTGCGTCGGCTTGGGACTCAATTGTCGAGCTCGTGTCAAAACAAAAGCAGGTCGACGACCTTGCCTTGTTTCTCGACGAGAAGCTCAAAACCAACGTCACGTTTCTCGAACTCTCAAACGATGCGGACAAATCGGCTTTAGGTAAGAAACTTGAGCAATTGCTCAGCGAAATGGCACCTATGTCGGGACCGACAAAAATGGTGCTGGTAAACCCTACCTACACGAAGAGCGGCGTCACCGTACTCATCGGTGACAAAGACGGCAATGCTGCCGCCGACGTGAATCAAATCTCGCTCATGAACGAATGGAGGCACCGTGCCCACATTTTTATCGGCCGCAACATCGACGGCCAGATTGTGCCTGAATCTGACTTTGAACTGCCTCCGACTAATGGCCTGAATGGCGCTATCGGATCGGTCAGCGACGTCATCGCAGGCAACGGCGCGTACACGCCTATCTACTACGGTCCGGTGGGCCTCGGCACAGTGACCGACGAAAACGACATTCGAAAGTACCGTCTCCGCATGGTCGGCGCCGGCCCCGATCCAGGAACACTCACCGAAGCGGAGAAGTCGAAGCGCTCGTTCGTCTCGATGAAGGCGTTTCTGCTCGATCTCTTTCTTCCTGCTCTCTTCTCGGTCGGAAGTTTCGACTGGCTTCACCACATGTTCGGATCGACCGCCATGGGCGAGTTCGTCAAAGAGATGGTGTCGCAGACCTACAACGGCCAGATGAGCAACGCTGGCAACCTCGTCTACGCCGGCGACTACAAGGGCGCGATGCTCAGTCTCGCGAACACGCTTCAAAACAATAGCGAGTTTCGCGACTGGTTCTTCAAGACGCTGCGCGAGAAGGTCTTTGAAAAGCTCTTTAGCAGCGAGAACGCGTTGACCTTCACGAAGGAAGCCAGCACGAAGGCGCTAGCGGCCCTCGCGATCGTCGACAAAATTCTGGGTGCGTACGATTTTCTGGCTGTATGGCGCGATGTCGCGCGAGCAAACCCGGTCGAAGATTGGGACGTCACCGTGCGTGCGCCGAAGGTCATCTTTACGCCCGCACTGGCAAGTGTTTCTTGCGCCGAAAAGACCGGCTTTCGCGTATCGATCAAAAACGCAGGTCAGACTCTCTCGAAGGACATCACGTACAAATTCGAAAGCAGTCCGAGCTTCGGCCACTTCACGAGTGGCTCAAATGCAACTTATAAAGACAACTTTGAGTCGACCGATCCCGAGGTTTACTACACGTCAAACCCAGGTGGCTCGACCGGTGGCAGCGACGAAATCACGGTCACAGCGATTCAGAAGATCGCGCAAGACAAAGGCCCCACGCTGAAGATCGAGCTTGGCAAAGCGAAAGCCAAAGTAAAGGTCGACGCCACGTGCCAAGGGGGAAGCGGATATTCAGGTTCAACGGCATACACGTCAGGGTGCACTGTCGCCATGACTTCGCCCGGCGTGGTGCACCCAGGCGACGAAGTCAGCATCGGCGTGCAAGCCGGCTTCGGTGGCGTGTGTGGTTCGGCGTTCGTGTACATGAGCCATGCGGTCTCCGCGAAGCTCGACATTGGCGACTGGCAAACAGGCTCGGCGGGCACGGGCGGCGTCTATGACTTCTGTTACGGCGGCGCAGCGCAGCCCATGGTTCCAGGCGGGGCAGGCATGGCACTGCCCGACGGAAATGCGCACGTCGTCACATTCAAAATTGATCCCAATCTTAAGTGCCCAAGCTGCATTCGCGAGATCGCCGAAGGTACGCCGTGCTCCTCGAACCCAGGCAATCATCGCAACATCAGTGGCCCTGCGCTCGTCATGGGCGGCAACGGTGGCACGCACGGTTGGTCGACAGTGCGGTTTTTCACCATTGAGGTGAGTAAGTGAGACCTCTCACTTTGCTTGCATGGCTCGTCGGGGTAGCAGCTTGCAGTGAGAGTCCGGCGTCGCAGCCAGTTGACGATGCATCGGTGAACCCGCCTGATGCCGCCCCCGACGGTTTAGTCTTGTCGCTCCTCGTCGTTGACGACGCGAGCACGCGCTATCCCTTCGACCCAAGCACCAACGCGCATCGCATCGTTGCGAGTTACGAATCCCAGCTGCAGAATTTTACGAAAGACGATCTTCAAGATCTGAAGCTGCGGGTTCCAACGCCCGATGCGTTCAAGCAAAGCGCGACAATCAAGATCGAAGGCGGCTACTACAATGACGCGCTCGTACAGGCTGAGCAATACGTCGACTGGCTGCCAGGACAGAGCGGCGCGCTTAGAACCAAAATCACAATGGACCGCGATCCTCGACCGTTTGGAGACGACAGCGCGTTCGCGCGAGGTGAGTCACTTCGTGGCGAGGTGAAGGTCGCGGTCACGGCCAGCGTTTCGCAATACGACAAGGTCGTCGCAACGAGCAGTGCGACCGAGCTGGTGTTCTACCTCCCAAATAAAGTCGCGCCTCAGCCCTTTGAGTTTTACGCAGGTCAGGTCGACGACAACTACATATACGTTTCGGGACGCACGCACGACACGCCCGCCGACGCCGGCGTCGATGACAATCGTTCCGGGCTCTATCGCGTGCATCTCGGCACGGGCGTCACGGAAGCAGTCGCATTGATTGCGGTGCGAGGTGACGCGTGGCCGTTCTCGGTCGCGGAGAAGTACATTTACATGGTCAACTGGATTGACAATGGAGGGCAGCGCCCCGTGCTGCATCGCATTGACAAGAACGCGATCAAGTCGACGCCCGAGTTGATCCCGCTTCCAGAAGGCGTCACCGAAATCATCGGAATTCGGGCGAACACTTCGCACGTGTACGTCACGCTACGCACGAACAATGGACCATTTCTGGTCTATCGATTCTCAGCGAGCGATCCGAAACTCGACACGGTCAAGAGCCCACCCATCGGAAGACCAATCGCCGACACACTGGCGATCACCAGTAACGCCGTAATAGCGCTGCTCGAGGATCCGCCATCTATGGTGCGCTTCCCGCTTGACCTCTCGAGCTCCGCAAAGATGACCGACACGTCTTCATCTGCGGGGCGGCGCACACTCGCTTGCAGCGACACTTCTTGTTTTTGGGTGCAATGGACTGATCCGGGTCTTTACGAAATCGCGGCAAATGCAACCGCAGGAACCGACGCTGGTGCACCGCCGGTCAAGAAGATCTCTGGCACGAACCAGTCAATCCTTTTCGACGGCAAGCATCTCTACTCCGGCATCAACGGTCTCATCCGCGTGGGGCCGGGGGGCAATCCAGCCGAGCAACGCCTGTTTAGCGGTGGCCTTCCGCCAATGCTCGGAAGCGACGCCAATTATCTCTACTTTGGTTACGATTCACGCGTCTGGAAGATTCACAAATAGCGACCTACATCCTCCTAGGGCGAGAGGTTGATGATGACCTTCGACGCAACGCCCCCATTCGGATACGGAACGTTGTGAAGGGTTACGTTCAGCCCCTTTGACGCAACGGCGTCGGTGAACGTTGCGCATGCCGCGCTCGGCAGGACGTCAGTCAGCGTCATGCTGACGCCGATCTGCGAGGAGCTGAGGGTGAAGGATGCCTGCACGTTGCAACTACCTTTTGAGGGCGAGGTGACGGTGAAGCTTTCCGCCTTTGTGACGTTTGGAAATTCGAACGAGAGGGCGGGTGAAAATGTGGGCTTTGGCGCGACCGACAAGCTCGAATAGAGCTTCGTCTTGTCGCTGCTCATGAGGTGAGTCGCTTTCACGCTGCCGAAGTGAGCTGTGATCGTCACTTCTGGAGGTTTGGTCGTGCCGCCATCGTTAGCGGGAGGGTTCGAGCCTCCGTCTCTCACAGGCTCCGGGGTTTCGAAGCACCTTTTGAAGGCAGCAAAATCGCACCATGCGTTTTCCACGCACTCAAACTTCGATTCACTCAGTGAGTCGCACAACGTTTTGCACGATGCTGCGCTGAGGTCGCTGCACTGTTTCGAAAGGTTCTCGCACCGGACAGCACAGTCGACTGCGGGGCCCGTTTTGCCTGGCTCGTTCTCGCCTTCTGGCACCAGTGAGTTGGGATCAGTAATGGTTGAGCTGCACGCAAGCAAGAACAAGCCGGCGGCGAGCATGGGACGGATCGCGGACATGATGGGGCCTCACATAGACTCCTCAACGTCCCGCTCTCTTTGTGGCACCATCGCCGCAAAGCCGCCAGCGCCGCGCACACAGAGGTTACCTACTACTTCTTCCGAGCGTATCGCCGAGTTGCGGAGCAAGTGCTCCGCTTTGGTGACGACGACGATGAAGGCGGCTTCAGTTGGAGCAGGAAAGGACAGCGCTTTGCGGACGACGCCACAAGCGCGATAACGGTCGTCATGGCACGCAGACCGTCGCGGTCGCAGCCTTGGCCGACGAGCTTCCGACGAACCGAGGCATCGATCGCGCAAGCGTCCCCGGCAGATCGGAGCAGCTGTGATTCGCACTGCTGGACTTCGAGACGCAGCGACCGGTGCTGCCGCCGTCGAGGCTTGTGCAAAACGTCGATGCGAAGCCATCGCTGTCGGGGCAGTACCCCGCACATGACAAGCTACAGAAACCACCGTTCGCAACGCAGCTTCCTGCCGTGCCAAGGACGGCGAAGTCGCACGCTGCATCATCAACGCAACGTGTACCGACGAAACTGCGCGGCGGGGCGACTGGGCTTTGGAGCGCAGCGGTTGGGCCGCCGACGATGGCGCGCGCGGACACGAATTCTGTCGCGACCGCACTTGCACCCGGCTGCACACTGGCGAGAAATGAAGTGACGCCCGATGCTTCGTTTCCGTTGCCGTGCAGCAGAACGATAGCGCCGTCGTGAATGGGTTGTCCCTTGGCAATCCACGCGTCAGCGTCGACAGCGAAGAGACCGAGCGCGCGCATCTGCGCGAGACGGGTGGCGTTGTGCGTGAGGCCTGGAAACCGAAAGAACACGGAAGGCAATTCGCCTTGGCTCAAGAGCAAGGACTCGAGACCGAGCACTTCGTTTTCAAAGTTCACCGTCGACTTGTTGAGAAACGCGCACGAGGTCTGCGATGCGTTGCAGTACAACGGATGCGTCAGAGAGTGATCGATCCATTCGATCGCGAGCTTACCTTCCGCGCGCCACGCTTGAAGCTGCGCGAACTCGCTTGGGTGAGCGTTCGCCCATCCACCGGTCATCGCAATCGCAATCGGGAACGGCTTGCCCTCTGACGCTGCCTTGGCAACCGCCCACTCGAAGAGACGCTTCTCCCAAGCCTTTGACGACTGACACATGTCGACGGTCAGTACAGCGCGGGTCCTTCCCGTTGCGGGCGCGATGCTCATCGTGGCGAAGACGCCGCCGCTCGCCGCACTGGAAGCGAACGACTTGGCGTACGTCGAATCGGCACCGCTGACTGCAATGGTCGCACTTGAGAGTGTCGCCGCAGGCACGAGTCGCGTGTCGAACGTATTCGCGTTTGAAACGAGTC
>JAHFDZ010000227.1 GCA_023248745.1 Myxococcales bacterium | reverse complement strand
CCGAAAAGGGTGCAAATATCGCACCGCCCTCAAGCGCGAGCGCTCAGCCGCCGCCGCCACCACCACCGACCGACAAATAAGTTCAACGCGATTCGTATTCGAACGAAGCGCAAAGGCCGAAGTGATCGGATGCATACGCGCGCGCAGCGCTCGCGACCGATGACAGGGGTTGATCGAAGAGTCGCTCAAAAGTGGTGGGGCTTAGCGAGAGCTGTTCGTCTCGTGCAGGCCTGAGAAAGACGTAGTCAAGTCGCCGCTTCCGGCCGAACGGTTCAATCGCATGCGCGAGTGTGTTCGTCGCCGGATGAGGTTCGAACGTTGCGAGATCCGATGCCGCGCCAAGGTCGACGAAGCCGTCAAGCGCTTTGACCAATCGCTGATACTCGTCGGTCTTGCGCGCACGCAGCAAGCCGTCGATGTTGAAGTCGCCGCACACAATAAACGGTCGTTCTGGAGAGCCCAGAAGTTGGATCAATTTCTGGAGCTCACGCAGCTGACTGGCGCGCACGCTCATCGCGTCTTGTCGATCGCCCGCTTGAAGGTGCGTGCTGAGAACATCGATCTTAAGGCCGCCCTGCAGCACCAGCTGCGCGTGCAAAGCACCCTTGCGCGCGAGTCGATCCCAACCAACGCCTTGCGTTCGAAACGGCCAAATCCGCGGTTGAAGTAGCTCTGCGCGCGATGCGATTCCGAGTCCGCTCCCGCGAAATGAGGCGGGCCACAACATCGGTCGATTGTCGTCACGATGCCGCGAAACAAACGCGCCCACACGATCGAAGAAGGTCTCAGCGTGGTGACTGAGGACCTCTTGGATGCACAATACATCCGCTGCGGCGCACGTTTTGTGAACTTCGTTGTGGAGCAGTCGCTCGGAAGCGGGCGCGCGCCACGCAAGCGCATCAATCACACTTTGGCCCGTGCCGAAACAGTTCCAAGACCGAAGGCGGAATTGCATGGTGTCTTATTGAGGTCAGGCTTGTCGCGGCGCTCACAAGGGGAAGCGACTCTTATCGATCCTGCGATGGAGCCGGCCGAAGTGGGCGCGTCAGCGGTGCTGCCATTGACCCCGCAGGTCCGGCCGCGCGGAGGGAGCCTTCTTCTTCTTTGGCGCTTTGCACGTTTGGCGTAGACGGATCGGCTTTCGATTGTTCGCATCCCGAGAGGGCACAAAGCACGGCTGCAAGGGTTGTCGACCACGTGAGAACGTTCATGGACGTCCCTTTTACATCGATTGAAAAAAAAGAACCCCGAGGCTTGCGCGTCGGGGTTCTTTTTGTGTCGCGAACGCGGTGTAACGCAGCCGATCAGTCGGCCGCGGCGTCGAGCACTGGAGGCGTTGCATCAAGCACTGGCGTTGCATCGACTGCAGCGTCCGTCACCACGGTGCCACCGTCGCCGGAGCCGCAAAGGTAGTTTGTCACCTTTGGATAGACGGTTGCGAAGCCCGTTCCCCCGCGACACGTAGCGTCGATCTGGGTCTTGGCGGCAGTGAACGCGTCTGAGCACTCCTTCGATGGAGCCACTTGTGCGCATGCACCGGCTTGCGCTTCCTTGATGCAAGCAGCTCGCGTGGTGTCGTCTGCGCAAGTTTCGCAGGCGGAGTACTGGCAAAGAATGTAGTTTGCGCCTGGTAGCGCGCACTCTGGCTTGCCGATGACGAGCGAAGCGCAGGCGTCAACGTTTGGAATGACGTAACCACCTGCGGAGATGAGAGCAGGCACGGGGCCGGTGGCGCCGCCTTGGATGCAGGTCAAGCAAGGCTTGTTGGCTTCGAGGTCTGCGTACGCCTTGCAGGTGTCGTTGGTGGCCGCTGTTCCCGTGCAGGCGGTCGCGAAGTCAGCAACTTGCTTTGTCGTGCAGAGGCCGCGATCTTTCACCGGTCCGGTGATCTCGGCCACGTATTGCTTGATGTCGCCTTCGACGAAGCAGCTGGTGTTCACGTCCTTTGGAGGTGCGGCTTCCTTGGCGTCGGTCTTCGCATCGGATGCTCCCCCGTCACCGCCACCACCGTCGGTCGGAATGAGCGTCGCCGTGACGCTACAGCCGGCGGCTGAGAGCGCGCCCAAAAAACCCGCAAATCCAACAAAAACTAGGCTCTTCTTGACCACGATCTGCCTCCTTCAAGACACTGTCGGCGGCGCCTCGCGCCCCCTATGCCAACATGTCCAGCGTTGGCGCGGCGGATCTTACCTGGAAAACAATTCGTGTGGGGCGATTGTTTGCACGATTTCGCAAGGTTAGCCCCAATTAGGTTTCTGGTGATGATCGGCCTGGGTCAGAGGACTCGGACCCTCGTAGTCAACAGAAATCGAGTTCTACCGCTCCCTATCTGCGCCGATTGCCTCACCAAACGCAAACGGTTATCGGTCTGCCCATGTCGGAGGCGCGCGACCCGACGCCGGGCGCAGAGGAAACCGTTCCGGTGCGCGTGCCTGATGAAGAGGTAGCCGCTTCGGGGCCAATCAACGCTGCGGAGGCGCGGCGACGTTGGCTCTACGCCTATCTGCCCTGGCTTCTTTGGAGCTGCATTGCGATCGCCGCTGCGCTGCTTCTATTCGTTTGGGCAGGCCAAGAGCCCGCAGATGCGCCGCCGCCGCCCACACCGATCGCCGATGCAGGATCGGCTCTTCGTGATGCATCCGAGGTGGATGCGGCTGCCGATGCGTCCGATCTCGACGCTGCGCCCGAAGCCAGTGCCCCGAAGCGCGAGCCGGCGTGGCGTATTGCGGCCCTCGCGTCCGATGGGGCGACGATCAGCGAAAACACGCTCGGCAAGAGAACGTTGGTTGCGACGCTTCGCGGCCTGGGAATTGCGCCCTCCGATACGCAACAGTTGCTGAGCAGTTTCACCGAGAAGCCATCGAAGCTTGGACCAAAAGCCGCTGTCAGTGTCGCGAAGGAAAAGGGGACAGGTCGCTTGTTGGCGGTCGAGATCGCGCAGACACCCACCGAAGTATGGCAAACGATCCGTGATGCATCGGCGGGATGGACGGGAAAGAAAATTGACCTTTTTGTCGAGCACCGAAAAATCGCCCGCGCCGTTGTGTTGCGAGGCGATCTTCGAAGCGCGCTCGTGGAGGGCGGATTTGACGACCACTTGGTTTCGATGATTGACGAAGCGCTCGACGGTCACGCCGATATCTCGAAACTGCGACCCGGATGCATGTTTCGGATCGTCGCCACCGAAGAGGTCGTGGACGGCGCGTTCGCGCGCTACTCGGAGCTACATGCGGTCGAGTATCAGCCTGCCGGCAAACGCAAACCCGTCCGCGTCTACCACTACGACTCTGGCAATAAGAAACCCATAGTGGGCTATTTCAACGCAAGAGGTGAAGACCCCTACCGAGGTAAGTTCCGCGCGCCGATTCCTCTGGCCCGAATCGCGTCACGATTTAATCCGCGCCGCATGCATCCGGTGCTCCACGTCGTCATGCCCCACAACGGAATCGACTTCGCGGCGTCGACAGGCACGCCGATCTACGCGCCCGCGTCTGGGACGTTCGGGAGCGTCGGCGATGGCGGAGCGTGCGGCAACATGATTCAAATCGAGCACCCTGGTGGACTGACCAGCGTGTACTGCCATCTCTCGCGCTTTGCGCCCGCGAGCCGCTCTGGAGGTCACGTCGAGGAGCGACAGTTGATTGGCTACGTGGGACAGACAGGTCGCGTGACCGGGCCGCATCTGCACTTTGGCATCAAGCGTGGCGATCGGTTTATCGATCCGATGACGCTCAAGCTCGACGGCGTACGCGTCCTTCCGAAGGGCAAGTTGCGCGAGTTTGAAGAATTGCGGGCGCGGCTCGATCGCGAGCTCGATGCAATTGCGCAAGAGACGCACGCCCCATCCGACGGTGAAAACGACGCAGGCGCTGATGAGCCGGATGCAGGCGACGTGATTTATGAAACACCTTGACGTGCGTCGATTCCGTTGGTTGACAGTTCAGTAAGTTGCCTACTGCGTAGCAAGCAACTATTTGAGCGCTCTGACGCCGGGGGCTTCTTGGCCGGTTTCGTCGACGTACTCGCTGTAGCCGCCGCCGAATTTGCGAACGCTGCCGGAGGAGACTTCGAGGACGCGGTTGGAGAGCGCGCGCAAGAAGTGACGATCGTGGGAGACGAAGAGCATGGTGCCTTCGTAGCTGGCGAGGGCTTCGATCAACATTTCTTTGGTCACGATGTCCAAGTGGTTGGTGGGCTCGTCGAGGACCAGAAAATTAGGCGGATCGTAGAGCATGACGGCGAGCACGAGCCGCGCCTTCTCGCCGCCAGAGAGGATGCGACACGGCTTTTCGATGTCATCGCCAGAGAAACCGAAGACGCCGCCGAGTGTGCGCAGTGAACCAATCGAGGCTTTGGGAAATGCGCCCACAAGTGTTTCCCAAACCGTGTTCGTGGGCTTCAAAAGGTCCATCGCGTGCTGTGCGAAGTAACCGAGCTTCACGGCAGCGCCGAGCGCGACACGACCCTCATCGGCTTCGGTCGCGCCGGCGATCAGCTTGAGCAGCGTGGACTTGCCAGCGCCGTTGATGCCCATCACGCACCAACGCTCCTTGCGTCGAATCGTGAGATCGAGTCCGGCGTAAATGGATCGCTTGCCGTACGCTTTATGAACGCCTTCGACCTTCGCAACATCATCGCCAGAACGAGGTGCGTCGGGGAAGTCGAAACGCAGCTTCTTGTGCGTCTTAGGGGGCTCGACGCGTTCTATCTTGTCAAGCTTCTTGACTCTTGACTGCACCTGCGCCGCGTGACTCGCGCGTGCCTTGAATCGTGCGATGAACGCTTCTTCTTTTGCGAGCATGGCTTGTTGGCGCTCGAACTCACTCTCGGCTTGCAGGTCGAGCAGCGCGCGCTGCCTCATGTAGAACTCGTAGTTCCCCGAGAAGACCGTGAGCTCGCCGCCGTCGATTTCGATCACCTTGCCAACGATGCGATTCATGAATTCGCGATCGTGGGACGTCATGATGAGCGCGCCGTCGTACGCTTTGAGAAAGTTCTCGAGCCAAAGGATCGACTCGATGTCGAGGTGGTTGGTGGGCTCGTCGAGGAGCATCGCGTCAGGCTTCATCAAGAGGATGCGCGCGAGCGCAACACGCATTTTCCAACCACCAGAAAGTGCGCCGACGTCGCTATCCATGACGTCTTGCTCAAACCCGAGACCGGCGAGAATTTCGCGCGCGCGTGCATCGAGCGCGTAGCCGCCGAGTTCCTCGAAGCGTGCTTGGGCTTCACCAAACGCTTCGATGAGGGATTCCATCTCGTTGACCAGCGCTGGGTCGGCGAGCTTCTCTTCGAGCTCCTTGAGCTGCATGCCCGCTTCGGACACGGGACCGGCGCCTGCGAGGGTGGCCCTGACAACGCTCATCCCGTGCATCTCGCCCGCATCTTGGCTGAAGTAGCCAATGGTCGTACCCCGATCGATGGCGACTTGGCCGCCGTCTGGCGCCTCCTCTTTCACAATCATTCTAAAAATTGTGGTCTTGCCAGAACCGTTAGGTCCGACGAGGCCCACTTTTTCGCCCTTAAAGACCGCGACGGAGGCGTCCACAAAGAGGATTTGGCGACCGTGCTGCTTGGAAACGGAGTCGAGGCGAATCACCGCGCCCTGGTAGCACAGGATGCGCGATGCAGCTCAGCGGTTCCCGAATGAACGAAGACGGACTCGCCAGCAACGAAGCCCTTCGACCGAAACACTCCTGGGAAGCCCGACTGCAAGCCGGCCAGGACGCGACGTAGAAGTGGAAGCTAGCGTGCATCGACGGTTTTCGACTATGCTCTTGGAAGGCGCCCATGAAAAATAAGACCAGAACGCGTGATCAAGACAAGGTGGCTTCGAGCACGAGTCGTCGTGCGTACGTACCGCCAGTTTTGCATCATCTAGGTTCGGTTCGTCACCTTACGCTCGGCGGAACCCAGGGCGGTGGCGACCTTGCCGGTCTTCGCGGCGCCGGCCGCTAGTCGACCGACCATTTTGAGTCTGAAAGCGGCGCTCTTTTCTGAAGACGAGACCCAGGCGCTCGCTGCATTTTTGGTCACTCGTAGCTTCGACGCTGCGCCACAACTCCACAAGGACACCTTCGATGAACCGGAGCTGCCCGATGACGTCGACATGTTGACCGAGCAGCTGGCGAACGGACTCGAGCAGGCGGTGGCGCGTGCGATTGAGGGTGCCGATCATGTGGCCGTTCTCACCGGCGGCGGCGTTGACTCGGGGGCGCTACTCGGTATGGCGGTCGCCAAAGCACGAGGTGCGTGCGCCAAAGAGGTCGAGGCGGTGGCGTTGCATTTTTCCGGCCCTGGCGACGACCGTCCTCATCTCGCGGCGCTCTGCGCTGATCTTCGGCTCACCCCGTTGAAGGTTGACCCAATTGATGCCGTGCCCTTTTTTTCACGCGCGCTCCGCTTGGGTGGGCGCCCCGACCCTTGGCCGACGACGGCGCTCGAATTTGCGCTTGCGTCGCGCGCGCGCGATGTCGGAGCCGTTCGAATTCTTGGTGGCTTTGGGGGCGATCAAATCTTCAATGGCCAGGGTCGCAGTCTCACTCAGCTGGTGCGGCAGGGGCATCCACTGCGTGCTTTGCGAGAGGCACTTGCGCTTCAAACGCACGAGAATTTTTCCGCGATTAAGAGCATTCGCAACTATCTCGTGGCGCCACTTCTGGTTGAGTTCGTGCCGGAGTGGCTCCGCATCAAGCGTCGGATTTTGCGAAACAAGCAACACTGGATGGGGCCGACGACGTTGCGCTTTGTTGAGCGCTATTTTTCGGTGCCAAGTCGCACGACAGTCGCAACGAGCACGCCCAAAACTCGATATCGCGAGTGGATCGATTCTGCTTGGTTCGCCGAGCTCGAGTTCCGTCGCAAGGCGTTCGACGACGAACTGGGCGTGGATCGCCGAAATCCCTATCTCGATCGCGACCTCATGAAGCTCGTTGCCCGAATCCCTCCAAAGGCTTTGCTTGCGAGCGGGCAGCAGAAGGGGCTCTTTCGTCGCGCCGTCGCTCAGTGGCTTCCAGCATCCGTGTGCGCAAGGCAAGACAAGGCGTGGCTCGAGCCCGCAATCGAAACGCTTGTTGCCGATCCCAAAGTTGCGTCGCAGCTCGAAGCACTCGTCGATGGTCGCGAACTTGCCGCGAGGGGCCTCGTCGACGATCGTCATTTTCGGACAACCTTCAAAGGTGCGTTGAAGCGCTCGTCGTCGGCTTGGGTTGAGTTTTGGCCGGCTCTTAGCGCGGAGGCATGGTTGCGTGGCCACTGACGCCGAGCCGCGATGGGTGAGTTCGCTCGAGGTGGGTCCAGGCATTCACTTTCGTGTGGGCCGCCTTGACGTCGACTACGTCGTCGAATGGACCGAACTGGTGCGCGTCCGCCTTTCGCCAACAGGCGGAGTTGTCGACGTAAAGAATGTTGACGGTGCGGATGCTCGGCTCTTAGGTAAGATTCTTAACTATTCAATTCCCGCGATGGCTGCGCATCTCTCGGGTGGACTTGCGTTCCACGCATCAGCGATCGTGTCGGGCGGCAAGGCGTTCGCGTTCTTGGGAGCGAGTGGTCAAGGAAAGTCCACGCTGGCGAGTGCTCTTTGCCTGCGTTCGAAGGGCTTGCTCCTCGCGGATGACATCACGCATTGCGCACAATCAAACGACGTATGGCGTGCGCGCGGAGTTGAGAGCCAAGTGTGGCTCACCCCGTCGTCGCAGCTCGCCCTTTTGGGAGCAGAGAGTCGCACGCTCGGGAAGGAGCCCCTGAGTTTGGCGAGCGAATCCGAGGCTCCATTGGCAGCGCTCGTCCTGCTTGAGGAGGCGCCAGAAATTAGCGTCTCGCGGATCACTGGCCTTCGTGCGGCCGAGGCGCTCCTTACTCAGCTTATTCGGCTTGATCTCGAAGACCCTGTGGTGCAGATGCGTGATTTGAAACACATCGAGTTACTCTTGCGCGCGGTTCCGGCGTTCGTTCTACGGAGGCCGTTTCAGTTTGAAGAGCTTGCCAAAGTGCTTGCGATCGTCGAGTCAGAGGTAATGAGGCCATGAAGCAGACGCGACTCAAACCGGGCGACGATATCCACGTGCGAGAGTTCGATGGTGAGCTCGTTCTGCTCGACCTTCGAGGCGGAGATTATTTTGGGCTCGATGCGATCGGCAAGGCACTCTGGGTAGGCGTGTCAGAGGGCCTGTCGGTTCATGAAGTCGCGCTGCGTCTGGTGGAGGAGTACGACGTCGCAATCGATGTGCTCGAACGTGATTTGGACGCGCTGCGTGACAAGATGTTGGCTCGTGGTTTGCTCGTAGAAGTTGTTGAGGGAGACCGATGATGCTTGTGCACGCGTGGCATGCGGTGTGTTGGACCGCCGTGAAAACCTTGCGTCCGCAGACTGCGGCCTGGCTCGCAGGTCTACTTGGCGGACATCTGCGCACATGGTCTGAAGACGAAGCGATTCGCGTTTCGCGCGCGATGCGAGGCGGTACCTGCCTCTCTCGCGCGCTCGCGGTTGCGTCGCGAATGGTGAACGCCCGTGTTGCGATTGGGGCTCAGCCCTACGCGACGCGCATCCGATTTGTTGCGCACGCGTGGGTCGAGGTAAACGGAGTGCCACTCATCGAAGAAGAGGTGACGGGGCCTGCAATCGCTTACCTAAGTCTGTCGCGCTCTGGGAATGACGAACATCTGAGCGTATGCTTCGACAAGGGAGGTCTTCGATGCGAAATGCCGGCCGTGTAAGTGCAGTTTTGGTTGTGGGGCTAGTGGTCTCTGCGCAGGCATGCGTGGTCGTTCTCGACACGCCTCCGCCTCCGGTGGACAGCGGCGTCGATGCGACCACCGACGCATCGAACGATGTCGTCAATCTCCCTGACGGTGCCGACGTCGTCGTTCTTCCAGACGCCGATGCAGGAGAACAGATCAAGACGTTTTTCACGGCGGCGGTGGACGCGTACTGTCAGCGGATAGCGACGTGTTGCACGCTAACGCCGGCACAGTTTGATCTGGAGCACTGCCGAGCCGCGGTGGGAGCGGGCGGCCTTGCGGGAGCGGTTCGCGGATTGGTACAGCTGCCTGACAATGGGAAGCTGAGCTACGACGGGACGGCAGCGCAAAGTTGTCTGACGAAGTTGTCGGCGCTGACATGCACGGCGCTTGAGGTTCCCGCGTCAGAGTGGGCGGACGTGTTCAACACGACGTGCTCGAAGGCAGTGTCGGGGACGGTAGCGACGGGCGGAGCGTGTCGGCAGAGCATCGAGTGTGTTGCGGGCCAGTTTTGCGAGCCGAGCGGTGGCGATGCGGGGACGGGCACGTGCAAGGCTTTGCGCACAATCGGAACGGTGTGCGGCGATCTTGGTGTGACCACTGCCGGGTACGCAAACCTCACAGCCCACGAATCGTGCAGCACGCGGGCGCTCGGGCCTGGGTTTTGCGATGACACGGCCGACCCGATCACACCGGCCAACACGTGGAAGTGCGCGGCAGGAGCAGCCAACAGTGCAGCTTGCTACTACGACTATCAGTGCACATCGCTGACGTGCGGAGGCAAAACCGAACCTGGCGTTTGCGGCACGCCAAAGGACCTGTCGCCGGCATGCACCGGATTCAAACGCGCCGATGCCGGACCGTAACTTAGGCCCCACAATTCGCTGGGGCAAGCTGCTCCGACTTGGTATTCGTAAAGTTAATTGACATTGCTGACTTGTAAAGTGGAGACACCCTCATGCCGACATCAACGCGTCTTGTTTTTGTAGCTGCGCTCGCCACCGGAGGAGTTGGCTTGTTGCAAGGTCTCGCGGGCTGCAGCACGACCGCGCCCGCGATGGATGCGGGCTCTGATGTCACCGTACCCACGGCCGATGCGGGTCAAGACGCGATCGTCAATCCAGTGGACGCTGCGAGCGACACCGCAGCTGACGTTGTGTCCGACGCCGATGCGGGAGAACAGATCAAGACGTTCTTCGCGACGGCGGTGGACGCGTACTGTCAGCGGATAGCGACGTGTTGCACGCTAACGCCGGCACAGTTTGATCTCGAGCATTGCCGAGCCGCGGTGGGAGCAGGCGGGCTTGCGGGAGCGGTTCGCGGATTGGTACAGCTGCCTGACAATGGGAAGCTGAGCTACGACGGGACGGCAGCGCAAAGTTGTCTGACGAAGTTGTCGGCGCTGACATGCACGGCGCTTGAG
>JAHFDZ010000019.1 GCA_023248745.1 Myxococcales bacterium | reverse complement strand
TTGCGTCTTCTGATCGCGTTGCGGCCGATGCGACTGCAATCGCGTTGCTTCAGTCTCTGTCGCCGGGCAGTGAAGCGGTGACAAGGACGGCGGTCTGGGAACACCCGACGATCGTTGCTGCGACACGTGCAGGCGCCGCGGTGAAGGGTCCAGCGGACCTGCAAGTGGTGACCCGGCGAGCGTAGGTGCGACGGTGCGCTATGCCTTGGGCGCACCACAGTTGAACATCCATTGAATGCCGAACTTGTCCGTCAGCAAGCCGAAGTACCCTCCCCAGTGCATGTCTTGAAGATCCATCGTTGCCTTGCCGCCCACGGCCAGCGCACGAAAAAGGGTTTCGGTTTCCTCGCGCGTGTCGGGCTCGAGGTTGATGCTGATGTTGGTGCCCACGGTGAGCGTGTGCCCCATCGACTCTAACGCGTCGGTGCCCATGAGAACGTGGCCGCCGAGGATGGGCAACGCAACGTGCATGATCATGTTCTGCTCGGCTTCGCTCAGCTGCGGCATGCCAGGCCCCGCAGGCATGTCGCGCATGCGTCGAATGCCGCCGATAAATTCGGTTTGAAAGACCGACTTGTAAAACGTGAAGGCTTGTTCGGTGTTGCCCATGAAATTGAGATAGGTGGTCGTTCTGGCCATCGTGCAGCGACGCTATACGCGGGGTTGAAACGCTGCAACGCGCGCAACGGGACGCCTTGCGCTTGACGACGAGGCTTGCTCTTTCGCAACGATCGTTGATGCCAGAGCGATGCATCCTCGATGCAACTTTTCCATGCGCGAACATGTTGTGCGCATGCCGACAGCGCGTTGCTTCCTCCAGCAGAGCTGACAGGGTCATGCGATTCGAAAGGAAATCGCACGACCCACTTATGAGCAAACGCGAGCCGGGCTGCCTAGGTTGTGTGCGTTAAGTCAACATAGTTGACAAAATGGGCCACGACTTTGCAAGGCAAGCATCGTTGAACGAGGTCACCTCGCTACGAGGTACGACCCACACGTGCGCATTGACGACGAACTGTGTCGTATTTGCGACACTCGTTGGCTCATTAGAGAACGCGGTGTTAGGCGGCAGCGTATGCATACGCGAACGTTTGGGTTGCTGTCGCTTCTGCTTGCTGGCTGTGGGCTGAGTGCGCCGACTTCCGTTGAAGACTCAAGTCCTCCACCGGACGCCTCTCCTGCAGCCGATGCGCAACCCTCGCAAGAGCCAACCGCCGAAGAAAGAGCCACCTTCGAATTGTTTCTTGCGGACGTGAAGAGTGAGCTCACCGCAAGCCACACGCCGGGCGCGAGTGTTGCGATTGTTCTTCACGGCAAGTTGGCTTTCGCGGCTGGCGTCGGAACGAAAGGAGGGACGAGTCAAGAGAGCGTGACGACATCAACACGATTTCGCGCGGCCTCGCTTTCGAAGATGGTGCTTGCCGCGACGGCGATGACGCTGGTCGATGAGGGCAAGCTCGACCTTCACGCACCCATTACGAAGTACTTGCCCTGGTTCGTCCTCTGGAACGGATTCGACGCGTCGTCGATCACCATGCACCACTTGCTATCGCACACGTCGGGGTTTCCGTGCGACACGCTCGCGATCTGTGGCGGCGGTTTGCTTTCCGGGCCTTCGAAGACATTTGCCCAATCCGTGCCGCAACCCTTGTGGGCAAAGCCGGGCGACGTTTGGAACTATTCGAATATGGGTTACGCGATCGCCTCGTTGGTGGTTGCGAGTGCAGCCGGCCTTCCCGAAGATGATTTCGCCAAGGCTGTGCAAGCACGCATTTTTGATCGCGCCTCTATGACGAACGCAACGTATGACGCGAAGGTCGCAGAAGCAGCTGACTTTGCGACGGGTAACCAGCTCAACGACACCTATGCCACGACATCCATGTGGAAGCCGGCCAGCTTCGATTGTCCGCTCTGGTCTGCGCCCGCTGGAATTTCGGCGACGGCAACGGACTTCGCTCACTTCGCCGAGCTGCTGATCGCAAAAGGTGGAGATGTCGTGCGGAGTTCGTCTGTCGATTTGATGCGTGCGCCGCAAGCGTCGGTGCCCTGGGTTGACACGCAGGCCTACGGCTATGGGCTCATGTCTTATGACTACCCGTATGGCGCCGCACATCCCTTTGTTTTTCACACCGGATCACAGCGAGGATTCCTGTCGGAGCTAATGATGGTGCCATCGATGGGCTTCGCGGTTGTGGTGCTTGCAAACGCACGCGGGCCGCGTGACGTTCCCGGTAAGCTCGGCGCCACGGCAATCAAAAGGTTTATCTCAGAGACGCAAGTGTGGCCCGGCAAGCCGAGCGCGCCGACGCTGGAGGAGCATGTTGGCGTGTATGTCGACCTTGCGGGCAACCTTGGAACTGTCACCCTCAAAATCGAAGCGCCCGACGGAGGACCCAAGGTCCTGGTCGCCAGTGCACCGGAGGCGACGGATGCGTTGGGTAACGCTCGTCCGATTCAGGGAACGATGACGCAAGGATACGGCGATGGCTGGGTGTTTCCGGGTGGCGTGGTTGCAACGTTCTATCGCGATGGCGCGGGGCGCGTGAATCGCATTGTGACGCGCGAAGGCATCGCCACACGCACGCCGTAGCCACGCTTGGCCCGCGCGCGCTTCTTGTGTTTCGGGAATGATGCGCTAGCGGTCATCGGGCCTGTCCAGCCGGAAGCCAGTGCTACCGGCAGGTGACGTCTGCCAACGGCAACTGATGGCGCAGCCCCCCAACATCCGGCGCGGCTCACTTGCGTTTCCCACAAATGCAACTTTCGCAGCTGACTCAACGTCGCGACTTTAGCCAAGCCCACCTCGCTTACTTCCGTGTGTTCCAGATCCAACTCCTGTAGCTGATTCAGCTTCGCGACTTGCGCCAAGCCCGCGTCGCTCACGTCCGTGTAGCCCAGATTCAAGGCCCGCAGCTGACTCAGCGTCGCGACTTGCGCCAAGCCCGCGCCGCTTACTTTCGTGGCGCACAGATTCAAGGCCCGTAGCTGACTCAGCGTCGCGACTTTCGCCAGGCCCACGTCGCTCACTTTCGTCCTGCCCAGACTCAACGCCCGCAGCTGACTGAGCTTCGCGATTTCCGCCAAGCCCAGATCGCTCACTTTCGTTCCGCGCATATGCAACTCCTGTAGCTGACTCAGCTTCGCGACTTCCGCCAAGCCCACGTCGCTCACTCGGGAGTACGCCCCAACTCCCGTAGCCGAGGCATTGCCGACACGACTTGCATCAAGTCCGCGTCCGTTGTCTCCGTCATGAGCCCAACGCGTTGCAGCTTTCGCGCCGCCGCCTTCATGAGCGATTCACGTTGGGTCGCGTCATCATCAAACCGGAAGGTGACCCCTTCGCGGTTAAGCCAATTGACGAATCCTGGCTTGTCGAGGTGCCTCCCGTCTCGCACGAAAACGTGCTCTCTCGGTTTTACACTGCACGTTGGCTCTTGATTGCACCATCGGGAGTTACCATCATCATCAAAGACCCCGAGCTCCACATCCCAGTCGCGCTTGATCACGCGCGGCTCTTCGCTATCCCACGCGCGATCCGCTGCGTCGCTCTCGATTTCTGCAGCCGATCCGCTCTCTTGCGTTGGCAAGGCAACCGCCTTGACGATAGGTCCCGGCATCGCCGGCGTGCAGCCGCTCGACGCCAACACCACGAGCCCCATTGCTGCCATCTGTTGCTTCATGCGGCCTCAATGTTACTCGGAAAGGTCGTGCGGCTTTCCGAATGTGGCCACGCTGGGGCTCGAATTCGATACGCTCGGGGATCCCATGAATTCGCCGACGCGTTCGATCTATCCGGAGGAGCAAATTCGTTGTCCTGCTTGTGCGAGCAAGATGAACCTTACGGTCGCGGGTGATGCGGAGGTTGATGTTTGCGCGGCTTGTGGTGCGGTATGGATTGATTGGTTTGATGGACCGGCGGATGAAGTTGCGCGAGAGGCTGTCAAGGTGATTGACCGTGTGGAGCACGCGCCCGAGAGTGGGCACGTTGCGGTTTCGTGTCCACGATGCTCAGCCAAATTGGTCCGCGAAGAGGGCCGGCCCCTTTCGTGCCCGACGTGCAATGGCTTGCTTGTGCAGCAAGACGAGATCGACGCAGTCGCGGCAACGGAAGCGCAGCACGTGAAGGACCCCGTTCTCGCGGATCTGATGCAGACCCTTCGAACGAGTTTGATGCCGCCGCGTCCACGTACGAGCACGTTGCCTTAGGCTCGGTTTCGCTTGAACACGAAGCGCGGCTATCCCTTCCAGTGTCGGTTGCGTCCAACGTCTGCGTGCACGAACCAATCGTGCTTCTTGGGGTAGACGCCGACGCCTCCGTCCCATCCGAGTTTGCGAATGAGTTTCTCAAGGACCAGAGGATCGACACCTTTTGTTGCGCCTTCGGGGACGATCCGAAAGTCAAGCGCCTTACCTAATGAGTGTTGACTATGCGAGGCCACGTTATGGCCCTTCTTACGCATCATTTCGTTGAGCTTCGGACTTCGATAGCCGCTTACGAGTTCGATGCGCGCATGGGGATACTGTTTGATGAGGGTGCGCAAGAGCGTAAGAAGTCGTGGATCGAGGTCAATGAACGAGGCCGTGGCCCGATCCGCGAGGAGGTTACTGAAGCGTTCGGGCGTAGGCTCGGTTTCGGATAGGACGACCCGCTCGAGCGTATGCGTTTGCACCAAGGTGGAGAGAATCGGCAGGGGTGCCTTCGATGCGCCTTCGACGCTCGGTTCGCTTTCTCCCGTGCTTTCTTTCTTCGTCACAAGGCCGTCGCTGCGGCATTCGGGGCGTGACATTACTGGGTCGATCGCGACAGACTGCGTCGCCGTGAGCGCTGCAATCAGTGAGACCGCAACGGTTACGAGACACGTCCCTTCAAGTGCCAACCACGCCATGATCCCAAGAAAAGCACAGGTTCGCCTTGCCCGCCGTCATTCTGAGGGGTACAGCCCGCGGGGACCAGCACCTGCGCGCGGAGCACATAATGCCAATAGCAAACAGCACATTTAGGACGATCGCTGGCATCCTGGTGTCTAGCCTTGCGCTGTTTGTCACGGCTGAGCTGCCGGGGTGCGCGGCGTCTGGTTCTGAAACCGAAGACAGCGGTCCGAGCGACGCACAAAAGGTTGACGCGAAGAGCGACGCCGCCGTGATCGGCGCGAGCGATTCGGCAACCCCAGTCGAGATGCGTATCTACGCGAACACCGATCGTGAGCTGTACGTGCTCGACCCTCAAACGAAGGTCGTCTCGCTTTTGGGCGCCTTTGTTTCCACCGACAAGGACTTCGGTTCCGTCACCGACCTCGCGGTCGACGAAAACGATGCCATCTTCGTGAACACGAGTTCGACGCTTTATCGCGTGTCATCAATCACGGGTGGCAACGTCAATCTCGAGAACGTCGCCGCGCTTCCCAAAGATGTCGTGTTCTATGCCCTCGCGCTCACACCAAAAGGTGCGCTTGAGAGTGACGAATCACTCATCGGGGGTGATGGTGACGGCGCCGTTTGGTACCTCTCCAAGACAGGCGGCACAGCGCGCAAGCTCGGCGGCTTCGGTGCTGTCAAGAGCGGTGATCCAGCGCCATCCGGTTCAGACGTGTGGGCGCTTTCGGGCGACATGCTCTTTTACAAAGATGGCACAGACATTCGCGGGCTCGCGACGCTTCGAGCGTGCAAGTCGGGCAAGAACGACGAAGTCACCAATTGCGATAGCGAAAACGACGTCCTCGCCGAGATCGACGTTGCAGCCCTCAAGGACGCGTACACCACGAAGTCGATGCGCAACTTGCGTAAGCAAATTCTCGGCAACGGCACGGGCTACGGTCGCCTCTATGGCATCGGGGCGTGGGGCGACAAAGTATACGCCTTCGGTCGCAACAACACGACGGCGCCCGTCGTCCCCGCACAACTCATCGAAGTATCAGGCAACGGCAGCGGCGCTCCGCTCAAAGCGTTTGCGGATATCGAGCGTGGTTGGTCTGGCGCCGGCGTAACGACACGCGCACAGATTCAAGTAGTTCGTTGACACGTCGCCCAAAACCGGGCGAACTCTCGCCATGATCGAACATCGCGAGGGTCCTCTCACTGCGCGCGCTGTCCCTGGCCCAGCGCTCTACTTTCGGACGGCGCTTGCCGAAAAGCCGCGAGCCGTTCTGGGTTTGCTTCATGGGTACGCCGATCATTCGGGGCGCTACACCCACGTGATGGACCACTTCGCCGAACGTGGCATCAGCACGATCGCACTCGACATGCGGGGTCACGGCCGCGCACTGGGTGAACGTGGCTATTGCGACAAGTTCGAAGAGTTTCTCGACGATGCGGCCGAACTTGCGGCGCTCACCGAGAAGCAAGCAGCGGGTCTTCCGCAATTCTTGCTCGGGCACAGTTTCGGTGGCCTCGTGTCTGCAACGTCAGCACTCGAAACGCCCCGCACTTTCCGCGGCGTGTTGCTCAGTTCGCCTTACTTTGGCCTGTCGCTTGCGGTGCCAAAAGTGAAGAAACTTGTCGGTCAACTTGCTTCACGAATTTATCCGCGCCTCTCGCTCGCCTCTGGGCTCACGGGTGCCGACGTTACACGGGACGCCGAGCGCGCTGCGGCCTACGATGCCGATCCTCTCGGCTTTCCGACCGCGAAAGCGCGTTGGTTCTTCGAAACACTCGCGGCGCAGGACCGCGCAATCGCACAAGCACCCCGCCTCAAGTTGCCGCTCTACGTTTCGTTTGGCACGGTCGACAAAGTTGCGCAGATTGCCGATGCGAAGCGCTTCTTCGACGCGGCTGGCGGCAGCGACAAAACGTGGGACGAGCGCAAAGGCGCTTATCACGAGCCGCTGAGCGATCCCGATTGGGCGGATGTGGCGGACGCGATGACGAAGTGGATGCTCGACCGCGCGTAGCGGCCTGGCGCGCAGAGCAAATCCGTTTTGGCGGAGTGAACCAATACGAGTCCCACAACTCTCCGTACACCATACTCCCTCGCGCATTTCCACGCAGGGGTAGGGAGGGTTTGATGAATCGTTTGGCAAATAGGTTTCGCGTTGCTCTTTTCTCATCGATGCTTGCTGGCTCAGCCATGGGCTGCTCGTCAGGCAACCATGGTGCAGGCGAAGAAGTGGGGGCCGATGAGGCAGCGCTAGGCACAGCGCTCTCGTTCAATCGGGTTTCGTATGACCTTGCGCGCTTGGCCGTCGACGGTCTGACCGCAGGTGGCACGGCCGACCCTGACGCTACCCTTTCCGACGGCACCGCTGGATTGACATCGTGGAGCGACACCGGAGCCAGCGAATACAGTCTCGACTTTGCGACGCTCAGTGCGGCTCAGCGGGCCAATTGGTCCGCGGCCATCGGTCTCGGCACCGCTCGAATTCGCACCACGACGCAAGAGTACGTCGTTTCCGGCGGCTTTGCTGCGGGCAAACTTCAATATGTAACTACGGTTGAGCTGAATGGCGTCGCCGTCTACACCTGCTCGGGTGATATCGTCGAAGATCTGGGTACGAACACGAACACGAGCACGCAGTGCGAGTACACGCCAACGACCTACGCGGCTACCGACGTGTACGTGGTCAGAACGGTGGCGACTGTCCGAGCACTCTGTGTGGCGGGGGACTCCGCCAACCAAGCGCAGGTTCAAAGCCGTCTCATCAGCTCGGCCTGGAGCAATGGGTACACCGTTGCGCTCTGGCGTCCATAAGCGCAGGCCTCATGATTGCGATGCGCTTGGGCGTGCCACGAGCACAATATCGAGTGATGCGTACCACGTAAGAAATACGCCCAAGCAAATGCCGCTGAGCGGACCACCGCCCGCAACGAAACGGGAACTCGTAACGACGGCGCCGAAGCTGCCTACAAGGCTCAGTGCAGCAACAGGATACCCAAGGACAGTAAGCCACTGTGGGAACACGCGACTCGCTTTGTTCGCCCACGCGACGGCAAGCGCGACCCCGCTTTGCCCAACGAGGTAGAGCGCGAATCCGGCGCTCGCGACGTCGGATAGCGCCTTTGCGCCCGCTTCGAGCTTGCTCTCTGCCAAGAACGGTATGGCTTGGTAGACCATGAGATCGCACGTGCCGACGGCGTGCGCAAACATCCCAGCGCACAACACAAATCACCGACGCGAAACTTTGGGTTGGCTCATTGTGGCCAAAGAGTCGCGTGAGGTACGCGAGCTTGAATAGCCCAGGCACCATCGCGACGACGCCAAGGTAATTGGCGACAAGGAAGCTGCTTTGGTGAGCGGCGTGAAAGCGCACAATGTCGCTTGCGAGTCCGCCCAGGGGTGGAGGGAAGTTTGGAAAAATCGCCGGGAAGATCGCGCCCGACAGAAGGACGAACACATTCCAGCGGCACCAGCAAGGCGGCCACCCGATGGGCGTCTAACATTGTCTTGTTTGTTCATAAGGTACCTTATTAATAATACTAAGGCACCTAACTAAATATTCAAGCGCGTCCATGCGGTTTCGACGTTTGCGGGACGCGATACGCGATGCAGGGGCACGGTACTTGTAACGGTTGCGCCTTTGGCGCTGCTGCTATGGCAGAAAGCGCATTCTTTGCTCTGCGCTCGGGAGCAAGCACTGATCGTACTTGCCAAACAAGCGGTATCGAACGCGCGCGAAGAGATGGTACCAAAGGTTGACTACTGCGAGCGGCGTGAAGCGTAGGATGCCGGCGACCCAAAAGAGCTGCGGCCAGATGCGACGTCCCGCTTGTCCGTCGACATAGACGGATTCGCCTTCGGCGTTGGCGTCTTCGACCAGGTAGATGTTGTCGATGGAGGGCGTGACGCTTGCGTGGCGCGAGAACAAGCCTTGCGCGAATGCGCTTTGAATGTGTGAGAAGTGGAAAGAGGCATTTTTGTCGCGTCTAAGGATGAACGCGACCAGGCGATTACAGAATACGCAGGTGCCGTCGACGAGGATCACGCGCATCGGGAGGGGTTGTAGGGCGTGCGGATGGGGGTGACTAGGGGGGCGGTCGATCAAGCGAGGGGATCAGGAAAAAAGGATCTGGCGAGGGGATCAGGTGAAAGGGATCAGGAAAGGGATCAGTGCGTTGAGGGGTTGAGGGCCGGCGCTCAGGGATGAGCTCAAGCTCTTCGGTTTGCGGCCGTTATCCTTAGTGGGAAGGTAGGGCCGCTTGGCAGTAAGACACTTGGGCATTGCAGCGATGGTCAACTTACTTGCCGTTGGCTTTGCGGCGGCCACGCCTTCGCCAGTTACCGCGCCCGTTCGCGCGGTCGCGAAGAGCAGTCCAAGCGGCGCCAATTTAGGTCCGTGCGGCGGCTCAACGGCCGGTGTTTGCATTGACACGACGAAGACGGCCTGTTCGAACGGCGCGCCGCAGTCGGGCTTGTGTGCTGGGAGCGCATCGATCAAGTGCTGCGCTTCGCCGGGTGTGCCTGTGGCGCTCCATGCGCCTCCGCCTCCACCCGTGGCTCCTGTTATTGTCAGCGGTGCGCTTGGTCCTTGCTCGGGCACGCCCGCCGGCGTTTGCATCGACACTTCGAAGACCGCCTGCCCAAGTCAAGTGCTTCGCTCGGGCTCGTGTCAGGGCGCGGCTTCGATCAAGTGTTGCGTCAATGCGCAAGCGCCGACGCCTGCCCCCGTTCAATCGCTCGGTGCCTGCTCGGGTACAGGGTTTGCCGGTACCTGCATGGATGTCACTCGCACCACCTGCCCGAGCGGCGATGTGCGTTCGAACACGTGCTCGGGCGCGGCGTCGATCAAGTGCTGTGTTGCTCGCCCGCGACGCTAAATCGTTTCTAAGGAGCAACGACGCCAAGGGTCAATCTTGTTGACCATTACAAATTGACTTCAGCGTTCCTCAGGAACGCCCAAGTTGAAACGGCGTAAACGCAGGCTCGAGGCCCTGCTTTGCACGCCGCGCAATCTCTTTCGCCACAACGCGATGACTCACAAATACCGAGAACAATGCCAGCGCGAGGCCCGCGAAGATGTCGATCATGTAGTGCCAACGAAGGAACATCGTCGCCACGATGATTTGCGACGTGATGACCACCATGACCGGCCACCAATATTTGTAAGGCCGCTCGTGTCGATGGATGTACGCAAACAGGGTGAAGAACGTTGGCACGGCGGTGTGCAAGCTCGGGAAGATGTCTTTCTGTGCGCCGCCTGCGCTCACCGTTGCTTGAACCGCATGCCAGAAGCGCCCACCATTAAGTTCGTTGACGAATTGGCCAGCGAGATGCCGATACGGTCCGAACCCCGGCACCATGAGGTAGAGGATGTGACCCGTGCCGACGAGGATCAACATGCCGAATGCGAAGTGTGCGGTGCGAAGGTTGCTGCGACTGCCGAACAGAATGGGCAGCACATGAATCGTGAGTAGCCCGAAGTAGAGGAAATAGAAAAACGCGAACCACTCGGTGGTTTGCGGTGTGACAAGGCGGTCCCAGGCCACGGCAGGCTCGTAGCCGAACACGCGCAGATCAAAGGCGAGAATCTGAGCATCGAGCACGCGATCGTTCACGACCGGTGCGATGTGACGAAGTTGAAAGTACGAGCCCAGCATCGGGCCCATGAGCACCGCGCGGTACAGCAATCGCGAAAGGTTCGTCTCGGCGCCGAGGATGTGGCCTCGCGTCAGCGCAAGACCGGTGACCATGATCGCAACGTTGCCCAAGACTTGTTGAAGAGCGCCGCCGTTGCCGCGACCACTCATGTGCGCTTGAGCCACGGCCACGAGCAGAAGACACTGGTAACCAAGGGCAAACCAGTCTTGCGTGGCGAGGTTGCGCATCGTACTAAGGACCCACCCCGGCGCGAGCACGACCGACGGGGTCACCGCGGCGTGTGCTGTTCGAGCTCTCGAATTTGGGGGCGAGGAGTACATGGCAGTTTCGCGTTCAGCCGAAAAAATGGCGTTTACCGGACACTCATCGTGGTTTGCGGGCGCGGCAGGGTCAATGTTACGGAGTTGAAAACTCCGCGCAAAAATAGGTGCACCGCGTATGACTCTTCGCAGCTACTTCTTCAAGCTGATCGGCAGATGAAATACGAACCGTTCGATCTTGCGCTTGCGGAGGCGCCGCTTGCGGGTGGTGGCGTCCTTCTACGCATTCGGCATCGGCCACAGTGGTTCTTGCTGTGCTTTGCTGTCGCTTGGGACCTGTTTCTTGGGTTTTGGTACACGGGAGTCAGCGCCGCCGCGATCAGTGGCAAAGCTGGCTTTGCGCTATTGCTGCCGCTTCTTTTTCCGCTTGCGCATGTCGCAGTGGGCATTTTCATGACGCGCAGCGCGCTTGCCGGGCTCTTCAACACAACGCGTGTGCGCATCAGCAACGAAGGATTTGAGTGTTCCGAAGGACCGATTCCCGCTTTGCAATTTTGGAATGCTCGCATCAGCGTGCCACTTGCCGACGTTGATGGTTTCGAGCTGTCGAGTGAAACGTCGTCGGGCCGGTCGCGCAGCACGACCTGGGATGTTCGCGTGCTTCTACGAAGCGGTAAGTTCCGGTCTCTGTCGGTGCCTATCCGTGATGCGGCCGACGGGGAGGCTATCCGCGATCGACTCAATGATGCACTCGCACTGGCAAAGATGCCCACCACTTATCGATGACTTCGCGCCTGATCGTCAAGGTGGCTGACGAACGACACTGCAGCCGTCAGTCATCCACAGGCTGAACCCGAACGAGCACATCGCCGGCACTTAACTTTGCGCAGCATCCGAGCCTTCGCGTCTTTGGATCGTCGCCGAAAATATCGAGCACATCGAGCTCTTCGTCTTCAGGTGGCGCGATATGGCCATGTCCTTCGAGGACTTCGATGCGGCACGTGCCACAGCTCGCGCTCCTGCATGAGAATGGAATCGGCGCGTTCGTCTCGTCGCACATATCGACGAGCTTGCCACCGTTCGGACGGTCAAGTTCAAACGGCGGGCGGGTCTTCGAGAGAATGATGACTTTGGCCACGGTCGCGCTCTAGCAGAAGCAGATGCTCGCGGCGAGGCGCTTTCTCGAAGGCACGCATCGTTGGCATGTGAAAATGCGGCCGCGACTGCGACGCCGCGGCGACAAGGTTGAATCCAGTTTCGCGCGCGGCTGCTTCGACCGACGCATCGGCGCGCAGCGCTTCACCATGAATCGCCGAGTCGGCCATGAGCAGCACGACCTTCGCGCCTTCTCGAAGCGTAGGCTCGAGGGCGCGAAGCGTGGCCGTCAACTCGGTGAACCAAAGATCGCGCGCCGCACGAATGGACTCAGTGCGTGAGTAGGTTCGCCTTGCGCCGAGCTCACGACTTTCAAGCGTTCGCGCGTCGAGGTTGAGCCAGCGAAAACGTAACTCGTGATGCGCATAATAGTCGTACGTCGCGGCGTAAGGCGGCGACGTTACGACCAAGTCAACGGCATCTTCGGGCACGGTCTCGAGCCGCGTTGCGTTGTCGATGCCGACTTGGATTTGCGGCGCAGACTTTACGAGCGACCGGAATTGCTTCATCCGTTCACACAATTCGACAGCTTTCTTGACGAATAACTTCGTCGTATATCCCGCTGCGATTCGGCGCTGTGACACTTGCCTGGTGGTGTCGCTTCGCTTCTGACTCACCTTGACCAAGATGGCGCTGAGGACGAGTTCGAGGGCCGGTCGCATCTCTTCTTCGGCATGCGCGATGCCGACTGCAAGACCATCGAGCTCGAGGAGCACATGCGGCGAGAAGAGCTGCATGTCGCTGTCGGGATACCGATGCGATGCGCCACTTTTTTGTTCGCGTCGATAGGTGGCGACCTCAGCGGCCTTGATGGCTTCTGCATGTAACGCCTTGAGCCATGGGTCACCGTAGTAGTTGCATTTTAGGCTCGCGAGACGAATGGCCAATGGGTTCAGATCCGTGCCGTACGCGCGAGCGCGAGCGATTGCGGCTTCGACAAGCACCGTGCCGCTGCCGCAAAATGGATCAAAAATGGTGTCATTGGGCGATGCGAGCGCGCCGATCAAGCGCGCTGCGGTTTCGGGATGCATGCGCGCTGGGTACGTATGAAAGCCGTGCACGTGCGCGCGGTCTTCCTCTTCGGCACCCTCACCACCCGTCGGAGGTGCGGCTGGTGTGACGTCGAGCGCATACGCGAGTGCCACACTAAGCTTTGAGTCACCCACCGCCGAAACGCCGCCGCCAACGTGCGTGAGGGAGCGCTTTCGTTCCATTACGGCTTCACCAGACGTGCCTTTGCTTCCCCTTCAAGAGGCTCTTCGAACTCGGAAGCCTCGTCGGCAGTGGTGGTATCTTCGGCGACGCGCACACCCGGCGCTTGGCCGCTATAGGTGAGCCGCCCTTCGTGCGTGATGTTGAGATCGAGATCGCCGCGACGCGCGAGTGACTCCAGCATTTCGCTTGCGCGAGCGACCGAGATTTGGGCGGCCTGCGCAACCTTCTCGGCCGAAATGGATCGCTCACTGTTGCGAATGACGTCGCCTAGATAGAGGAGCCATGCTTCTTCGGTGAGCCGTTTCGCCTCTGCGACCTTTCCTGTTGCGCCCTTCCAGCTTGTGAAGGCGACGAGAATCGGTACCAAAGTGACCGCCGCGAGCGCTATGGCGACCGTCGCTGAGAAAAGCGCCGAGATTCCTGACGCAATCGCGAGACCGCTGGCTAAGGCTCCAGCCGCGCCAGCCCACATTCGTCGAGCAAATGTGCCGGCCTTCGCTCGTTTTGCTCCCGCGAGCGTATCCAGGATGGGGCCGCTCGATGCGCGAAACCCCGGAATCACTGGGCCTCCACACGCGCCACAGACCCAAAGCAATTGGGGATCTGGCTCGTATTTGACTTGGCCGCCACAGTGAGGGCAGGGCCGCAAATCGGCCACGCTTGCCATTGGGAACATGGGCTCCGCACTAGCACCGTCGCTCCTTAGCCGCATCTTTGACGCGATGGACGCTTGGTCAAACGAGCGCTCCGAGTGATGATTCGCCCGACATGCGCAGCCCCACCTCGCCGTTAGTGGCCTTCGCGATCGGTTTCTGTCTCCAGATTGCACATGCAGAGGATCGCTGGGTGGGAGCGACCGCCGACGAATCTTTCAAGCTTGCAGCAAGCAGGCTCGAGGCCGCAAAGCGGCCCTCAGAAGCGCTCATGGCGATCGGACTCATCGACTCCGTTGCGTCGTCCGTCGATCCGGCAATGCTCCACGCCTGGCGGGCCCCTAAAAAGTTCACCAAGTTGACGAACGATTCTTTGGCGCACGCGATTCTTGTTCACGACGTCAAGCGGCTCGCGTGTCGCATCAAGCACGACTGTGGGGCCGACAGCGCGCCACCTTCACTCGTGCTCGGACCGATTCGAGCAGGAGAAGAGCCGTTCGATCCGAGTGTGCCAATTGTGCTCACAAAAAGTTACGATTTTGGCGACTATCGCGCTTCGTGGCGAGCGTCGCCTTCGGGCGTGCTTGCTCCGCTTGCGTTGATGATCGCGCCGCGTTCCGAATCGTGCAGCTGGGTCTTGCGACAGGTGCAGCTCGAGCACGCGGCAAACAACGTCATCGTGGCGCTGGCCGCATCGGGGCAGGCGACACTTTTCGTCGACGGTCAAGAGGTCTCGCGCGATGAAGAGGCCCACGAGGAAGCGCTCGCAACACGCTTTGCAGCTTCGATGACCTTTGAGCCAGGGGCGCATCAATTGCTTGCGAAGGTCTGCACGACGACGCGCATCGATGCAGGCATTGTAGAGCTCGATCTACTCGACAACGAGAAGGCGCCAAGCGGCTTTCGATGGATTGATCCGATGCAAGCACCGTCGGTCGTGCCACCGCGTGCTGGATCGAAAATCAATCGATCGATGTTACCAATAAACGAGGCGATGAAAAAAGAAGGGCACGTTGAAGCCCTCTTGCGCATTCTTCTCGGCGCCGACGATTCGCAACATCCACGAGCGCCCGGCCTAGCGGCGACCGCGCTCGAGTCCCCAGGGCACCTTACTCTCGAGGAGCGCATCGTTCTTGCGACGCACGTATCTTCTCCGATCGTTCGTTCGGCATGGACGGCCAGGCTGCAGCGCGATCGAAGACTATCCTTGCCCCAGAGAACCTATCTCCAGCGCCGCGCCATCGAGCAACACCTGGTGGCCAGTCAAGTTGACTGGGCAGTTGCAGAGGCTCGCGCCGCATCGTTCACCAAGTTGACGGATCAAGAAGCGCGCGTTCTTCGTGCGATGGCGTTCGCCGCAACGAAAGAGGTGACGCTGCAGCGCGCGGCGGCAAAAGAACTTGCGAATCTCGACCTCTCGGATGCCGCGGCGGCGCTGGCCGTTGAACTCGGTCCTTCCGTCGATCGTCCGCTTGCCGAACGGGCCCTTCAGCGAGTTGCTTCCTTCGCACCAACTCCCGCGGCAGTGCGCCTTTCGGCGTTGCTCGATCCGAAGCAGCCGGTGGCACTTGTTCGCAAGGCGCTTGGTGTTGGGTACCTCGATGACGAGGAAGCAATGGCCCTGGCCGACTGCGTCAGCGAGCTGGGGAGCACAGAAGACATCGGTAAGTTACTTGAGGAAATGACGGCACTCATGCCGAATCGCCCGAAGGTATGGTCCGCGTATGCTCGCGTGCTCGACGCGCAGCACCGAAGCGACCTGCACAAAAGTGCGATGGCGCGTGCTCTCGCTTTGGCTCCGGCCGACACCTTGCTTGCGAGCGCGAAGTCCGAGCGGCCTGCTGAGCGCGATGAGCGCTACCTCGTCGATCCGCGTGCATGGCTATCGACTCGGCGAGGTTTTGAAGCGGGAGTTGCTTCGCGGGAGCTCTTTTGGACGCGCGCGGTGACGGTGAACGATGATCGTCGCGTTTCGCAGCTTATTCACTATGCGCGCGAAATCGTCATTGCGCCGCGCACGAGCGACGAGCTCGAAGAGGAGTTGCCGTTTGAGAGCGATACGCTCGAAATTTTGAGGGCACGTGTGCACCACAAGGATGGTTCAGTGGCTTTCCCACTCGAGGAGCGACACGACTCTGAGCGTCCACGCATCAAGTGGGCTGAGCTAGCGTCTGGCGACACCGTAGAAGTCGCGGTTCGCGTTCGAACCAAGAAACCAGTCGGAGGCAAGAGCGATGCGCCCTTCTACTTCGTCGACTACGGCGGTTCGACGGTCACGCGGCCACTTCTCAAAAACGACGTGATCATCGATGCGCCGAAAAGCGCTTTGTTGCACACCGAAGTGCGCGGCTCGGTTGATGAGCGCACCGAACAAGACGACGGCACGAGGCACGTGACACGCTACTCGTGGAAGAAGCCGATACTCATTGCGGAGGAACCACTCTCTCCGCAACTGAGCGAGCTGCTGCCCGTGGTCGTGGGGTCAACATTCGCCAGCTGGGATGACTTTCGACGTTGGTACAAAGACGCTGTCGTCGGGTTCACCGAGCCTGACGCAGAGATTCGCGGACTCGCGAAAGTGATCACCAAGGGAAAAATTTCGAAGCTTGACCAAATTTCCGCCCTCTTCAAGTACGTCGCTGATCACGTTCGCTATGTGAACTACGTCAGCGCCGAGCAGTGGCTACCCAACCGTCCGCAAGAGGTTCTTTCGCGCCGCGAGGGTGACTGTGACGACAAAGCCGTGTTGCTCATTTCGCTTCTCAAAGCGATCGATGTTGATGCACGCGAAGTGCTTGTGCAAACGCGCCTTACGGCAAAGCCTTCTGTGCTCGACGGCAAGTTCGCGGTGGTACCGATGTTCGATCATGGCATCGCTTACATTCCGTCGCTCGATCTCTATCTCGATGCGACGAGTCCTCAGTCCCGTCTTGGGGTGTTGCCGAGTATGGATGGTCAAGCATCTGCACTAAGACTCGACGACGGTCCGGCAGCGCTGGTGAAGCTTCCGGAGAGTAAGCCCGGTGAGCACGGAAGTGACGTAGCGTGGCGGATTGAGCTCACAGAATTCGGCGACGGAGTTCTGAAGGCGAATGAAACGTACTCAGGCGATTCAGCCTTCTACATGCGAACTTATCTTGGCGAAGCCGCGCAGCGAGCGGACTACATTGCGCAAGGCTTACTGTCGCCTTGGTTTCCGACGTCACAAGTAACCGGTGCGGTTGCTTTTGACGGGGAGCGTGAAAAAGGAGCTGCAACACTGAGCTACGACGCTCGCCTGACCGGTGTTGCGCGTCGTCAAGGAAGTGTACTGATTGTGCCGTTGGGTCCCTCCAATTCGTTGGTGTCGGAACTGGCGGCGCTTCCGACTCGAACGTTGGCGATGGTCTTGCCGCCGTCTCTTGCGCCTTCGTTACAGAAGAGGCGCGTGACGTTTGAGGCTCCTAAGGGCAAGGAGTGGTCTGCCATTCCAAGTGGCGGAGGGATTGTTCATCCGCTTTTTGGTCGCGCGTCTCTCTCTCTCAAGGTTTCAGGTCGAGAGCTCATGATGGCGCGTGAGCTCGAGTTGCGGCGCGATCAAATTCCCGTGAAGGAGTACGCGGCGTGGCGAGCTTGGCTTGCGCAAGTGGACGCACTTTTCCTTCGGACCGCGCAGCTCGTGCAAGAAGGTGCACGATGAAACGGCTCTATTCTCTCGCTGCATTCCTGGTCCTTATCGGTTGTCGAGCGCCCGTTGCGCCAACAACAAGTCGCACGGATGCGGTTCAGCGCGCATTTCAATTGGAACTCATCGGCGACACGGAGCGTGCCATTGACGAGGCCCTTTCCGCCATTGCAGAAGATCGGGACCCAAACGCGCTTGTGACCCAGGCTGCACTTGAGCTCCTGATTCGGCGTGCGACCGCTCCACTCGGGCCGCTCGAGGAAGTGTCGCTTGCGTCGCGCAGTACGCGCTCGCTCGCCGACTCGATTGAGAAATTGCTCGTCGCATCAACGGGCGACAAGCGCATGTGCCTGGCGCTTGCGCTACTTCAGTTGTCGGGCAAAACGAATGGTGCAAGCGACCTGCGTAGTTATGTAAAGTGTCTTGACCAAGTTGTGCTCGAAGGTCCGATGTCGTCGACTCAAGGGCCGGAGAGCCTCGCGAATTTGGGTGATGGCATTTTTTCGTCGGACGTCGCACGTGTTCAAAATCGAGGGTGCGATCTTGCTCTCAATGGGTCATCGGCGCGCACAGGATCGCGACGCATCGTGGGGAGGTACTACGCATCGCATCCCGGCACCTTACGCGTGGCTTGGTCCGCGACGAATGCCGCCAAACTCCGAATCAACGGCGAGGTCGTGTCAACGCGTGCGTTTTCGTCGGGGCCTGGAGCGACGTTCAATGTCTTCGCGGCACCCGTTTCATCCGGTTCGATCGACGTGCAAGTCGGTGCGTGGATGGGCGTGGCTTCGGACAAGGTGAGCGTCTTTGCGTGGCTAGACGATCAGCCGCTCGCGTCTGCAGGCGCAGAGGATGGTGCGCCCCGATCGCAACTTGGCGCCATGCTGCCCAGTGGAGCGCGCACGTGCGTCGACGATGCTTGCCTTGCGTTGCAAGCTGGGGCGCTGGCGCTTCGCGGCGACGCGCGTGCAGTGCAAGCGTTCCTCGGTGATCGCGTTTCAAGTGCGCGGGACGTGAGTCCGGTACTTGCGTTGGCGTACGTTCGCGCGCTTCGTCTTTCGCGCGATTTGCCGAAGGGCGAAATGCTGCGCAAGGTTAGCGCTATCGTTGCCGACGTTCATGAGCGCGAGCCGCGATCATGGGAGGCGGTCGCAACCGCGGCGGCCGTTACGTACGAGACGAAGGGTGGTGCGCAAGGGTGTCGTGCCGCTCTTGCGGATGCGACGGTCGACAAACTGACGCCACCGGGAAGCGCGTTGGTCAAGTTGATCGGTTCGTCATGTTGGTTGACAATGGGTCAACCCGGCGAAGCGCAAAAAGCGATCGACGCACAGCCGGCAGCCACGATCGTTTTCAAGGTGGCGCAGGCGCAATCGTTTCCGGCGGCTCCCTTGGAGCAAGAGGCGCGGGTCTGTGCCGCGCGCGGAAATGAGGCATGTGCGAACGTTCAACGCTTAGCCGGTAGGCTAGAGGAGGCGCGAAAGTCGCTCGAACGAGAACGCGTGCGAAAGCACGCACCTGTTGCCTTCGCAGGTCAAATCGCTGAGCTCGATTGCCTTCGCGGCAAGGGTAGCGATGTCAAGTGGGAAACGCTGCTATCGGGAGAGCGCAGCATCGCGCTCGCGTCTTGTCTCGGAGCGCGCGTTGCCTCCGTCGCGATGCCAGACGTTCCACACTTGCTCATTTTGCACGGGCTCGGTGACTCGCCTTTGCCGTTTGACGGACTCGCCGAGAAAGCGCTGAGCACGAGTATCGCCAAGGTCGGCGAAGCGACGGTCGTAGTGGAGCATCAAGAGCGGTATGTGATAGCGGGCCGCATTCTTGGTTTCGAAATTTTCGATCTACGACGCCTTGGTGGGACGACCGACGTCGAGCAGAATGCGCAAGCCGACGTTCCCATCATCGATGGCATCGTTTCGTCTCGCACAGTGCGAAGACGTATCTTCAAACGCGATGGTCGTGTCATCGAGCCGAATCGCACCCCCGAGGCAGCGCAGGCGGGTGCTGACTTGGTGCAACTCGAAGCAGGCGATAGCGTCGAGTCGATCATTGTTGGCTATGCGGTTCCTGATGCGCGCGGATACCTCGCGTTTGATACACCCGAGCTACTCGCCGAACGAACACGCGTGGATCATGCACGTATCGAGATTCACGTCCCCAGTACCTTTCGGCTGCGTGCGCATCCGCTGCTCGGCGCTGCGCGTCAAATCGTGGCGGGCGATCCGAGTTGCACGCCCAATACGATGTCGAGTGGCTCCATTTGCGATCTTTCGACTCAGAATGTCGTCTACGAAGCGCACAGTCTTGGTCCGCGCAACATCGAGTGGCGCGGGCTCCTTCTCGATAGGCCGGTGTCGGTACTCGCGACGAATGACACGTGGCGAGGCGTCGGATCAAGGCTCGCAAGTGCTCTCGTTGCGCTCGACGACAAGGGGGACGTCGAGATCAGCGCCCTCGTGGCGGCGTCGGGAGCACTTAAGTCGAAAGCAAACCTCGAGGCGGTGCGCGCACTCGTCAAGCACGTTGGCGATCGGCTTCGCGTCTCTTCGCCATGGCTGCTTGCCGATTCAGGATTTGTTCGCACCGAAGGCACGCTTGCGCAAAGCGCGCGCAGCATGCTTCTTGCGCGCGAAGGCTCGCGCACATGGGTCATTCACCGCGCATTGCGGGAACTTGGAATCGCCTCCGAAGTGGTGGTTGGCGAACCGGAGCCCGTGAGTGTCGACAAGGATCCAATCGTACATCCAGGACGTTTCATGCATCCTTTGCTGCGCGCGACGATCGATGGAAAGCAAGTGTTCATTGATGCTGACGTCAGTGGCGCGCCGCTTCCCCTGGGTCAAGTGATGCCAGAGCTCGTCGGGAGACCGATACTGCACGCCGATGGTCGCATCGAGTTACTGTCGCGCGATTGGGTCAAAATTGATCGAGACGAAGTTCATTTGAAACTTCGGCTCCTTGCCAATGGTGATGCGGAAGGTGAGGTGCACCTGCAAGTCGGTGGACCTCCCGCACAAGAACTGGACGAGGCTTTGCAGCGCGCGGTTGGCGAGCCTCGCGCCTATCTCCTTCGATCGATCGTTTCGTCCTGGGTGCCCGGCGCGGACGTCGTATCCGTCAACACGTCGCGAGACGGTGATCGCATCGTGGTGCGCGCTTCTGTTGTTGCGGCGCGCTACGCAGAGCGCGAGGGCGATTCTGGCCGTCTTAGGATACCGGGTCTCGTTCCATTTCATCGCGCGTCCCCCGTGAACGCCTCGACGATGATTCGAACCTTTGGCGCGCGCAGCGATCGCAGCACGGCGTTAGTGATTCATGATGCCCTGCAGTATCACGTCGTGCGCGATATCGAATTGCCCGCATCGCTCACGATAGGTAAACAAGTTGACGATGAAGAACTCCGCGAAGATCACGTTGTTGCAGTGCGGCGCGCAACCCACGATGCGCATGCCGTTCACGACGAACTCACGTTCGAACTTCGCCCAAAAGTGATTACGCCCGATCAGTTTGCAACCTTCTTGGCGCTGTCGCGTCGCGTGGATGAGCTATTTCTCGCGAGCCACGTCGTTCTTCCGCTCGCGGCGAAGACGCACTGATGCGAATCGACGCGAATTGAGGGTGAACGTTTCGTTGACCTCCTCTTTTTTTGCGTCGCGGTTGTGGCAGAAAGAACAAGTCCGGCTAGCGTTTTGATCATGCTTCGTTCTTTTGTCTTCCTTGCGCTTGTCCTATTCACCCAATCCGCTTTTGCCGACTTCGACCACGTGCACAGTGTGCGGCGTGTTTCGGGGAGCACCTTCGACGTCGAGTGTCTCGATGGCACGAAAGCCCGCGTGCACATCGACGCGCTCCGAAGTGGCGGCATTTGCCTGCCACCCAGTCCGAGGTCGGCGTTGCCATCCGCGCCACCGCTCACAACGCCGTCGCTGCCCGGTGCGAATGCGACCGCACCGAGCGGCATTCCGACACGACTCGACGGACTTCGATCCTACGGGCCTCCCGTCTCGTGCGCCGAACACGGTGCGGGGGCGTGGTACCTCACACGCATTTCCGACGGTGCCAAACTCGGCATGTGGCCCTCGTCAAAATCCGAGTGCGATAGCGTCGTCAAGACCGCCGATTTCTCGTTCGTATGCACGCAGCAGCTCCAAGGTGCTTGGTATCCGACGCGTATTTCGGATGGCAAAACAATGGGTGCTTCGCCGGCGTCGCTCGATGAGTGCAAGACCGCAGCAAAGGCATCGCGGTTCGGCATAGTGTGTGCCCAGCAGGCACCTTCGAGTTGGGTCGCCACACGCGTGTCTGATGGTCTGACGATCGGAAAGACGGGCGTGCCACTCGCGCAATGTGTGCGTCCCGCGTCTAATCCTACCGGCGTAGGCTTCTAACTTTCCGTTGGGCACCGGTGAAGAAAAGTCGAAGCTCGTTCATCGCGAGCGAGAGCCTCATCGCATCCGGTCGCGATTCTCGCGCACGTCCACACGTTTCGCGTCCACGAAGCTTGAAGGTGTGGCCTCCACCCAAGTAAGGTAGCGACCTCCATCGTTTTCGTGAGTTATGAGGTAAGCGCATGAGTGGCCACTCCAAATGGGCAACGATCAAGCACAGGAAGGGCGCGCTCGACGCCAAGCGCGGCAAGATCTTCTCCAAGTTGATCAAAGAACTTACCGTCGCAGCGCGTTTGGGCGGTGGCGATATCAGTGGCAATCCTCGTCTTCGAAAGTCGGTGAGTGATGCAAAGGGCGCCTCGCTCCCTTCCGACACCATCGCACGCGCCATCAAGCGTGGCACAGGCGAGATCGAAGGCGTGAACTACGAAGAAGTCCTCTACGAAGGCACGGGCCCTGGCGGCACGCTCTTCCTCGTCGAAGGCATGACCGACAACCGCAACCGCACTGTTGCCGAGTTGCGCAAAATTTTCGACAAGGGCGGCGGCACGCTCGGCTCCTCCGGGGCCGCCGGCTGGGCCTTCGATCGCAGGGGCGTCATCGTTCTCGACAAGAAGGCCGCGAACGAAGATCAATTGATGGAAGCCGCCGTTGGCGCTGGCGCCGACGATTACTCAGATGAAGGCGAAGAGTGGCACGTCACGACGGCGCCCGAATCGCTCCAGATCGTGCTTGATGCGCTTGAGGTGGCGAAGGTTCCCACGAAGAACTCGTCCCTCGTTTTCCTGCCTAAGAACAAGAAGCAGGTCGCTGGCAAAGAGGCCCAGCAATGCGTCAATCTTGCCGAAGCGCTCGACGACAACGACGACGTTCAAAACGTGTTTGCCGATTTCGACCTTTCAGACGAAGAGCTAGCCAAGCTCTCCTGAGCCACTGCCTTTGAAAGTTCTCGGCATCGACCCCGGCACGCGCCACTGCGGTTGGGGCGTTGTCACGCGCGAAGGTACGCGCGTGAAGCACATCGCTCATGGCATAATCCACCTCGACGCCGATGCCGAACTTGCGACGCGGCTGGTCAAGCTCGAAGCCGACCTTGACGCGATTGCTCGTGAATTCGTTCCATCGATGGCGAGCATCGAGACCTTATTTTTCGCCAAAGACCTTCAAGCGGCCTCCAAGCTCGGTCATGCACGCGGTGTCGCGCTCCTGGTCTGTGCGCGAGCCGGCCTTTCCATTTACGAATTTGCCCCCACGCTCGTGAAAAAGGCCGTCGCCGGAAGCGGAAGAGCGGAGAAAATCCAGGTCGCGCGCATGGTTCGGATGCTTTTGGGTCTCGCCGAGGTGCCTCCCGCCGACGCTGCCGATGCGTTGGCCCTCGCCATTACGTGTTTGCAAGCTGCACCCTGGATTTCGCAACAAAAGCAGCGACTAAAGAACGCTTTGCCACCTCGTCCGTCTAAACGATAGTTTCCGCAGATTTCGCGGGAAGGTTTTTGCGCTAAGAACCCTTCATCCACCAGGAGATCAACGTCGATGCCCCGTATGTCCCTTTCGTTTTTCGCGGTTCTCTCGTTTGCTGCCGCTAGCGCTTTGTCCTTCGCGACAGAGGGCACAGCCCACGCAGAAGACGCGCCCGCCGCAGCAGGGGACGACGCGAGCGTCGACAGTGTGGTCGACGGCATGCAGAACTTCTACGACGCGTCGCAAAGCTTCTGCGCAAAGTTCACGCAAACGTTCAAGGTTAAGGCCCACGGCCGCGAAGACAAATCATCCGGCAACGTTGTGTTCCGCAAAGATGGCGGAAAAATGCGCTTCAAGTACGACAACGGCAACCACGTCGTCACCGACGGCCACAAGGTCAAGGTCTTCCAAAAGGGCGACCGCCAACTCTTCGTCAAGTCAATCGAGAAAAGCCAGTTCCCGGTTCTCGATTTCTTGCGCGGCAAGGGCAAGCTTCGCGACAGCTTCAACTTCACAATCAACGCAGGCATGACCGAGAAGTTCAAAAACGGTTACGTCCTCGAAGGCTCACCGAAGAACGACGCACCCGAATACAAAAAGGTGTTCTTCTACGTCGACAAAGCCACCAAGCAAATGCGCCGTGTCGTCATTCTCGACACCCATGGCAATCGCAACCAAATGAACTTCGAAGCACCACGCCTCAACTGCAAGGCAGTCGATTCCGATTTCGAGTTCACGCCGCCGAAGGACACGAACATCGTCGAAGGCGACAACACGAACTGAGTCGCGGTCGTAGTGCCGTGCGTGCGCCGGACACACCCGGATTGCATCCTCTGCTTCGTGTTTTTCAGCAAAACGATCAAGGCTCGAAGCTTGCTGATGGCGTCGGCAATCGATCTATCGATCATCTTCGTGGATGCTTTCGTCCACAATATTGACCTTTGGTTGAAGCACGCGTCCGTCGCCTTCGATGCGCAGAGGATGAACCCCACTCTCCGTTTCAATGAGCACCAGCGCGAACGACGAGCGGACGAACAGGCGAAACTTGATGAGCGATGACTGCGTCTGGCTCAGGCGTCCATTGTCGCTGCGCCAATCATCGAAGAGGATGCGATCGCGCGTGGTGCCGAAGGCGTGAGCGGGCGCCATGCGAAACCGCAGGCCCGCGCTGCTCGTGGCCCAAACGACGAGCAGCTGATCGTTGAGCCAAGCCAATTGTTCGTCGTGAGAAAGGCAACCGTCACTGCGCGCGATGGGCGCGATAGCGACTGGAACGTCGCTAAGCACTCGGGGCATCGGTCGCCAAAGGGGGCGGTGGCAGTCGAACATGCAACCGCTAACGGTTCTTAGCTCGTCCACGCTTCCGAATAGCGGGCGACCCCACTTGTCTTCGGGCTCCACGGTCCCATGCGGTTTGTTGACGCAATGGATGTTGGTCGTGCCCTTGCGGAATTCGCAAACACGCGAGTGGACATCTCGAGACGAACCCGGCGACGGGAACCGCAGCTCATAGTTTCCGTCGTCGTGCAACGCGACTTCGGTGCCGAAGTAGAGCGCCCCTGGGTCCGCAAGCGTGTCGCTGCCAACGTATGGGGGGTCTTGGGGGGTGTTTACGACGTTGTCCTCGGCATCACGAGAACCCCGATCGCGCGTCCAAAGCACGCGGCCCGCAGCAAGCCCTTCGGCTAGTTGCGCAACTGGCTTGAGCGATGCGGACGGCGCCTCGAGCGCGCGCGCCAGCTCGTCGATCGCCTGATTGTCAACTCCGCACTGCTTTTGCAAGTCGTGAAGCGGCGCGGCGCACGATGCGGGCCATCCCTTTGCGCCCGGGGCGGGCGATAGGCCCGCTTGCACAAGTTGCATCGCACGGAACGCTTCTTCGTCAGGGAGGGTACCTTCGCCAACGATGCATCGTTCGGCTTGTTGCCAGAGAAGCGTGGCTTTGGTGCTGCGTTTTTGGGGCTCTTGCAGTGCGTGCGCGACACAAATGGTGGCTGCGAAAGTGCCAAACAATGCTGCGGGCAGCCCTACGACTTTCCACACCGAATGTCGCGTTACGATCGTTGGCTCGGGATCATCTGGTTTAGGTTCCTGTGTTCGGTAGGGCCCGCGACCTCGCCCAACGTCAAGCGCGCTAAGCATGCGCCGTTGGACGAGGTGCGCCGCTAGATCCTTGGGTGAGGCTTATCGATTTTAGAAACGAGGAAAGATCTTTTGCGTGTGTCGAACGTCGAACCTGGCGTGACCAAGCAAGACCTTCCTTATCGTGATTCTCTCGAAGCCCTCCACGCACGCAAGGCCGCCATCGATGCGGATCTCGACAAGCTGCGCGCGCGTGCTGCGGAGCTCAACATTCTGACGACGCGCGAGAGTGAGCTTCTTCGCGAACGCGCGACACTTGATGCGCATCTCCGAACCGAAGGTCAAAAGCGTGGGTTGCCCTTGCTCCAAGCGGCGCGCGTGGCGAGTCCGTGCTCGGCCAGCTGGGACAATATGGTTGGCGATGAGCAAGTGCGACACTGCAGCGCGTGCGACAAGAACGTTTACAACTTGTCGGCCATGACGAGCGCGGATGCAGAATCGCTTCTGCGCGCGAATGTGAGCGGCGAACTTTGCATTCGATTCTATCGCCGCGCCGACGGAACCGTCATGACGGTTGACTGTCCAGTCGGTGTACGAACGAAGCGTCGAAAGCAACTTGTGTTTGCCGCGGCGGGCGCGGGTGCGCTCGCAATGACAGCCGCGACGGCTGCGCTCACGACAGCAACGCAAGGGCGGGAAGCGCCCGCTGCCATAGAATCCGAAGCGCGCGCACCCCTTACTGGGACGCTCGCGCATTTCGAACCCGAGGTGCCAAATGGGCCGGCGACAATGGGCTCGGCTCCACCTCCGCAAAGTCCAAAACCTCCACCAAAGGCGCCAGCTAAGGCGCCAGCTAAGGCGCCAGCTAAGGCACCACAGCGCTAACCCGTCGCTTACGAGTTTCCTTCTCGCCACGCTCGTGCTGAATAGGCCTCGAACGAGGCAAAATGGCTCACCATCAGATACAAGTAGCGGCGCTGTTGCTTGCAGCGTGTGGGTCAGGCGATCGGGCGTCTGTGCCGCCTTTGCAGATCCTTCCCATGCCTCCGACGGTGACCCATGTCGAATCGGCAATTGGCACAGAAGCACAAGCAACGCCCGACAAGCCATTGCCCGAAGCCATCGCACGTATCCAACGCGACGCTCTTCACTCGTCGCATGCCTTTGAGTTTGTGCGCTCGCTCACGGACGACTCAGGCCCCCGGTTGACGGGTTCCGACGGCGATAAGCGGGCCGTCGCGTGGGCGCTTCGCACGATGAAGTCGCTAGGGCTCGCGAACGTGCGGACCGAGAAGGTAATGGCGCCTCACTGGGTTCGTGGCGTCGAGCTCGCCGATATTGTGGCGCCAGTTGCCCACCAACTCAAGGTCACCGCGCTGGGTCGAAGCGTAGCGACGCCAGCCGCGGGAGTGACGGCTGAAGTGATCGAAGTCGACTCACTCGAAGAACTCAAGAAACTTGACCATAAGCTCGCACGCGGAAAGATCATCTTTGCCAACATGGCGACGAAGCGCACAAAGGACGGACACGGCTATGGCGAAGCCGTCGGCATGCGTTGGGTGTGGCCCTCCATCGCCGCGAAGGCAGGCGCGCGCGCACTGGTGCTGCGTTCGTGCGGTACCGATCACGATCGCCTTCCGCACACAGGCGCCACGTCGACAGAGAAGCCGCAGATCCCGGCCGGTGCGCTTTCAGTGCCCGACGCCGAGATGCTGCATCGCCTACTTGCAGAGAGGAAGGTGGTGACGATGCACCTGACGTTGACGCCGAAGACGTTGCCGGACGTCGAAACTGCGAATGTCATGGGTGAGATCAGGGGATCGGAAAAGCCCGACGAAGTCGTGTTGATTGGCGCACATCTCGACTCATGGGATCTCGGTACGGGCGCGATCGACGATGGCGCGGGTGTGGGGATTGCGCTTGAGACGGTGCGATTGATTGGACTCGGCGCGCCGCCACGACGAAGCGTTCGCGTCGTCCTCTTTGGCAATGAGGAGAGCGGCGGAGCAGGTGGCAAGGCCTACGCACGCAACATTGGAGCGGCGGGTGCCGATCGCCATGTCGCTGCGATCGAGGCTGACTTGGGCGGCGACCGTGCGTTCGAATTGCAGCACCTTGCAGGTCCCGAGGCGAGCGCGAAACTGGTGCCCTTAGCCGCCTACCTTTTGCCGCTCGGGGTGGCCATGAGCCAGCAGGCAGCCGGGGGCGGCGCTGATTTGGGCCCGCTTCGTGCGCTCGGCGTGCCGATGATCGACGTGGGTCAAGACGGTACCCATTACTTTGACATCCACCACACGGCGAACGACACGATCGACAAAATTGACGCGTCCGCGATCGCGCAGGCGTCAGCGGCTTTTGCAACCGTTGTGTATACAATTGCGAATCTTGAGGGCGACCTCGGTCGCGTTCCTGACGCGAAGCGCAAATCGCGCTGGTAGCCGCGGGCCGCAAAAGATGGGGTGGCGTGCAGCTCGTCGTTGCCGGGAGGGCAGCGATTGGGCTACAGGTCGGCCATGGCCAAGATCAAGGTGAAGAATCCGGTTGTCGAGATGGACGGCGACGAGATGACGCGCATCATCTGGAAGTTCATCAAAGACAAACTCATCTTGCCGTATCTCGACATCGATCTGAAGTACTTCGATCTCGGCGTCGAGCACCGCGACGCGACGAATGATCAAGTGACGCTCGATTCGGCGTACGCGACGCAAAAGTACGGTATCGCCGTCAAGTGCGCGACGATTACGCCCGACGAAGCGCGCGTCAAAGAGTTCAACCTCAAAGAGATGTGGAAGTCGCCCAACGGCACCATTCGTAACATCGTCGGTGGCACCATCTTCCGCGAGCCGATCATTTGCCGGAACGTTCCTCGGCTCGTTCCAGGCTGGACGAAGCCTATCGTTGTCGGTCGACACGCGTTTGGCGATCAATACAAGGCGACCGATTTTCTCATTCCAGGAGCGGGCACGCTCACGATGACATTTACGCCGTCGGGCGGTGGCGCGCCGATCGAGCACAAAGTGTTCGACTTCAAAGGCGCCGGTATCGCGATGGGAATGTACAACCTTGACGAGCAAATCATCGGCTTCGCCCGCAGCTGCTTGCTCTACGGATTCAATCGCGGCTGGCCCGTGTACCTGTCGACCAAGAACACCATTCTCAAAAAGTACGACGGTCGGTTCAAGGACATTTTCCAAAAGGTGTTCGACGAAGAGTACGCCGACAAGTTCAAGGCCAAAGGCATCACCTACGAGCATCGTCTCATCGACGACATGGTTGCAGCCGCCATGAAGTGGGAAGGTGGCTTCGTGTGGGCTTGCAAGAATTACGATGGCGACGTGCAATCCGACAGCATTGCGCAAGGCTTCGGCTCGCTCGGCCTCATGACGTCTGTCCTGCTCACGCCAGACGGTAAGACTGTCGAAGCAGAAGCCGCACACGGCACCGTGACGCGTCACTATCGCGAGCACCAAAAGGGACGTCCGACGTCCACGAACCCGATCGCGTCAATCTACGCATGGACGCAAGGGCTGAAGTACCGCGGTCAGTTTGACGGAACGCCAGATGTGGTTCACTTCGCCGACGCGCTCGAAAAGGTGTGCGTCGAAACGGTCGAGTCAGGAAAGATGACGAAGGACCTCGCGACTTTGATCGACAAGAATCATCCATGGCTCACGACGGAGCAGTTCCTCGATGCACTCGATGCGGGGCTTCAGGCGAAGTCGCTCACCTGAGCGAACCCCTCAAACTTCGGGCCGAAAGCGTGCTATGCCCGCCCACCCATGTCTGCTCAAAAGACCGCCGTTTCGGCCCGTAAAACGACCCAGCTCAAACACCTGATCACAAGGCCAGAGCTAAGCTTCCTCATGGAGGCCCACAACGGCCTGAGCGCCAAGGTCGCCGAAGAAGCGGGCTTCGAGGGCATTTGGGGAAGCGGCTTGTCCATTTCGGCTGCTCTTGGCACGCGTGACAACAACGAAGCGAGCTGGACCCAAGTTCTCGAAGTCGTCGAGTTCATGGCGGACGCGACGCGCATCCCGATCCTGCTCGATGGCGATACGGGTTACGGCAACTTCAACTCGATGCGCCGCTTGGTGCGCAAGCTCGAGCAGCGTGGCTGCGCGGGCGTCTGCATCGAAGACAAAATTTTCCCCAAGACCAACAGCTTCATTCGCGGCAACGCACAACCACTCGCCGACATCGCTGAGTTCGCAGGCAAAATTCGCGCGGGCAAAGAAGCGCAAGTCGATTGCGACTTCGTGATCGTCGCGCGCGTAGAAGCGTTCATCGCAGGGTGGGGACTCGAAGAAGCGCTCAAGCGTGCCGAGGCCTATCGCCTCGCCGGAGCCGATGCGATCTTGATGCACTCCGCACTCCGGTCTCCGACCGAGATCCTCGCGTTCAAAAAAGAGTGGGGCGACCGCCTGCCCGTCGTCATCGTGCCGACGAAGTACTACTCAACGCCGACCGACGTATTTCGGGATGCCGGTTTTGCGACCGTCATCTGGGCCAACCACTTGATGCGATCGTCGCTCACCGCGATGCAAAAGACCGCCAAACAAATTCATGGCGACCTGAGTTTGCTCAACGTCGAGAGCGAAGTGGTCTCTGTTGCAGAGGTGTTTCGCATCCAAGGCGAGGCCGAACTCGAACAGGCCGAAAAGCTCTACTTGCCGAAGCACGGCATGACGACACGCGCAGTCGTTCTCGCAGCGTCTCGCGGCGTAGAGCTTGGCGAGCTAACGAAAGACAAGCCCAAAGCGATGGTCAACATCAAGGACCAACCGATCCTCGCTCACATTGCGAACTCGTATCGCGAGTGCGGCGTGAAAGACATTACCGTCGTTCGCGGCTACAAAAAAGAAGCGTTCACGCTCACTGGCCTTGCGTATGTCGACAACGACGCATTTGAGAACACGCAGGAGGTGGCGTCGCTCGCAAAGGCAAAGGCGGCGCTCTCAGGGCAAACGATCGTTTCTTACGGCGACGTGCTGTTCAAGAAGTACATCGTCCAAGAGCTCATCGAATCGAGCGAAGACTTCGTCGTTTGCGTGGATGCCAACTGGCGTGAGAGCCGCAACCGGGGCCGCACAGCTGACTTCGTCGTTTGCTCCGAGCCGAACTCAAAACGTGCGTTTCTGTCGACAGTTCAGTTGGTTGACTTTGTGACCGATGGCGATCGCGGCGACGTGACAGGCGAGTGGATGGGATTTCTCAAAGTGAGTTTGAAGGGGGCCGAGGTGCTCTCTGCGCTCTTGACGCGTCTCGAGGCCGAAGACGCCGTTCGATTTAACGCAATGAAGATGCCCGACCTTCTGCGGCACGTGATGAAAGAAGGACACTCAGTTCGCGTTCTCTACACGACGGGCCACTGGCTCGACGTCGACAGTGTGGACGACGTCATTATCGGCGCGAACTTTTAATCGAGCTTGCCGTCAAGACGCTTACCCAACCGCTCAGAGGACCCATGATTTCCCCACAGTCCTTCATCGAAGCCGCCAAGCTGCACGGCTTTTTGCTCTACACAGGCGTGCCGTGCTCGTACCTCAAGCCTTTCATCAACTACGTGATCGACGCTCCCGATCTCGAGTACGTGGGCGCTACCAATGAAGGTGACGCAGTCGCCATCGCCAGCGGCGCAGAGCTCGGTGGCCGTCGCTCGGTAGTCATGTTTCAGAACTCGGGGTTCGGCAATACCGTCAACCCGCTTACCTCACTGAACATGATCTTCGACATGCCCGTGCTTGTGATCACAACTTTGCGTGGTGAGCCCGGAGGTCCTTCAGACGAACCCCAGCACAAGTTGATGGGCGCCATTACGACGGCCTTGTTCGAGCTGATGCAAATCCCTTGGGAGTACTTTCCGACCGAAGAGGCCGACATAGCGCCGTGTCTTGCGCGCGCAGTCGATCATATGGAAAAGACGAGACAGCCCTACGGGCTCGTCATGAAAAAGGACTCCGTAGCGCCGCATAAGCTCAAGTCGAAGGCGGCGCCAAAAGCAGCGGTAACGTCTCAACTTGCACCCGTATTTGAATGGGGGCCCGAACGACCTTCTCGCAGCGAAGTGCTCTCTGCGGTGCAGCGTGCGCTTCTTCCGACGGATGTCGTCGTCGCGACAACGGGTTACACAGGCCGCGAGCTTTACGCTCTCGATGACCGCGCCAACCAGCTCTACATGGTGGGCAGCATGGGTTGCGCGTCGAGCTTCGGCCTCGGCCTTGCACTTGCCCAGCCGAATCGGCGCGTCATTGTTCTCGACGGTGATGGCGCGGCGCTGATGCGACTCGGTGCGCTTGCGACACTCGGGTTTGAGCGTCCCAAGAACTTGGTGCACGTGCTCCTCGACAACGAACTGCATGAGTCTACAGGCGGACAATCAACCGTGAGTCACTCAGTCGACTGTGCGCTCGTTGCGGCAGCGTGTGGGTATCCTCGCGTTGAACGTGCCGAATCGATCGCTGCGGTCGAAGCACTTATCCACACGCGTTCATCCGACATGCTCTTTGTGCACGTGAAGATGCGGCCTGGTGCACCCGAAGACTTGCCGCGTCCGACTGCGACGCCAATTCAAGTAAAAGAGCGCCTTACGCAGTGGATGGCCGTCAACTCATGAAACTTCTTAATCCCGGCCCTGTGACGCTCACGAAAGGCGTTCGACAAGCGCTCCTCGGCGACGATTTATGCCATCGCGAGCCCGAGTTTGCGGAACTCTCGCAGCGCATCATTTCCGGTCTCGCGAACGTCTACGAAGATGCGAATGCGCAGTACGTTCCCGTGCTCTTGACGTCGTCTGGCACCGGAGCAGTTGAAGCCATGTTCTCGCTCGTGCCAGGCGCTGGATCGAACACACTCGTTGCGGCCAATGGCGTGTACGGCGATCGCGCAGCAGCCATGCTCACCGCGCAAGGCAAGCGGCACCACGTGGTTTCGTCGCCGTGGACGTCACCTATCGATTTTGCCGCCATCGAGACAGCGCTTCAAGCCGGCAACTTCGATCACGTATTTGCCGTGCATCACGAGACGACGACTGGGCGACTGAACGACATCGACAAACTTGGTGCACTCTGCACGCGTTACAAAGTGCCCCTCTTGCTTGATGCGGTCAGCAGCTTTGCAGGTGAGCGCATTCAGTTTGCAGAGTGGAATCTGCTCGCGTGTGCGGCCACTGCCAACAAGTGCCTGCACGGCGTGCCTGGCATTGCGATGGTGCTCGTTCATAAGCCCGCATTTACCGATCGTAAGTCGGGAGCGACGAGCGTTTATCTTGATCTCTTCCGCTATCGAAAAGAACAAACAAACGGGTTTTCACCGTTCACGCAGTCGGTTCAAGTTCTCTATGCACTCGATCGCGCGCTCATTGAACTCAGTGCGCAAGGTGGGTGGCGGGCGCGCCATCAAAGGTACAGTACCTTGACGAATCGCGTTCGCTCAGCGCTCGCAGAAATGGGCATTCGCGCCTTTCTCGATGACGAAGCCTCCTATGGCGTCACGCTGAGTTCGTACCGTCTTCCGAGTGGCCTTGCCTACGAGCGCCTGCACGACGAGCTGAAACGCGAGGGTTTCATTATCTACGCAGGGCAAGGTCCTTTCGCCGGGCAGATGTTTCGCGTCGCGGTGATGGGCGAACTAAGTGACGCGGATATCGATCAAATGCTCGCGATTGTCCGTCGATTGGCGTGACGTTAGACGCAGTGCGCACAACGATTCGCACCGCTCCTTGGATGGCGTCCGCCTTCGGAGTGTGCCATGTCGCGGACAAGCCGATGCACTCCCAGCCGCAAGTGAAAGCGCCGGCCCAGGGCTCCGCGCTGTCTCCGACGAAGCCTCAGGCCCAAGGCGACGAACCGTGTGCAGCGACTGAAATCGACAACGTGCTTGCCGAGATGGTCGACCCTTTCAATCGATTCTATCGGTATCCCGCTGCGCGCTTGCTGTTGCCACTTGCCCTGAAGACACCGCTCAAGCCGAATCATGTAACGGCGATCCACGCCTGCATCGGCATCATTGCGGGCCTTCTCATCGCGCGCGGTCGGACCACGGATTTCGTGATCGCGTTCGTTCTCGCCGAAGTGCGGATGATTCTCGATTGTTTCGACGGCGAGCTCGCACGTGCAAAAAAACTCTTCTCACCGAACGGTCGCACCATCGATGAGATTGGTGACATGGTCGGCTACGTGAGTATGCAGCTCGGTGCGCTGTTCTTCATTCGCGCGCGGTGGCCTAGCGAACACGCCATCGCCTTTTTCTTCGGATGCTTGATAGTGCCGGGGTGGATGGCAATGACCTACGACTACTACAAGCGCACGTTCGTCAGTGCGATGCGGGGTACCGATGACGATCCTGCGTCTGTTCTCGTGGCACGTGTGATCAACAAGCGCCGCGAGGGAGCATCGGCGGTTGCGCGGTTTGCGATCATCTTCGAGTGGATCCAAACATTCGTGATCACACCGTTTGAAATTCCATCTCTCATCGCGCGCATCCGCGAAGGGCTCGCCGGTGATGCCAGCGATGTGAGAAAGAAACTTGACGATAGAAGAGCGCCCGTTCAAAGAGGCCTCCGCCGCCGTATTTACACACCGCGCTTCCGAAGAGTTCTGCGCATGCTCTCCGCGGTTACTGGTGATAACGCTGTGACTTTCTTCAACCTTGGCCTGCTCACTGGGGCGCTTGCGCTCGTCGAAAAGCTTGTGATCGGGGTGGGGATGTTCACCTTTGTGCTCACTGCCGCCGTGTGCTCGCGCTATGTCCGCGATGCAAGCAACCAGGAAACAGCATGATTCACAAAGCCGTCATCTTAGCCGCCGGGAGCGGGAATCGCATTTCAGCGGTTGCGCGCAACGTGCCAAAGCCACTGCTTCCTCTCTCGGGCGAACCAGGGTCATCGCCAACATTTCTCGATTGGCATGTCCGCGCGCTCAGCGCCGCTGGTGTCAAAGAAATTTACCTTGTTGGAAACCCACGCACCTTCGGAAACGAGGTCGAGGCCGCGGGTGGCGCGAAGGTCACTTGGATCCTCAACCCCACCGAAGAAGGCGCGCCTACGGGGAGCGGACACTCCACGTGGTTTGCTTGGCAAAGCAAACACAACATTCTCGACGGAAAGTCGCGCGTGGTCCTGATGGACGCCGACATTCTCTACGATCCCTCAATTTACGGCATCCTCGACGCTCACCCTTCGCCCAAGTCGAAGACGCTTGTCTGCAGCGACTATCGGCACACAAACGAGGAGGTTCTCGTCTTCGCAAAATCCAATGCGCTCGACATGCCTCTCTTCCACGGTAAGGGCTTGCTCGAAAGGCCGCTCCCCGCTGGAACGCAGTGTATCGGCGAAGCCACCGGCATTCTCCTCTGGGAGCCGATCGATCACGAGGCCTTGAGTCGCGCCACCGATTGGACGATTCGCTTCTCGACCGCAAAGGTTCGAAGTGAGCACGAAGACATCACGCAATGCATGATGCTCGCCGAGCGCGTCGCAGCCGTGGGCTTCAGCCGCGATCTCTCCTTCATGGAGTGCGACACGCCAGAGGAGTACGCCGTTCTCACAAGCGAGATGTACCCGAAGCTGCGTGGCCTGCTCGGCTACCGCTAAAATAGCGAATAACGTTGAGTTAGCGGCAGCACCTTCGCGGGTTCGCATCGCAACAGCTGCCCATCCGCGAACACCTGATACGTCTCTGCGTTGACACGCATCACCGGAAGCGCATCGTTCAGCTTCATGTCGCGTTTGCCGATACCGCGGCAGCCCTTCACCGGCCGCACCCATTTGTGAAGATGTAGGGCGGCAATGTTGCCTTCTTCGATAGCGCGCTGAGAGACAAACGCGATGCTCGTTGCGCCGGTTGCGCGTCCCATGGCACCAAACATCGGGCGCATGTAGACGGGCTGGGGCGTTGGAATCGACGCGTTCGGATCGCCCATCTGCGCCCAAGCGATGAAGCCACCCTTGATGACAATCTCGGGCCGGATGCCGAACATTGCAGGCTTCCAGAGAACAAGGTCAGCCAACTTGCCGACTTCTACGGAGCCAATTTCGTGGCTCATGCCGTGCGCGATCGCTGGATTGATCGTGTATTTCGAAATGTAACGCCGAATGCGCAAATTATCGTTGTGACCCATTTCGCCATCAAGCCTTCCGCGTTGGTCTTTCATCTTGTGCGCGGTTTGCCAAGTGCGCGTGAGCACTTCGCCGACACGCCCCATCGCTTGGCTGTCGCTCGAAATAATGCTGATGGCACCTAGGTCGTGAAGGATGTCTTCGGCCGCGATCGTCTCACCACGGATGCGGCTTTCGGCGAACGCAACGTCTTCAGGAATTTCGCGATCCAGGTGGTGGCATACCATGAGCATATCAAGATGTTCGTCAAGTGTGTTGACGGTAAACGGCCTTGTCGGGTTGGTTGAACTCGGGATGACATTGGCTTCCCCGCAAACGCGAATAATGTCAGGAGCGTGCCCGCCACCCGCGCCCTCGGTGTGGTACGTGTGAATCGTTCGGCCCTTGAATGCCGCGATCGTGTCGTCGACGTAACCGCTCTCGTTGAGCGTGTCGGTATGTAAAGTAACTTGAACATCTTCGTCGTCGGCGATGCCGAGGCAACAATCGATGGCGAGCGGTCCGCTGCCCCAATCTTCATGAAGCTTGAGGCCGACGGCGCCGGCACGAACCTGATCAACCAGGCCCGTCGAGAGCGAAGTATTGCCTTTACCCGTGAGACCGATGTTCATCGGAAGCATGTCGGTCGCTTGGAGCATGAGCTCGATGTGCCTCGCGCCAGGTGTACATGTTGTCGCGTTCGTGCCGGTAGCGGGGCCGGTGCCGCCGCCTACGAAAGTGGTCACGCCGCTGGCGAGGGCTTCGTACGCCTGCTGAGGACAGATAAAGTGGATATGCGTGTCGATTCCGCCGGCCGTAATGATGTGGCCTTCGGCTGCGATGGCTTCGGTTGTAACGCCGACGATCATGCCTGGTGTGACACCCGCCATGATGCTCGGGTTTCCCGCCTTGCCGATGCCCGCGATGCGTCCGCTCTTGATGCCAATGTCGGCTTTGTAGATGCCAGTCCAGTCAACGATGAGTGCGTTGGTGATGACCACATCGAGCGCCTCGTCGTCTCCGATGCCGGCTGCCTGGCCCATTCGGTCGCGCAAGACCTTGCCGCCGCCAAATTTGCATTCATCACCATAGGCCGCAAAGTCGCGTTCGACCTCGAGCACCAAATTGGTATCACCAAGCGTTACTTTATCTCCGGTGGTCGGCCCGTACATGTCAGCGTAGTGCCGACGCGCCATTCGGTAGCTCATGTTCCCTCCGAGCTTACGGTCTCAACGAGGTTGACGGTCTTGGTCATGCCGGGCTCGAAACGAATGGCCGTGCCTGCCGGAATGTCAAGGCGCTTACCTTCTGATGCCTTCCGGTCAAAGGTGAGCGCCGCGTTCGTGTCGTCGAAGGGGTAGTGACTCCCGACTTGAATGGGGCGGTCGCCGGTATTGGTAACCGCGATAGTGATAAATGGACGCGCTGCGTTGATTTCGATTTCACCGAGGGTCGTTTCGACCGTGCCAGGTGAAACCGCGTCCGATGAGAGCGTGAAGCGAGTGGCGTCGGGAACCGGAAGGAAACTCCCGTACAGCGCAAGCGAGAGGTCGCCCTGATCGCGCTCGATGGGGTGGTGCACGGTGACAAGTTTCGTTCCGTCGGGGAAAGTGCCCTCGACCTGAACCTCGTGAATCATCTCGGCGACGCCGGGTATGACCTGCGCACGGCCGAGCATCGTGCGACCGATGCTCATGAGTTCGGCAACTGACCTTCCGTCGCGAATGAGCTCGAGCAGCTGCGTCGCAATCAAAGCGATCGCTTCGGGGTACGAAAGGCGCAACCCTCGTGCGAGGCGCTTCTGCGCGAGCACCCCCGCGCCGTGAAGAATCAGTTTGTCGAGATCGCGTTGCGACAGATGCATGGCTGGCAGTGTCCACGAAATGACGCGCGGCGTCAGCGACTTTTGGCAACCTCAATTGCAGGTCATATCGCAGTAGAGCGTGTCATTGCCTCCGCAGGTGCACCGGATCACGCAGCACTCTGCACCGAAGCAGTGGTCCGTGCACGAGATGATTCCACCGCAACTCACGCCTGGGGCGCAGAGGGCGCCACCCGATTGTGAATTCCCGCCATCGGGCCCGAGGGGTGATGCGTCACTATTGCTTTTGTTTCCGCTCGATTCGCCGGCGTCGCTCCGCGTGGCGTCGGGGCGGCCACCGTCGTTTGCACAGTCTGTGTCGTTGTTGTCGCTGTTTGTCAACGGGGTGCTCTCTTCGAATTGGCAGCCCGCGAGAAGCATTGAGAGTGCCGCTACGTGTTTGACCATGCGAGGAGTGCCCGCACGCGCGCCGATCGTTAAAGCGTTTTCGCTAGCTCGATTTCGAGGCCTGCGGCCATCGCAGCGAGAGGCGCTTCTTGTTGTGTGTAGAGTGCAAATTGCGCGGCGGCTTGGTGCAGAAGCATTCGTTCACCGCCGATTGTGTTTGCGCCTCGCTCCTTTGCCGCGAGCAACCACGGAGTGCGGAGCGGCTTGTACACGATGTCCATCACCACGTGCTGCGCTCCCAGTCGCAATGGATCGAGCGGGAAACCGTCGCACACGTCCGCCATCCCGATGCTCGTTGCATTGACGACGATATCGATCGCGCCGAGTTCGACTTCATCGAGCGTGCAGGCTTGGGCGTCGAGCGAGTCGGCAAGCGCCTTTCCCTTTTCGCGATTGCGGTTAACGATCGTGAGTGCGGCCCCCTCGCGCGCGATACCGGTCGCGACGGCGCGTGCTGCCCCGCCCGCACCGAGGACGAGAACGCGTTTGTCGACCAGCTGCGTCACTTCGAGAAGTGCGCGTGCGCCGCCAATCCAATCTGTATTGTAACCTACAAGGTGACCATTTGTGTTGACGATGGTGTTGACCGCACCCATCGAAGACGCGTTGCCGTCGATTGCGTCGAGCAGGGGCATCACCTGTTCTTTGAACGGGTAAGAGACGCCAACGCCTCTTATTCCGAGCATGCGCATTGAGGCAACCGCGCTCGAGACGTTCGAGACGCCGAACGGAATGTAGTGCCAGTCAAGACCAAGCGCGCGATAGCCCGCGTTATGCATCGCGGCGCCAGTGCTCACGGGGTGAAGCGAGAACGACCCGCATAGAATCGGAAGTGGCATGGCGCGAGTGTATCGCAATGGTCTTCGCGCGGTGGATGGCGGTACCCTCGCTTTGTGCGGATTAGGTTTACGGAGGACTTCATGAGTCGCAAAACGTCAAAGCGTGGTCGCGTTTACGTGTTCACTATGGTTGCGGTTCAACTCGGTGCGTTCGGTTGCGGTGAGTTCTCCTCCGATCCCGACGCTGCAAGTGACGCGGCGCAAGCCACGAGTGACGCGCCACAAGACACGAGTACCGGTCCTTCCGACAGCAGCGCGGGCGATGCTGCGAAAGACGCAAAACCACCACCCGATGGATCTCCGGATGCTCCGTTCGACGCAAAGCAAGATGTCAATATTCTTGACGGTGGAAGCGACGCTGACGCAACGTTGGACGCCCCGAAGGATGGTCCAAGCGACGCTCCGTTTGACACAGGAACTGATGCCGCCGCTGAAGCAGGTGTCGTCGATGCTGGTCCCGACGCGGCCATCGTCATTCCGCAACTTGCGTTCAAGGCTGTGGAGCTGATCAGCGTGTCGACGAGCGGTGCGCAAGCCAACGCAGATTGCGATTCGGTAAGAGCCTCGGACGACAAACGGTTCGTGACGTTTTTCTCGGCCGCGAGCAATCTGGTGGTCGGTGACACGAACGCTTCGAGCGACGTCTTCATCCGCGATCGCGCGCTCAGCACGACCAAGCTCGTGAGCCTCGCCCAGAGTGGCGTTGCAAACGGCGGGTCCCATGGCGGCTTTATCACCGGGAGCGGCACGCACGTTGTGTTTGTTTCGAGCGCAAGCAACCTTGTCGCGGGCGACACCAACGGAAAGGACGACGGCTTCATTTTCAATGTCGCCTCGGCTGCGATGGAGCGCGTCACGATTCCGTCGGGCGGCGGCGAAGCGAACAACAATTCAGACGTCATGGTGGTGTCAGACGACGGCCGATTCGTTGCGTTTGAATCCGACGCGACGAATCTTGTGACTGGCGATACCAACGGAGCTACCGACATTTTCTTGCGCGACCGCACGCAGAACACGACCATCAGAGTTAGCGTCGGGGCGGGCGGCGTTCAGGCCAACGGGCTGAGTCGAAGGCCACACATGACGGGAGACGGAAGGTTCGTGGTTTACGAATCCGACGCGACGAATCTGGTGACAGGCGACACGAATGGTGTGCGCGATACGTTCGCTTACACCGTTGCGACCCAGGCTACATTGCGTCTCTCTGAAACCGCACAGGCCGTTCAAGGCAATGGGTTGAGTGATCGTGTCACCATGTCGAGTACGGGCCTCTTTAGCGTCTTCCGCTCTGCCGCGACGAATCTTGTTGCCGG
>JAHFDZ010000018.1:8983-39935 GCA_023248745.1 Myxococcales bacterium | reverse complement strand
CGCTGCTGCGATCGGCCACTGACGAACGAGAATCTCGCCCCATCCGCTTGGCCTACCCGTCACTGCCACCAAACGAAGCCCCGCGTCTGCAAGATCCCAGAGCGCACCGTACGCTTCACGCGTCAGGGTGCCGTGCGTAAGCACTGTATCGTCTAAGTCGAAAAGAATACCTTTCAAGTTACAAATGTCACGCTTTGGCAACGCTTGCAGCGGCTTCATCGCTTGCTCACCGTCGCAATCAATGCCTTCAAGTAGAGCCCTTCGGGAAAAGCCGCTGGCACCGGATGGTCTGTGCCCTGAAGAACGCGCTCGAGCACCATCGCGTCAGCACCCACTCGCGCCGCACCTTGCGCAAGGGCGCGGGTGAGCAGCTGCAAATCGATCGCCGCCGAGCACGAGCAAAAAACGAGCGTTCCTCCATCGGCAGTCGCCTTGCAACCTGCTGCCGCATAGCTCTGATACGTCGCAAGCGCCTTGTCACGCGCCGCGCGTGTGGGTGCCAAGCGCGGCGGGTCGACGACAACAATATCGTAGCCACTACTGCTACTTTTCGATGCAACCTCTTCGAGCATTTTGCGCGCGTCTCGACGAACGAATTCGATTTTTCCATCAAGCCCATTGAGCCGTGCGCACGCAGCACCGACCTCGAGCGCTGTGTTGCTTTCATCGACCGCAATCACCTCGGTTGCGCCACCCCGAGCGGCCGCCATTGCAAACGGACCAATGAACGAGCACACATCGAGCACACGCTGTCCGCGCGAAAGGTCCTCGACGCGTTGCCGTAATGCACGCTGATCAAAATAGAATCCTGTCTTCTGACCGATGTCGAACGGCACTTCGAACGCTAAGCCGCGTTCGCGAAATCGAAATGGCTGACCTTCATTCCCGTGCAGCACCGAACGGCTCGCACTGAACCCTTCGAGCGCGCCAATTTGGATCGGCGTGCGATCGAGTACGACGTTCGGCGAAAACACATCAACAAGAATCTTGACGATCAACTCACTCCGCAATTTCATCCCGAGCGTCAAAAATTGCACCGAGAGCGCATCACCCAAACGGTCAACGATCAGGCCAGGCAGGCCATCCCCCTCTGCGTGCACCAGGCGGTAGCCCGTGGTCGCATCGCTCGGCAGGCCCCACTTCGCGCGGAGGGCTCCTGCTTGCGCCAATCGATCCCGAAACCACGCACCATCAATGTCGACGCCCACTCGGCGCGTGAGGATTCGCAGCACGATCGCGCTTTTTGGCGAGTAAAATCCGGCACCTAGGTCATTGCCGCTAGGGTCAACCACGCGCACCAGATCACCGGCTTCCGCCTCGCCTTCAAGGCGCTCAACGGCCTGGGCATACACCCACGGGTGCCCCGTCCACACGGGCTGAACGTGCCCTCGTCTAAGCCTGAGTGTGGCCATTGGTGGGGCTATTACAGCAGCAATCTCGTCGTATGAGCGAATGGGTTTTCAGGCTGCAGAGACCGTAACGTTGACGGACGGGCCTTCGGCGCTCACGCTTACGCATCGAGGTTTCAGATGAACGCTCGCTTCTTCCTCATAGCACTGCCGATGGTCGCAACGCCTACGCTTGCATTCGCGCAGCCCGCTGCGCCTGGTTGCCCGCCCGGCTCTTGGTATTGCGTTGAATCAGCAGAGCAGCCTGCAGCTCCCGCAGGTACGCCGGTAAACCCTTCTGCGGCGGCGCCCAAAGCGCTCGCACCACCGTCCGAAGAGCTCCCAACGCTGCCGGGTGAGCCTCCGCCTCAAAATGCGCCACCACCGGTCTATCAGCGCGCTCCTTCGCAAGCGTTGCCGCCACCGAATCCCGACAGGCCGCCTCACTACGACTACCGACCGAAGCCGCACGCGTGGTATCGGCGCAACGAGCTAGGCGTCAACGTCAACGGCCAAATCGCATTCGTCAAGACGGCGATGGTGGGCGCGCCAACCACAATGCTCGGACTTGGCGCTGCGCTCCGATGGCGCGTAATTCCATGGCTCGCCTTTGAGGGTGGCCTCAACGTAGCGGCCGGACGCGATACCTTCTCGCAATTGCGTACCGAAATTTCGGGCTCGGTCACCAGCCTCGTCTTTTTCAATCCCGAACATCGGGTGCAAGTGTACGGCGTCGGCGGGCTCACCTGGGCGAGCGCATCCATCCGCAACGAATACACGGCCGACTACGCGTACGCCGACTACTCCTCGCACTACGGATACTTCGGCGGCCTCTTGGGCCTCGGACTCGAAGCGCGCATTACGCCACACCTCGCACTCAACGGCGATCTTCGCGCCTTCATTCGCACGCGCACAGACGAGGCTGCGGCGTACTACCCAGAATTTTACAACCCATCGACCGGACGCTCGAGCAATACGTCTGCTGGTGCTTATTTCAACATGGGGATGACGCTCTACTTCTGAGTTGGGCCACCTGATAATAGCCACCTTAAGGTTGCGTTAGCGACAACGTCCGCCATTGCGAGACTCCCCTCATCACGCACACTGAACGGTGAGGCGTGCAGATACGCCGCATGCCCAATTCACTCTCACCGAAAATGAAGGAACGTCTCACTATGCTCAAGTTGCTTGCCGGTTTCGCTGTCGTCTTTGGGTTTCTCACCGCGGGCACCGGCGCCGCCGAAGCTCATACGCGCGCCAAGCACCGCTCAGCGTTTCACCGCGCCCCGAAGCGTGTGCTCGTGGCCCGCGCACCTCGGTTCGTGGCGACACAACCGCGCCCACGCATCAATTATCGGCCCGCATTTTACCTCCCTGTTGCCGTTGCTCGCCCCGCAGTCGTGCGCCCCGCAATCGCACGCCCAAGCTGCGGTCGCCGCTAATCGTCAGCAAGTAACAGCAAGTAACCTGGGCGGCTCGTATGAGCGCGACACAAGGACCGATGAGCCGCGCTCTCGGTCCTTGCGTCCGTTTGTGGCCTGATTTTGGGTGCGTAGAACGCCACGCATTCAACCCGAAGATTACGTTGGCGTTACGTGGGTTAGCAGCGGTTGCGCCCAAAAAAAGCTGGTCCAACGTTAATGAAGGCGAATCACAAATCGAAAGGAAGTTTGGAAAAGTCATGTTGATCAGTAAGTGGGTTTCAGTGGCCGCAGCAACCGGTGCTCTTTTGGTGGCAAGCTCAGCGTTTGCCCAACACCGCGGGGGAACACGGGGATCGGTTGTCATCCGTGGTGGACACGTCCCTGTCGTCGTCGCGCCGACCTTCACGTATCGCCCTGCTCGTCCTGTCGTCATCGCACGACCCGCGCCCGTCGTGATTCAAGCGGCACCCATCGTCGTCCGCCCAATCGTGCGCCCGATCGTCATCGGCGCGCCCGCTTACTACCCGGAGCCACCACCCCCGGTCTACGTCGCGTACCGCCCTGCGCCGCCGCCCGAACCGATGGTCGAGTACCGCGATCGCCCCGCTCCGTATCGCGCGCCTTATCGCTCGCCGAACCACATGTACAATAACCAATTCGGACTCAACCTGAACGCCCAGAGCGGCGCCGTCGGCACGAGCCACGCACCTGCAACTGGCCTTCTCGGCATCGGCGCGGCCCTTCGCTATCGGCCCATTCCTTGGGTAGGCATCGAAGGCGGCATCTCGGTCTACACCGGTCGGGACTTCAACTACGACACGCGCAACGAAGTTTCCGGTCAAGGTAACATTTACGGTTACATTAATCCGCAAAGCCCTCTTCAACTCTATGCGCTCGCCGGCGTCACCTACACGTCTGCGCGCATCGGTGATGGCTACGGGCAAACGCTGACGACCAATCGGTACGTGGGCGCACAAGCTGGCCTCGGCCTCGAGCTGCGGTTCAACCGTCACTTCGCACTCAACGGCGATCTCCGCGCCGTCGTACGAACCCGCACCGACGATGACCTCTTGTTCGTTCAGGGCAGCCGGACGTCAGGCGGCATCATGGGCAGCGTCGGCATGACCGTCTATTTCTAAAAACTTGTGATAGGCGGGAGACGTGTCGTCTTTCGCCTCTCTAGCCACCCCAAAAACCGCGCGCGTCGCGGTTCTTTCGTTTGTCTCCGGCGTCGTTGTGGCGCTCGGTACGCCACCCTTCAATCTGTACCCGTGTTTTTGGATTGGGCTTGCCCTGTGGGCCTATGCCCTGCGCGCGAATGGAAGCATCGCCACCGCAAGGCAATCGATCCTCTCGGGGTTACTTTTTGGCATTGGCGCCAATCTCACCTTCAAGCGCTTCATTCCCGCCACGATTCTTCACTTCACACCGCTCGGGCTTCCCGCCGCAATGGCGCTGTTCCTCGTTTACTGCACCTTCGAGTCTTTGAGGTGGATGCTCGCCGCGTGGATTGCTCAGAAAGGCATGAGACTCGGCGCAAACCGCTGGCTTTCGTTTGGCGCAGGCGCATTCCTCGCGTCATTCGTCCCTTCCGTGATCGCGTGGGACGTCGCATCTGGAATTAGCCCTTGGCCCATCGTCAATCAAGTTGCCGAACTGATCGGTCAACGCGGCGTTGGCGCATTGATGGCGATCACCGCATCGCTCATGGCGTCAGCCGCCGAGCACGCGAGCACGCCACAGACGCGACGAACGTCAGCAATTTCTGCCGCGGGCATCGTTTTAGTCCAGTTAATTTACGGTGCAATTCGATTGCGCATGGTCGAAGGCCAAAGTGTTCCCCACGCAAAGGTCGCGCTCATTCAGCCCAATTTCGACGCCAAAGATCGCTGGGCCGAGGGGCGACAGCCTGCGCTTCTCGCAAAGCTCACCCGGTTGACGATCGAGGCCGAGCGTCAAGGCGTCGACCTGACTGTATGGCCCGAGAACGCATATCCGTACCCTGTTGCGCACGCTTCGCGCCAGGCACCGGTCGGGGAAGCGGCGCCGTTGCAGTTTGGGGTTCACGGTCCAGTGCTTCTCGGGCTCATCACCACGAGCAGCCGTGGCGTGTACAACTCGGCCGCTGTCGCGACGCAAGACGGAGCGCTGTCGGAGCCACAAGACAAAATGCGTCTCATGTGGTTCGGGGAAACGCTACCTCTCGTCGGAGGCATCGAATGGATTCGGCGCGCTTTCCCGCGCGTCTTCGGCCTGCTCGAGGGGCAAGAAGCGCTCGTGCAAAAGGCGGGGCCTGTGCGCGCAGGCGTCTTGAATTGCGTTGAGGACACGCTGCCAAGTGTCGCGCTCAACGTGATGCGCGAAGACCCGAACCTCCTCGTTAATGTAACAAATGATGCATGGTTTTCACCCAGCGCACAGAGCGAGATCCACTTGCGCATGTCGGCAATGCGCGCAATCGAAGCGCGACGCGATTTCGTTCGCGCAGTGAACGGAGGCGTTACTGCCTGGGTCGATGCCACTGGACGCATACGCGCGCGGCGCGAAGATGAGGGCGTGCTTTTCACGGAACCTGCACTTCGAGAAGGCAAGACACTTTACGTTATCGCCGGCGACTGGCCGCTTCTTATCTTGTTCGCAGCGGGGATCGGGCTAGGCGTAAGGCGCCGCAACGCAAAAGCGATCGAAGGCTGAACACGGAGCGATCGTTTCAGCAAATTGCGCTTTCTCGCGGCCCTACTTACCCCTTGGAACCCATGCCCTCGGCTGCTCGACGGGCCTTCCGAGTGACCGCGCCACCTGCTCACGCAGCTGACCAAGCTGCTGCCGCAATGGCACAATCCACTCGGCGCTCACCGTCGCCTTGCGCTCCTTGTTCGCGCGCACGGTGTGCCACTTCGAGAGGGCCAAGCGCGCCGCCGCACGGATGAACTCTCGACCCGACGATCCGCCGTACTTAAAGGTAGCCGTGAATGTTCCAAATGCCGACGTCGTCATGTCGAGCTCAAACGGAGTCATGAACCCGAGGAGCACTTCATCCTTCAGGTTCTCACGAATGATGCGGCCCTTGCGACGCACCAGAAGCACGATAATCACGAGGAACGTGAGGACCACAAGGATCCAAAGCGGCAGCATGACAATCACGAGCATGTTCGAAATCGTCGCCGCGAAATTCCAAACAAAGTGGAGGAACGCGGCGGCCAGATAGCCCCCAATGGGCCCGATCCATTTCCACGCTCCAGCGCGCTCTCGCGCAAGGCCAAAGCCTATTCCTGTCATCGAAGTGTACAGCGGATGTCCCCACGGAGAGAGAATGCCGCGCATCACGATCGTTGCAACAAGTACACCTTCTTGACGACCTTCGTCCTGCCAAGCGCGGGCGTAGTAAACGATGTTCTCAATGGCTGCGAAGCCGAGTGCGACAAAGGTCGCGTAAATAATGCCGTCGACGACGCCATCAAATTCGCGTTTCAAAAAATAGAACATCGCAAAGATCGCGAGCCCTTTCCAAAATTCTTCGACCAAGGGCGCAGACAGACACGCACCAATGAAGCGCCCAAAATTCCGTCCGCCAACCTCTGTGCCGATTGCACCCATGATCGTGTTGATGAGACCCGAAAAGCCGATCGCGGCAACGCCTCCCCACGCGAGCACGAGCGCAAGCGCCCACCACGGCTCTGGATCGTAGCGATCGAGAATCCACGGAATCCACAAATAGATCATCAACGGTGGCAATGCGCAGACGGCACCAATACCCATCGCTTCAAGCTCGCCTTGCGTTCCAGTCACCGCCGGCACAATGAAAAGCAAAAGGACGAGGACGGCACCGGCAAGCATGAACAGCGAATAGAAAATGATCCCGACGATTCGACGCGTGTCTTCACTGCTGCGCGCGTGACTCTTCGCCGGTGGCACTTGCGCCGGGTTGTAGGGATGCGGTCCTTGCGGAGGCGGATGCCCTTGCATCTCAGAAAGACCCGTTGCGTCGTAACGTTTCGAAGCACGCCATGTTGTGAGTGGAGCGCAACAGCGGGCTTCGGTGCAACATTGGTCTCCGCTTCACGCACTTCTTGTTGGGGACGCGCGTCAATGAGACGCTCTTGCCGCATGGACCGAATCGCACCTACGCGAAGGCCAAGTCGTATGCGACAAGGCACACAGACGTGGCGGAACCTTCTCTTCGTGCATTGGCCCGTGCCGCTCTCCGTCTTGCAACCACTCGTGCCAGACGCACTCACCGTCGATACCCACGACGGTGTCGCGTACGTAGGGCTCGTTCCATTCGAGATGCACAACGTGAAGCCGTATCGATGGGCTCCGCCGATCCCAACGGCAACCCATTTTTTGGAGACCAACGTGCGCACATACGCGCACATGGATGGCGACAACCCGGGCGTTTGGTTTTTGAGCCTTGAAGCGGCGAGTTCACTCGCCGTTCGCGCCGCGCGAACCTTTTGGCACTTGCCCTACTTTCGAGCAGAAATGACGGCGACCTACGATGGCAACTTGGTTGACTATCGATCCGAAAGGCGATGGCCCGAACCGAAAGACGCCTCGCTGAGCCTTCGCTACGAAATCGGAGCTGAGCTCCCCACGTCGATGGCTGGCACGCTTCAGTTCTTTTTGGCCGAACGCTACCTACTCTATTCGACGAACGCGCGCGGCGAGCTGCTGCGCGGACAAGTTCACCACACGCCGTACCCGCTTCGCGAAGCGCAAATCCACGCGATGCAGGAGTCACTCACCGAACGCGCCGGCATTGTGCACAAAGGCGAGGCCCTCGCAGCGCTCTATTCTCCAGGCGTCGACGTCGATATTTTCGCGCTCGAACGCGTGAAGTAACCCGCTCACAATTTGACGATCGAGTCCCACGCGGTCGCAATTTCGTCAGCAGTCCAAACGCCGTCGTCGATCTCTTTGAAGCGCCCCGAGCTCTCCACAAACTTGAGTGCGTAGACGCGAGCGCCTGCCACCGCGAGCACGTGACCCGTGCGATCGCGCGAAGCATCACTGGCCAAAAACAGCACAGCAGGTGCCACGTGTTCGGGCGTGAGCGTGTCGACTCCCTGAAAGAGCGGGAGCGCCGCAGTGAGACGCGTCTTTGCGAGCGGCGCAACGGCGTTCACCGTAATGCGGTGCTTCTGCAGCTCGATCGACGACGTCCGCGTGAGCGCGTAGACGGCAGCGCTTGCCATTGCGAAACTTGCTTGACCAAAGTGTCCAAGGAGTCCGCTCGCGCTGGTCGTGTTCACAATGCGTCCACCGCCACCTTGTGCGATCACCTGGCGTGCAAAGTGTTGCGTCGCATACAGCGATCCCTTCGCGTGAACGTCAAAAACGCAGTCGACAGCCTCTTCTTCGAGCTTGAGAAGCGTCTTGTCGAGCACGTAGCCAGCATTGTTAACGAGCACATCAACGCGGCCGAACGTCTCTACCGTAGCACCAACAAAGTTCTCGGCGCCTTTGCGAGTCGCAACCGACTCTCGGTGAAGCAGCAGCTTGTGCCCGTCTCGACGAAGCTCAGCCCCAAGCGCGGAGAGTCGTGTTTCATCGGGAAACTGACCGGTTTCGTCAACTCCGTTGTCGTTTAAGGCAAGCTCTGCGCCCTCGCGCGCAAAGAGCCGAGCGTATGCGCTTCCGAGCCCACCCGCCGCGCCTGTAATCAATACGACTTTGCCATCGAGCAAACCCATACCGCGCGCTTTAGCAGCTCATGGCAGAGCTCCGCAGGAAAGTTAGAAGCGCTTGGAAATCCCTGCGATACAATAGTCGAGGTAGTCAAAGGGTACGCATGCCGAGTGAAAGACCCGCAGCGCGCGAAGAGTTCGAGCCCAGCACCGCTTCGATACGAGCGCCGCTCGAACTCGACTGGACCAACGAAGACACCGCCGTCACGCGCGCAACTGAGGTCAATGCAGTCCCTGCTGAGGCTCGCACACGCGATCGCGCAACGCTCACCGTGATGAGCGGGGTCAATGCGGGCCAAGTATTTGCGCTCGAACAAGACGCATGCATGGTCGGTCGCGATCGCGACGCCGAAGTCCGCATCGAAGACGCGGGCATAAGCCGCATCCACGCTCGCATTACCCGCACGACCGCCGATCAGTACTTCGTCGAAGACCTGAACTCGACCAATGGCACTTTCATCGACGGACGGCGCATTCAACGCGCAGAGCTTCGCACTGGCGATCACATCCAGTTCGGCCCGAACGCAGCGCTTTCATTTTCGCTCAAGGACGCACGCGAAGAAGCGCTCGCGCGCCAACTCTATGAGTCATCGACACGCGATCCGCTGACTGCGGCATTCAACCGGCGCTACTTCAACGACCGCCTTGCGGGAGAAGTCGCTTACGCCACCCGCCATAAGACACACCTCGCAACAGTGCTGTTTGACCTCGATCACTTCAAGCAGATCAACGATCGCTACGGCCATCTCGCGGGTGACCAAGTGCTTCGATTTGTGGCGGTTCAAGTGACCAAATCGATCCGAACCGAGGACGTTTTCGCACGATGGGGAGGCGAAGAATTTGTCGTCCTCGTGCGCGGAATCGATCATCAAAATGTCGCGCTCTTCGCCAATCGCCTCTGCCGCGCCGTGGAACGCGGTCGCATCGAATGGGGTGGCGTGGCCCTGCGCCCCACGGTCAGTGCGGGCGTCGCGTCGATCGAAGAATGCGACAATCCCTCCCCTCAAACGCTCATGACGCTGGCCGATGAACGGCTCTATCGCGCCAAAAACACGGGTCGCAACCGCGTGATCGCCTAACTGGCGCGTCCGCTATTGACGGCCCAATTAGCGCAGTGCGACATTGGCGGTCCTAAAAATGAAGCGAGGCTGCTCGCGCGCGCCTCAACAACAGGAGATTCACGATGGCCGTAGACGTAAAGAAGCTGTTCAACGAAGAACTCCCCGCAGGGCTCGCAAAGAATGCTGAAGATGCGAAGACCGTAGGCGCGAAGTTTCAAATCAACATCACAGGCGAAGGCCAGTGGCACATCGACGCCACCGCGAGCGGCCCCACCGCAAAAGAGGGCACCGATACCGCCGACGTGACAATCACGCTGGCCGCCGAAGACTTTCAAAAGTTGATGGAGAACCCACAAGCAAACAGCATGCAGCTGTTCTTCGCGGGCAAGCTCAAGGTCGAGGGCAACCAAATGCTCGCGATGAAACTGACGAAGCTCTTCAGCTTCAAATAATCAACCTTCTTTACTCATCAAACTTGCGAAGGGCCGTCTGGTTCTTCGCAAGTTTTCATTTTGTCGTTGCGAAGACGAGAGCATGCACACCCGCGCTGCGATAAGACGAGAACACCATGCTGCCTCTCGAGAGTGTACGCGTCCTTGATCTCAGCCGCCTCTTGCCAGGGCCCTATGCAACGCTCGCGCTCGCCGATCTTGGCGCGCAGGTCGACAAACTCGAAGACTTGGAGGGAGGCGACTACCTGCGTCACATGCCGCCTCATCATGGCAATGATTCAGCCATGTTCGCGGCGCTAAACCGCAACAAGCGCAGTCTTGCACTCGACCTCAAGCAACCCGAAGGTAAAGCGGCTTTCCTATCGATACTCGGTCGCTACGACGTCCTGCTCGAACAATTTCGACCTGGCGTCATGGACCGCCTCGGGATCGCCTACGGTACGTTGCACGAGCACAATCCCCGTCTCATCATTTGTAGCCTAACCGGTTACGGACAAACCGGACCTTTGCGCCACGCAGCCGGCCACGATCTCAACTACCTCGCGCGCTCAGGCGTCCTCGGCCTCCAAGGCCCCGAGGGTGGAACACCCCAAGTGCCCGCGTTTCAAATTGCAGACATCGGCGGAGCACTGTGGAGCACGATTGGCATCGTCACCGCTCTCTACGAACGCACGTTGACGAACAAAGGTAAGATACTTGACATTAGTATGCTTGAAGCGAACATGAGCTTTGCGTCGCTCGCGTTTGGCAACATGCTCGCTGGACACCCACCCGGCCGTGGCAACGACACGTTGTCGGGCGGGTTGAGCCTCTACGGCGTTTATCGCGCAAAGGACGGTTTCGTCACGCTCGCGGCACTAGAGCCGAAGTTCTGGCTCAAGTTCGCAGCAGCATGCGGCGTCGAGGCCGACCTGTCTGCACTCATGCCAGGCCCCCATCAGACAAGTTTGCGCGAGCAGCTTGCAGCGGTGTTTGCATCGCGCACGAAGAGCGAATGGGAGGCCTTCGGTCGCCAGCACGACTGCTGCATCGAGCCCGTGCTTACAGGCGACGAGCTTCAACACGATCCGCAACTCGCCGCGCGACAAGTCTTCACCACCCTGACAACACCCGAGGGCCCGCTCACGCAGGTGAACACACCGCTCACGCCGCGCGATCGCGTCCACAAGAGTGCTCCCAAAAAGGGAGAGCACACGCGCGTTATCTTGCGCGAAGGTGGCCTCAAAGAAGAAGCGATTGAGAACCTCTTCGCCAAGAAAATCGTAACTGAGTAAGAACCTTTACCGTCTGCGCCACGCCGCAACGAAATCGGCATCTTCGATCGCTCCGCGCTTGAGCAGAACGGCCAAGAGCGTCGCCATCGTTGATTCCCACCTCGGGTTGCGCCCTAGAATTTCAGTCGCGTCAGCGCCAAGTGCTGACGCGCGAAGCGCACTGATAATGTCGCGCGTCGAAAGATCTTCCGAAGGTGGCGGAGGTGTCGGCAACCGCGGCGGAGCGAAAGACGCTGCAGGTGGCGCCACTGCGACTGCGGGCGCATTTGGCACAGGCACTGATGGTCGAGGCGGCCGCATTGCGACTTCAAACGCCGTTGGCGTCGTCGCAAGCTGCTCGGCTGCGAGCGGCGGAGGTGGCACAGTGTGGGGGCGCACCGCAGGAAGTGGCTCGCGCATGTCGTAGTGTTGAAGCGCAACCTGAATGTCACTGCTTGACGCGATCATCGACTTAACAAGCATATGCGCCGTGCGGCCAATCTCTGCGAGGGCGTCCACGTTCGTCGGATCGTCGGTTGCCACGTAAAGTGTGTCGCCCTTGTTGCGAATATGGCGCACAAATATGGGCACGACGCCAAAACGCTGTGCAACTTCGCGTGGAACGAGTGCAAGCAGCGAAGGTGAGAAATCAATGTGATGGAGCGCAACCCAGGGGACCGCAAGCTGCCTGCTAAGCGTTTGCGTCAATTGCGATTCGGTGAGCAAATGCTCATCGACGAGGACCTGACCTAACTTACGTCCAGAGCTCTGCTGCAACAAAAGAGCACGCTCGAGCGCAAGTGCGTCTAACGCCCCCGCTTCAACCAGCAGCTCTCCAAGTCGCTTCATCACAGGCCTTGTCCTACGTTCGGCTACGGCACGAGACGGGAGAAGGTTTAGGCCCACGTTTAGGGTCGCAGCACAAGCGAGGGCTGATACGCTTACTGACCTGATGCGTCTGTGTCCGCAATGCTCCGGTATCTGCGACAGCGCCCACAAGTTCTGTGCGACCTGCGGTTTTCCGATTAGCAAAATCGCCGAACAGAGCGTCGACCCCGTCATCGGCCGCACCTTGCCGGGTGGTTACTGCATCCTCGAGCTTGTTGGCGTTGGCGGCATGGGGCGCGTTTATCGCGCTGAGCAAACGGCACTCGGTCGCACGGTCGCGGTGAAAATTATTCATCCGCATCTCGTCGGCGAAGAGAACGCCGCAGCTCGCTTTATTACCGAAGCGCGAGCCGCGAGCCGACTCAATCATCCGAACTCCGTATCGATCATCGACTTCGGCAAGACAGACGACGGTCAACTTTATTTAGTAATGGAGTTTCTCCGCGGACGCGATCTTGCGCGCGTTGCATTCGACGAAGGACCGCTCCCGATCCGTCGCATCGCATCGGTGATGGATCAAACCCTCGCTGCGCTAGCAGAGGCACATCACCTCGAGATCATCCATCGCGATCTCAAGCCCGAGAACATCATCCTCGAGCCCGTGCGCAGCGGTGGCGACTTCGTCAAGGTTGTTGACTTTGGCCTTGCGAAGATGCGGGTCGAAAAAACGTCGCCGTCAATTACAAGTCCGGGCATCGTCTGCGGCACTCCCGAATACATGAGTCCGGAGCAAGGGCGCGGAGACGTCCTCGATCCGCGCAGCGACCTCTACGCAGTAGGGATCATTCTTTACCAATTGCTCACCGGCAAGTTGCCGTTCGAAGGCGATTCACCGACGCAAATCGTCCTCGCCCACATCACGCAAGTCCCCGAAGACCCGAGAATCGTCGCGCCCCATCGCGCCATTCCCGAAGCGCTCACCGAGATTGTCCTGCGCTCGCTCGCAAAGGATCCAGGCGCCAGGTTTCGCGACGCGGACGCGTTTCGCCTTGCGCTGCGAACAAGCCTTGGCGACGACGAACACGAAAGTTCTGGTAGCGGGAGACCAAGCAAATGCTCACGGTGTGGAGCGACCAACGCAGCGGGCCAAAAGTTCTGCGGCGAATGCGGCGGTCCACTCGTGGGCATGGCACCGACGATGCCGCCACCGCTTTCAAACGAAAGAGTCTTTGCCGTCGACGTTCCACGTCAACCGGTACGAGAAGTCCCTCGCGTCCCCGCGCAACAGAATCTGCCTAAACTTCCACTCCCACTTGTTGGCAGAGACGAGGACCTCGCATGGCTCGATGAGCGACGAAGCGAAGCACGCACCAGCATGAATCCAATTCGCATCGTCGCTGACGCGGGCGTCGGCAAAACACGCTTGCTCGACGAGTTTCTTATGGTGTGCGCGGCCGCCGGCGACACCGTCGTACGCAGCGGCCCCGATCCATATTGTGCCTCTGTTGGTTACTTTACGGTAACCGATATTGTGCGCAAATTGTCGGGCTTCAACGAAGAGCTCTCCGCGCTCTCGGATGATCTTCCGCCGGATGTGCGATCGGGTTTGGCGCAGCTGTTCACACTCAGTCGCGTGCGCATGTCGCAGCTCGACATGAGCCCTGAGGATCGCAGCCAGTGGGTGAGCAGCGCGCTTCGTTGGGCAATTGGACGCGCACACGAACGCCATGGTGGCAAACGATTGGTTCTGGTCATTGACGATCTTCACGCGGTCGATTCGGCGTCAAGAAGCGCGCTCGCCGATCTCGCGAACGCACCGCCATCATTTCCAGGCCTTCTCGTTGTGGCACACACGACAGGCTTCGAACCCAAATGGATAGCAAGCGCATCGCGATCGCTGGCGGGCCTCAGCCCTGCGCGCGTGGCAGAACTCTTTTCGAACGGAAAGCCGAGCGCGTCACGGTTTGACGATGGCGGCGTCATTCCACCTCTCTATGTAGAGCAGCTCGTGCGATTCTCGCACGAACACGGCGGAGCAGCCCCCAATCGCCTCGCGGACTTACTCGCACTTCGCGTAGAACGGCTCGAAGCGGGCGCGCGCCGCACCCTTCAGGCGATCGCCATTTGGGGCGACGTCGCAACCGAATCGGTGCTGGTACGTCTTATCCCAGACGAAGCGCAAATCGATCACGCCATCGCAACGTTGACAGACAGAGGGATGGTCAAGCGAGATGGTCGCTTCGTCAAAACGTCGCACCCTTTGGTGCGAAATATCGTCCTTGCCACCATCCCAGCGACCGTCAAAAAGGAACTCCACAGCGCCGCTGCAGAGGTGGCGCAAGAGTTTGGCGTGCCCCTCGAAGCACTGGCCGTGCATGAATACGAAGCCGCACACTCGTTCCAAGCCCTCATTCTGCTCGAACGCGTCAGCTCCGAAGCCGAAGGCCGCAATGCGAGCGAGGATTCCATTCTCGCGCTGCGTCGCTGTCTCGAGCTTGCCCGCAAAGAGCTTTTTCGCGGCGAGCTGGACGATCCGCTTCGCGCGGTTCTCATCTTCAGTCGAAAACTCGGCGAAGCACTGGCGCGTGCAAGCGCATTTGCCGACGCAGAAGGTGTCCTGCGCGAGGCACTCGATCTCGCCGCGCCCGAAAGCCCCGACCGTGCACGATTGCTCGGCTCACTTGCGCGTGTCGCGCGAGGACGCGACCATATTCAAGACGCACGAAGTTACCTTTCAGAGGCACTTGAACTCGCGGCTCGTTCTGGGATGCACGAACTCGTCACTGCCCTAGAGCCTCTTCGCCGCGCGATCAGTCGCTAACTATATCGACAGCGCCATTCGGGCTTCTGTACTCTACGCTTCGTGCGGCGCTCGCCCTTCGTCATTGCAGCAGTTGCGTTCCTTGCGTGCCACACCACGCAAGTACGCCCACCCAGCACTGACACCGCGCGACCTATCGATCGGTACATCGAGAGCGTCAACTCATGCGCGCGCATCTCGAGTTGCGCACGCAAGAACGATCCGCAGCAGTATCGGGAAGCGTCGCAGTGCGTCGAGCGATGGCTCGCATGGCGCGAAGAGAACACGCTCACCGTTCAGTGCTTCGGGACGGCGCGCTCATGCGCCGAAATCGACAACTGCATGCACAGAACGAACGACGCGCGCGTGACGGCAATATGTAATAAGCACAGTGGCGAATCGACCTTTTGCGAGGGAGAAACGCTCTTCCAGTGCGACGACGAAAACGACGACGAATCGCACGCGGTCGCCTGCAGTGACGTGAGGGGTGAGTGCAAAGAACACAAGACGCACGATGGCCTCTCGGCGAGAGCCTGCATCTCGCCCGAAATGTGTCCACCCGGAGCGCCCGAATCGCGATGCCTCGATTCAGTAACTTTGCTCACGTGCGACAACGGAGCCGCTGAGCGCGCCCACTGCGAACCCGGCGAAACCTGTCAACATGTGCGTGACGAGAACAGCGAGCCAACGGCCTACTGCGCAAAGCCAGAACAGAAGCAATGCACCCGCGTCGGTCAGCGCTACTGCGAAGGAAACAAGCTCATTCGGTGCAGCCCAGCAGGCGCGAAGGGCGCCGCAGAGGTCCTCGATTGCGCAAAGTATGGTCTCTCGTGCGACGGCTCAAGCGCGCGGCCTGGTTGCCGCGTACCGGCCGAAATGGTGGGCTGCCACGATTCAACCGCGCGATGCTTACGCGGCGACGACCTTGAATTTTGCGCGCTTGGAATCCGAGTCGCGGTCTCGTGCAAGTCGCTGGGATTCGCAACTTGTGACGCGACCGGTAACGGTCTCGAGGCAGCGTGCAGCATGGGCGTCGTTCGATGACTCCGAAGACAAAACGCGTCGCGGGGGAACAAGCGCCACGGCCGCCTAAGGCTACTTCGTCGCACATTGAAGCACCCATTTGCGCGAACCTGAGGCTTGAGGCTTGCGCGACCCCTGCCTCGTCTGCCACTACAACCCCATCGGTCACGTACAAGTAGCGACACGCACTTTTTCGCACAAGCACACACTTATCCCACATCGTCATTCACATACCTCCAAGGTATGCGTCCGCTGGGGGAATAAGAACGCCAAAAAAGTCGCTCAATGGAAGACCAGCCACTAATCTTGCGTTCAAGGAGTACGTGATGAGCGCCTCACAAAATCGAAACAAACCAAGCACTTCACGCATCGCCGTCGGTGGCGCCAAGAAAACCCGCAAACAAGTATCCAATTCGCTCGCGCTCATTGAGCCCGAAGCCGAAGCAACCGCGGCGTTTATTGACGCATTCGAAGATATTTTACGCGCAGAGCGTCAGGGGTACTGAAGGCCGGATCCCTCTTTTGCTTCACTCATTGTCTGTTTTGCGGCCCATTATTTGGCCCACCCAACGGCTCTGTACGCATACCAGCCGACCATTTCGCGAATCGCGTCGGTCGTGTCACTGAGAGGGCGCGCGCGCGGGAAAAGGCCCGCCTGATAAAAGCGGCCCGCCGTGCGAAAGTCGACCGGCAACAGCGCAGGTTCGAGCCCGACCGCACGGAAACACCCTTCGGCGCGCTTCATGTGCATCGCGGACGTGATCAGCATGACGTGCTGAAACTTGCGCTCTTCGATAATTCGCTTCGAGTAGAGCGCATTCTTGTGCGTGTTGACGCTCTTGTCTTCGACGATGAGCCTCGACTCGTCAATGCCCCATGAGCGAAGTTGACGGGCAAGGAGTGACGCTTCTGGCTCACCGCGGCCGTCGATGCCGCTCGAAATGATGGCGAACTTTGCTTGGTTCGTGCGGAGCACGTCATACGTCACAAGCAAACGTTCGACTGCATCGTTGTACGAAGGCGGGTTCGACCGCGCCTCCATCAGACCGCCCAGAAGAATCACTGCATCGTAAGTTACATTTTCTTTGACGGTGTACTTGGCTTGCGATTCGAGGTTGTGTGTCAGCAGACTCGCCGTGCATCCTGTCGAGCTGGCGAAGATAACAGTGAATGCGTAGAGGATGGCGCGCTGTCCCTGCTTGTAGCGCTTCTTTCGAAATTGGAAGAGCGCCCAAAGCAGCAGAAGCATCGCCCACGTGTAAGGGGCGATCACGATGTCGAGGGACTTCGAGAGGATAAAGAACAGCATCGAATTTACGCCCCCGAAACGAGAGCGCCATAAGTCGCGTGTTTCATTGTGCAAGCGCAATGCTACAGCCGTTCACTTTTCTTCGGCCCACAAAGCGTGCACGCTACGAGGCGATGCTGCAGGTTGCGCCTCATCTCACGCGTTGGGATCTCGACAAGACCTACTTGCGCACCGAATTTGCAACTGTTCGCGATCTATTAAGAACCGCGCTCGAACGCCCCGCCGACAAGCGCGCGTTTAGCGGAGCCACCACATTGCTTCGTGAAATGCGCGCCGCCGGAACGGGCATTCACTTGCTTTCAGGCTCACCCACGCAGATGCGAAAACGCATCGAGGCAAAGTTGCGCATCGACGGCGTCGAATGGGAAACGATGACGCTCAAGTCGAACCTGAAGAACCTCTTGCGACTCCGCTTGCGCGCAATAAAGGACCAGGTCGGTTATAAATTACCGGCACTGCTTCAAGCGCGAGCGAAGCTCGAAGAACAAGGCGGCGCCTCGACTGTCGAGACGCTCATCGGCGACGATTCCGAAGCGGATGCATTTGTCTATTCGCTCTACGCAGATCTCCTCGCCGGCAACGTGAGGCCGTATGATCTCGCCGCCATCTTCGATCGCGGTCGCATCTACTCCGATCATGCGGAAGTCGCACTGACCGCCGCGCGCACCCTCTCTCACGGCGCTCGCGTAGAGCGCATTCTGATCCACCTTGAGCGGCAAGCGCCCCCAAGAGATTTCGACGTCTTCGGCCCTCGCCTCGTGCCCTTCTACAATTACTTTCAAGCCGGTCTCGTGCTCTTCGAGGACGAGCGCATTTCTGCCGAAGCCGTTTGGCGGCTTGCCTCCGAGTTCGTGTTTGAGCATCGCTTTGACGCGGACGCGCTCGGCAGAAGCTACCGGGACCTTGCGCGGCGAGGCCATCTCGTTGGCAAGAACATTGACGTTCTCAAAGATAGCCATGCACGCAACCTCGCTTCAGGCGCTATTGCGAATTCGACCGAACTAGGCGGATTGATGAACCAACTTGACGATCTCGCCACGTTCGCGAAAAAGCAAACGCCCCCCCCACGGGTAACAACGCCGGACTACGAAGCCCTCATCAAGAATTCGCGCAGGCGCCACTAGACCCTTGACCGCGGCGGATTGACCGGCAAAACGAAGGTCACGTCCAGTGGCCAGCACGGAGCGCGGCGGCATCGATTACTTTGACCTTGGGACGCATGGCTTCTCGGAAATTCTCCTCGTCTTCGTCGTCCATGACGGTGTCGCCAAAGCCGCTCGCGGTCTCCATCGCTGTCGCCATAATGCGGAGAAACTGCGCGAAACTCGATGCCGCGAGCGTTGGCACCCAACGGTCTTGGCCGCTCATCGCCGTATAGACTGGCGAGTCGCCTTCGGGGTCGGGCTTGGACACGTCGAGAAAATAGGGATCGCCGAGCAGGGCGCTTTCGCCGATCACAACCCACGCAGCCTTCCAGTCGCCTGCAGACTTGCCGCCATCGGCGCTCTGCACGAGGGCCTGCGCGCGCGTCAGTTCCTCAGCAGGAATCAAACGAATTCGCTCCACGGGCGTCAGACTCTCGACGTTGACCGGATCGGCCCCCAGGAGAAAACTGCGAAATCGTGGCGGAATTTTCAGCTGCTTCTTGAGCGCTTCAACCAACTCTGGCGGCGCTTTGCCGAATGAAGCTGGGATTTTCCGTTTTTCGAAGATGCTTCGCAAACCATCTACTGCATCAGCCAAATCGCTATCCACGTAGGCCTCACTCTGCTGGACCTCGAGCCGAATCTTGCGGGTAACGATCGTCCACAAGACGCCGCGCGCGGGGGCCCGAAACTAACACTATTTCGAAAGTGGCGCGCAACTGAACGTTTGATCACCATTTTGCGGGCGCTAGGCCGCCTAGTCCCTTGACCGGGGCGTAGTGATTGCTTCCTGAGCGAAGTTGAAGGGACTGGGGAAACTCGCGGGAGCGAGTTTCGGGGTCTTGGGGCAGCGTCCCAGGAAAAAGTCTAGTGCCTTGACGCGCCGGTCAAGGCACTAGACGTCCGCGCGCAGGTAGCCGTTCTTGATCATCTTCAAGACGGCTTCGAGCGTATCGTGGTCGGTCGTTTCGCTCTTGTTGAGCACCGTATCGAGCCGGCCGTATTGAATGACGAGCTGAAGAACGTCGAGTTCTTCGCCGGTGAGGCTTCGAAGTTTTGGTTTGAGGGGTGCGTCGAGCACAATACGCGCGCTGAGACTCGGAAGCTCGGCCCGAATGCGATTGAACTCGTCGAGGTGGCGAATCCCTTCCATGAGAATCTCTTGAACTGAAAGCGAAACTTCGGACGGGAAGGTTCGCTCCTCGGGTGGATCGAGATCGAACTGGCCACGCGACCAGGTGAGCATGCGATAAATGCTCTTGAGCGGCGGCACTTCCTCCACTTCGTTGATGACGGCAAACACCACCTCTCCTTTGCGGAGGAAAATTTTGCCGACGTCGTCTTCGGTGCGAACGACCAGAACACCGTTCTTCTTCGAAGTGCTGAAGAGCTGTAACAAATCGGGAAGCGGCACTTCTTCGATGCTGCCTGACATCGAGCGCGTTTGATTCGTACGCCGCGCCGCCGCGACATTTTCGAGCTGGCGCTTAACATCGGTGCTGTCGCCAAGACCGTCGCTTGCGACAAGCTTGAGAATGCTGGTGCCAATCAAGATGCGATCACCTTCTTTTAGACGCGAGCGTTTCACCTTTTCGCCATTGACGAACGTGCCATTGGTCGAGCCAAGATCTTCGATCCATACGCCGTCGGCTTGCATGGCAATGCGCGCGTGTTTGCGGCTCACCATGTCTTCGACGAGAACCATATCGAGGTCGCTCGAGCGCCCGACGACGACGGCGCGATCGCTCGCGAGAGGGAACTCGCCACCTTGATATTTACCGCTAATGAACCGCAAGACGTACTGCCTCTCAGCGTTCGGTACGCTGGAAGTTGGAGGCGCCTTCGGGGAGGGGTCTTGCATCGACAGGGCTTTCAAGAGCTTCTTGCAGAAACGTGAGCGCGACGTGCGCGGCTAGTTGAACTCTAACGCGAAAGCGTCCGCGTACAGCTTCACAAAGGTATCTAGCCTTGTTCGGCAAGGTCAAGCTCGGCGCGTGATACGCTTGGCGCGAAAACCTCGGGGCAAACACTACCCCCTTGGCCAACCCAAACGAGGGGCTTAAGGGTCTCACAAACCGACGAGCGCATAAAAACATGCTCACACGTGTTACAAATATGGTCCGGCGCCAGGAAGGCGTCAGCTCGACCCGATTGAGGATCATTCCGCGAAACAACCAAGCGCCTTTCGAGGTCCAATTGCCTCCGGTAGGCGTTGTTCTCGGCGCCGATGCGGGCAGCGACGTGCACGTTGATGACCCTGCAGTGTCGCGAAGGCACGCCAGCGTGGCACCCGTATCGGGAGGGTTCGAAATCAACGACTTATCGTCAAGGAACGGAACCTGGGTCGACGGCGTGGCAATCACACGCGCCGTTGTGCCCGTTGGAACAACATTTCGTATTGGCTCAACGATCGTTCAGGTTCTTCCGTCCGAAGAGAGCATCAGCGTTCCGCCGAGTGCGGCCAACGTGTTTGGCGCCATGCTTGGAGGAAGCCTCGCCATGCGCAGCGTGTTCGGCATCCTTGAACGCGCCTCAATGGCACAAGCGCCCGCACTACTGCTCGGCGAAAGCGGTACAGGAAAAGAACTCGCAGCGCGCGCGTTGCATGAACAAGGCGCGCGCAAAGGAGGCCCGTTCGTCGTTTTCGACTGCGGCGCCGCAAGCGACACCTTGGTTGAGAGCGAACTCTTCGGCCACAAGCGCGGCGCATTCACGGGAGCTATCGCAGATAAACCAGGCGCATTTGCTCTCGCGCATGGTGGCACGCTCTTCCTCGACGAGATTGGAGATTTGCCGCTCAATTTGCAACCAAAGCTGTTGCGAATGCTCGAACGTGGAGAGGTCACTCCGCTCGGGGCGCGCAAGTCGGAGACATACGACGTACGCTTCGTGGCCGCGACCCATCGTGATCTTTGGGACGAAGTGGCGCGCGGTACCTTTCGTGGCGATCTTTACTATCGCCTTGCGGTTGTCGAAGTGCACCTTCCACCGCTACGCGCGCGCACCGAGGACGTTCCGTTTCTTGTGCAGCAATTTCTTAAGGCCAATGGCGCCGCACACAATGACGTCGCCGGCCCCGCACTCGATCGACTGATGCGTTATCAGTGGCCAGGAAATGTTCGTGAGCTTCGCAACGTGATTGCGCGCGCGGTCGCGCTCGCGGCACCTAAAGCGGCGTTCGCCGACATGCCCATCGTGCTTCGACCGTCTGCTGCTAGCGCACCCAAAGGGGGCCCATTGGCGACGGCTGACGTCTCTTATCACGACGCAAAAGCTGCGCTCATCGCGCGGTTCGAGCGGGAGTATCTCACCGATCTCCTGCGCCGCTCCGGTGAGAATCTATCGCTCGCCGCGCGCACAGCAGGCCTCGAACGCAAGTACCTCTATCGTGTACTTGAACGCAACGCGATGCTTCCGGCACGCCTCAAAGACGAGCGCATCGCTGCTGAAAGTGACGACGAATCCTAGGATGCCACCCGTTCGGCGAATGGAACGAACGTACGACGGCGCGTCGTGGGACGCGCATGCTCGTCGCTCCAAACCAGTACGATTCCTTCGGCGACCGCTTGGCTCGCACGTGCAATGCGAATCGCTTGCCTCCACCGACCGCCGTGTGCGCTCAAAACGAGCTTCGTCGCGAACCCAGACCTGTGCACCGCAGCGTGCTCGAGCTCGTGCCAAGGCATGGCTTCGAACGCAAGCTCGCGAAACGAAGTGGACTCAACGCGGACGCACAGAAATCGATGCGTCGTTGCGGCCATGACGTAGGTCGGGGCGGCCGCGAGCCCAAGCCACGAAAAGGCCGCACGAAGCCAAGAACACCGGCGGCCGATGACCGCATGAAGAAGCCGTTCGTCCGCGTAGAGGTGAGCGCTAAAGCCGGTGAACACAACGCGGCTAATACGCAACTCCCGTGCCGGGATTGCGCCCGTGAAATTCGCGCCCTTTCGGTGGGTGGGTTGGGGGCGTAGAACCCCAAAGAAGAGAGCGCAATGGGTCCTCGCAACGGGAAGAGCCCCCAAACCTCGAGCGTTCTGACCGATACGTGGCAAGTGCCTCAATGAGCAGTACAATAAGAACGTCGTACGACCCAACCCATGTCGGCTGCTGCGCAACTCACCGTTCCCCTACGCATCGGGGATTTTGAAACCGTTTCGGTGCTAGGCGCCGGCGGAAGTGGAACGGTGTACCTCGCAACCGATGGGGTGACTGAAGTCGCGATCAAAGTTCTCAACCTGCAGGCTGAATTGTCGGTGAAGGACCAACAGCGCTTCATCGACGAGGCCTCGCGTTTGCGGCGTGTCACCCATCCCAACTTGGTTCAGCTGCTCGCATCCGGTGAGCTGCGCGATGGTAGGCCTTACCTCATCATGCCGCGACTGCGCGGAGAAACGCTTTCGAAGCGCCTCGAACGCGGACCCATCACGCTTCTCAATGCGCTCGCCCAGTTCGACGAGCTCTGCGAAGGCGTCGCGGTTATGCATCGCGCAGGGCTCATTCATCGCGACATCAAGCCCGAGAATCTCTTCGTCGACGAAGAGCGCCACCGTTTGGTCTTGCTCGATTTCGGTATTGCCCGCGAGTTGAGTGCTCCCGCTTCAACGACGACACGATCTGGCTCCATTCAGGGCACCCCTGCGTTTATGGCGCCGGAACGTTTTTTCGGCATGAGCGCAACGATTGCGAGCGACATTTACGAACTCGCGGTCGTTTTTTTTAGCATGCTCGCCGGACGCTTGCCTTGGAGAGTCGAAGATGGCGCGACCGGCCGTCTTCATCCGAGCGACTTTCGTCAACTCGGAGTCGATGTTCCTGACTCGATTGCGCGGGTGGTAATGCGCGCGTTGTCGACACGACCCGAAGTGCGTCCGAGTTCTGTCGACGAGTTCGCGGATCAATTGCGACAGGCGGCACAAGAAGCGGGTTCGCGCCCCAATTTTTCCGACATCACGCAAGAGCTGCCGAGTGGGCAGACAAGCAGCGTGCTCACGACCGTACTCGCCGAGGAAGCGCTTGCACCGCCATCACGGCGAAGGGTGCTCGTCGCGTTCGTCACAACAGTCGTCGTCGTAGGTTGTGCTAGCGCGTGGGGTGTTAGCCGATCCACACGAAGTGTTGCCTTCGTGCACCAAGGTGCATTGCAAGTCCCCTCGTTTAGGATTTCGGCGGCATCTGCCGAAGCGAGCGTTCGCCAAAACGCGACAGCACCCACCATCCAGACGCCAGCCATCGAGCCCTCGACGACCACACGAGCCGGACGAAGCGCTCCACCGACGGCGGCGCCCTCCGCAGCGGCTTCCGCAAAGCCAGTCGTCAAGCCGCTTACCTCTTCCGAACCCGCGCATCCGCCTCCTCTGACGCCAACCGATCCGTACTCAGAACGCAACTGATCGTGCGCACGCTTGTTGCGCACTGCCCTGCGATTTGCGACGCTCGCTTTGTGGCGTTGGTTCGATTTTCGCGAGGGCTCCTCGTAAGCATGCTTGCGTTCGCGCCAAAGGCAGCTCACGCCGACGACAACAAGCTTGCAGCTGAAGCGCTCTTTACCGAAGGGCGCAAGTTGGTCGCAGAACAACGCTTCGCTGACGCGGTTGAAAAGTTCGAAGCAAGCCAGCGGCTCGATCCAGGCATCGGAACGCTCATGAATCTCGGCCTCTGCTACGAGAAGACGGGCAAAACTGCATCGGCCTGGTTACGTTTTCGCGAAGCTGCAACGCTCGCACGCAGGCGCGGGGAACGCGTGCACGAAGAAGCTGCGGCAGAACGCATCAGCGCGCTCGAACCGAAGCTGTGCCGCCTGACGGTCACAGCGAACGTCAGCGCAAAACGGGGCGTGACGCCTCTTGTTATTCTGCGCGACCACGCCGTCGTTGCGCATGAACTTCTCGACATCGCGGTTCCGGTCGACCCTGGGTCGCACATCGTGGAGGCAAGCAGAGAAGGCTACGAAATGTGGTCACAAAAAATTGTCGCAGACGACGCACAGCAGCCATGTGCATCGATCGTCAATATTCCTGACCTTAGAGCGTTACCCGAACAGCGTCCGATTGGCCCCGTCGTGGATGTGCCAAGTCCAAGCTTTGGAGCGCAACGAACGACGAGTCTCATTGTCGGCGGTGCGGGTGCACTTTCGCTGGGGCTCGCCACGGGTTTTGCGATCGCCGCGAAGAATCAATATGAAGGCGCAAAAAGTGCCTGCGGTGCGTCGGCGAGTGGCTGCACATCCGATCAAAAGCGCGAACAAGAGAGCGCCGGGGGCAAAGCCGACGTTGCAACAGGCCTTCTCATCGGTGGCGGGGTAGCCGCAGCTGCTGGGCTTATTCTTTGGTTTACGTCGCCTTCAACACACGCAGCAAAGAAGAGCGTCATTGTCGTCCCGAGCGCACACGTAAGTGAGCGCGGCACAACGTTGTTCGTAACTGGTCAATTTTCTTTCTAATCATGACAAGACCCATTCTCACGCGAGGCAATCGCTTCGGCACCCATCGCGTACTCGAACCCAGCGGCGTGCTTCCGCAGCCAGCCGAGCGAGTCGACAACGATTTTTCAAGATTGTTTTGCGGCGAGTTGCTGCTTGCGGTCCACAAGCTCAACATCGACGCCGCGAGCTTTCACCAAATGGTGGAAGCGCGAGGAAAAGAACACGTCGCGGATGCGGTACTCGAAACGATCGCGGCGCGTGGCAAGCAGCACAATCCGATAACCGGCTCGGGCGGCATGCTCCTTGGACGCGTCATTCAAGTCGATGACGCTCGCACTGATGCGGCAGAATTGACCGTAGGGACGAAGATCGCATCACTCGTGTCTCTGTCGCTAACGCCGTTGCGAATTGATCGCATCACCTATGTTGCACACGAAAGTGCGCAGCTCGATGTTGAAGGCGAAGCCGTTCTCTTTGAGAGCGCTCCTTACGCAAAGTTACCTGACGACTTACCGGAGCGATTGGCGCTCGCTGCGCTCGACGTTGCGGGAGCAGCGCCTCAGGTCGCGCGGCTCGTGCGCCCTGGAAATATCGTGGCGATTCTCGGCGCAGGCGGCAAAAGCGGGATCCTCTGCGCCGTCGAAGCGCGCCGCATCGGTGGAAGCAGCGCCTTCATTGTGGGCGTCGAATCATTTCCACGAGCAGCGAGTGAGCTGTCTGCGCTCGGTGTGTGCAACGTGATCATCGAGCACGACGGACGCGATGCCGTCGGCGTTCGCGAAGCTGTATTGCGAGCGACGGGGGGACGCGAGGCCGACGTCACGCTCTCGTGCGTGAACGTGGGAGATGCCGAAATGTCGGCCATCTTGATCACGCGAGATCGAGGTTGCGCTTACTTTTTTGCAATGTCAACTTCATTTACCAAATGCGCACTTGGAGCGGAAGGTGTCGGCAAAGACATCGACCTACTTATGGGCAACGGCTACGCGAGGGACAACGCCGAGAGCACCCTGAATCTACTTCGCACGCATCCCGCGGTACGCGCGCTGTTTGAGAAGCGATACGGCTAGTGCCTTGACCGTGGCGCATTGATTAATGCGCTCGCTGCTCCGCAGCGGGTCAAGGCACTAGCCTTTTTCCTGGGGCGCTGCCCCAAGACCCCGAAACTCGCTCCCGCGAGTTTCCCCAGTCCCTTCAACTTCGCTCAGGAAGCAATCACTACGCCCCCGGTCAAGGGACTTGGGACTAGCGCCTACTCCATGCCCTGGCCGCAAAAGCCAATGAGAGCCTCATTCACTTCGTCGCCCGCATCTGCTTGCACCCAGTGCGACGCGTTCGGGATGTAATGAATGGCACAATCGCTAACGAGCTGGCTTGGCGGATTGGCAAGTTCCTTTCCTAAGAATGCGTCGCGCTCACCCCAGATGATCAAGACAGGTTTTTCGACTACGCGCGACGGCCGCGCATCGTTACGAATCATCGACCGAAGGGCGGCGCGATAGTAGTTGATGCCACCGTGGAGGTTGCCGCCATTCTTGGCAGCCTCGACGTATCGCTCAAGATCTGCGGGAGGAATCGACTTGCCAAAGGACCTGCGCAGCAACGCAAAGTGGCCACGGGAAAACAAGCGCTCGGGCAACCATGGAAGTTGAAACATGAACACGTACCAACTTCTTCTGGCTTGTCGCCATGTGCGCAAGCGCTCGCGCATCCCAACGGGATGCGGCGCGTTGAGAATCGCAAGGCGCTCGAGCATATGTTGATGGTGCATTGCAAACTCCCACGCGACGACGCCACCCCAATCGTGACCAACTACGATCGCCTTCTCGCGACCGTGAGCCGAGATGATCCCCGCAACGTCCTTGGCGAGTTCTTCGACTCGATAACTTGCGACCCCCCCGGGACGGTCCGTCAGATTGTAACCACGCATATCGGGCGCGATGACGCGATAGCCCTTCTTGGCGAGTGCTTTCATCTGCACATGCCAAGACCACCAAAATTCGGGGAAGCCGTGCAGCATCACCACAAGCTTGCCGTCAGCAGGCCCTGCAGAAGCACAGTGGAATTTCAGTCCGTTGACATGCACAAAGGCTTGCGAGATTTCATCGTCGACTGAGCTCATACGTTGCTCTCTACAACGAATCGCGGCAGGGTGAACTATCGTGATTAGCTATCGCGCGCTCGGATGGAAAGATGAGTCTCCTCCGGAGGGACATGTGGCGCGCATTTCTGCAGAGTACGCCGGGGGTTACGTCCTCTTGTGGCCGCAAGGTGAAGTGCGCGCAGTCGTGAACGGGAAGTTGAGACGTGCGGCAAAAATCGAGGCGACGGCGCGCCCCACGGTTGGCGATTGGGTGCGATTTTCGGGCACAACCGAAGTGCTAGGTGTGGCGATCGTCGAGCTCCTTCCACGGCGAACGCTCTTGGTTCGTCGTGCAGCCGGAAGCGACAGCGTCGGGCAAGCGATCGCAGCAAATGTCGACACACTGATGATAGTCAACGCCCTTGATGTTCAAGTTAATGTACGACGTATCGAGCGATTTGCTACCATCGCGCGCGACGCCGGTGTTCTTCCTGTCGTGCTGCTGAGCAAGTGTGACTTACGGCACGACGCTGCGACGCTGCGCAACGACCTCGCAGAACATTTGCCCGGCGTCCCAGTCCACTTCGTGAGCATGCACGACGAGCAAACCCTCGCGCCGCTCGAATCCTATTTTGGTGAAGGGCAAACGGTTGCGGTTGTGGGCCTTTCGGGCGCAGGAAAGTCGACGTTGATCAATCTTTGGGTGAAGGGGCAAGCGCTCGCGACAGGTGAAGTAGGAAGCGACGGCAAAGGGCGCCACACGACAACGTCGCGCACGCTGCACTTCCGCGCGAAAGGTGGCCTCATCCTCGACACGCCTGGCGTTCGAGAAGTGGGGGTTTTAGCTGATGAAAAAGACGTGGCGAGCCAGTTTGAAGACATCGAAACGATCGCTGAGCGCTGCAAATTCAGCAACTGCAGGCACGACCACGAACCCGGGTGCGCGATTGTCGAGGCACTCGCCACGGGTGCACTGCAAGAGGACCGTTGGTCATCGTTCCAGCGATTGACGAACGAGGCGCGAGGTCAAGGCGCCACACGCAAGCGCGCGCCAAAGCGGCAGTAGCGGGGGCTCTCTCGCCTTCGCCTTGCGCGGGTGCTAGGCCCAAGTGCCAATGCCGCGTCTTCGGCTTTCTCAACTTTTGTGCGTGCTGACGCTGTGCTTGTCGCTTGTCGAGAGCAACGCCAATGGCGCTGAGCCTCCGACAAGAGAGGCACGCGTCACGTTGCCACGACCACTTGAGAGCAACGCGGTTCACTATCCCGATAGCGAGACCACCGACGCCGATGTCGTCGTCGAACTTGTGATCGACGAAGAGGGCGGCGTCACCAGTGCCGTAAAAGTAACTGGTGAAGGTTCATTTGTCGATCAAGCACTCGAAGACGCAAAAGAGTGGCGCTTCGTTCCAGCGACGCGCGATGGCAAGCCCATTCGATCGAAGATTCGCTACTTAGCAAGTTATAAAAAGCCGCGCGACGTTGCGCCAGGCGTACGTCCGGCGCGCACTTCCGTCGTCGCCCCCACACAACCCGCGGGGGTAAAAAAAACCGAGCTGGTCGAAGAGGTCACCGTGCGTGGCTTCCGAAACGAAGGTCAACAGGTGCGCCTTGGCGGCACAGAGCTTCGGCAGATTCCGGGAACGTTCGGCGAAGTGTTTCGATCCATCGAACTCTTGCCCGGCGTCACGCCCATCGTGAGCGGCCTTCCCTATTTCTTCATCCGCGGATCGCCTCCAGGAAACACCGGTTATTACATCGACGGTATTCGCGTCCCTCAGCTCTTTCACTTGGGCGGCGGTCCGGGCGTCATTCAGCCGGGCCTCATCGACAGCCTCGATTTCTACCCAAGCTACTTTCCCACGTCTTTCGGACGCGCGACGGGTGGTGTTGTGGCAGCGAACACCATCGCGCCAGTTCCCGCGCTTCACGGCGAATGGAATGCACGCCTGCTCGACGCGGGAGGATTTGTGGAAGCACGCGCGACCAAGGACACAACCGTGCTTGCAGGCGGACGCTTTGGCTACCCAGCCTTGATCATCTCGCTCGTCGCGCCCGATACGCGCCTTTGGTACTGGGACTATCAAACAAGAGTTTCGCATCGCATAAGCGATCGCGACACGCTCACGCTGCTCGTGTTTGGAAGCTGGGATCAGCTCTCCGCTCGAACGTCGCAGTCGCGCGCGCAAGATCCCGACAAGTATGAGGATATCAACTCACCTCAATTTCATCGCATCGACCTCAAGTGGGATCGAAAGCTAAAGGCAGGTGCGGCCCTTCAGGTTGCGACAACCCTGGGCTTTGATCGCACGTCGGCAGCGGGGCAGAGTACGTCAAGTTACTTGTCCAATTTGCGCGCGAAGTGGACCAAGCCGCTTTCGAAAGAAGCCACGCTGCGTGCGGGCCTCGACGTCTTGTTCGAGCGCTACACAACGGAAACGACCAACCTGAGTGACTCAGACTTCGCAGAGTACTTCCCTTCGCGCAGCGATACTTCGGGAGCGCTTTGGTTCGACGCCGTGCTCAAGCCTCATCCTCGCGTCGAAATTGTCCCCGGAGTGCGCGCAGAACTTTTTAGCTCCGTGATTGATGAGACCAAGTATGCGGACGGGAAGTCGGCAAATATCGTGTCGCTCGATCCGCGTCTGCTCGCGCGCCTCAAGTTAACGAATCGACTCACGCTCGTCTCGAGCGTAGGCATGTCGCACCAGCCGCCCGCAATGCTCATTCCTATTCCGGGGATCAGCCCCGCGAGCCTCGACAACGGTCTTCAAGAATCACTGTTCTCGTCGATCGGCCTTGAAGTGAAGCTGCCCGCCGAATTGTCACTGGCGCTGACTGCTTTTCGGCAAGACGTCACCGGTTTGACCGACGCGACCGCGACGTGCGTCAGTGCGAATCCCCGAGACGGGTGCTTCAACGCACGCACGCGCGGTCGTGCTTACGGTGGCGAGTTGATGTTGAGGCGCGCTGTCACCGAAAGGCTCACCGGATTTCTTTCGTACACGCTTTCACGAAGCACCCGGCTTACCCGCGGAGCGGTCGGGCTGCCGAGCGAGGATTTCGACGCCAGTACGCAAATACGATCGGCGCTGTTCACCGTTCCTGGTGAGTTCGATCGCACCCACGTTCTAAACGCCGCACTTGCATACGATCTTGGCCGAGGGTGGAGAGCGGGTACCCGATTCGTATTTTATACGGGACGGCCCTATTCAATCGACTTCGGTGGTTACAAATTGCCACCTTACAACGGCTATCGCATGCCTGACTTTTTTCGCTTCGACGTACGACTCGAAAAGCGATGGAAGACCAAGCGTGGTCACGTTTCATTTATTGCAGAATGGATGAACGCAACGCTCACAAAGGAGGCGCTGACGATGAATTGCCATACGAACTACGAGACCGATGATCGGTTTGGATCGAAGGTCGGCACACAGGTGCCCGTACGGTGCACACCTGACTATTTTGGGCCTGTGACGCTTCCGAGCATTGGTGTCGAAGGGACGTTCTGAGCAACCAAGTTCATGGCTGAGGTAAAGCTTCGAAAATGAACGGTCGTTCGTTACGAATATGCGTTCCTTTGTCGCCGCCTTCGTCGTCACGTTTGCCAGCCGAGTGGCACTGGCTGACGACGAGCCACAAGAGGACGCGCAACCCAGCCCGCAAGCGGAGCATTCTACCGGAGGCGAGGATGGAGAAAACGAGGAAACTGCCGCGAAGCCGCAGAAAAAAGTGCCGAAATGCTTCGTCAAGCAGGCAACCGCAACCGGTATCGATCTCGTTTTTGCGACCGCAAGCACCACCCTCCACTTAGCGGGAAGCGAGTGGCAGCTGCGGTGCGACGCCGCGCAAACGATGCACGCAACGGCACCTGGGTACCGCATATTGGTACCCGTAACGCGCTGCAACAGTGTGGGTGACGACGGCCTCGCCTACTTGCGTTCGCGAGCAAAACAAGAGTTTGAATCAACCGAGCTCAAGAATGGTCGCGTCGAACTCACGCAAAGCGCCGACAAAGACCCGTGGAAAGCGTCGGTCCAGTATGTGGCCGCAGGAGACTCTGGCGCAACGGTTGGCACTT
>JAHFDZ010000018.1:0-8973 GCA_023248745.1 Myxococcales bacterium | reverse complement strand
CACTTTCGCAACCCGCCACGCCCGTGCGGGATGCGCGGCCGATGTCTTAATCGTAACCAAAGGTGCGACGGAAACGGACGCGCGAAAGCTTGCAGAAATTGCCGTGCGCGGATTCGCACTTACGTTCGACGCACCTCACGCCAACGCCGCCGCAGAAGCGCGGGCGATGTTTCACTGCGCAGCACCGACCACGGTTGATCGACCCTATTGCTCCGCGCTCGATCGGTTCGAGAAACTTGGCGCGGCTTTCGTCGCGAAACCTGAGCGCGGGATCGGTAGAGCGTATCGTCAGGGAACGACCGCAGCGACGCCCGTGAATGAACACGTGGCGTACATCGACATTCAGCAAGCCGGTGCCAGCATGGCCACGGTGGTGCCCACGACTCCCGAAGAAGAGGCCGAGGTTCGAAAATTCCTGGTGGAACTAAAAAAGAGTAAGGGCGTTGACGGTCTGAAGATCGTGCCTCACTTGAACGTCGTACAAATCGCCGCCGCACCTATTGTCAGCGCAGGCAAAGACGGTTCGATCATCCGCACACGAGATGGCCTCGCGCTCGTCCGCGGAAACGGTGACGAGTTTGTCGCGCTCGACTTCGGCCCGACTGGAAAGCTATTGGGCGTCGCGATCGTTCCGCGCGTGCCCTGATCGGGAACGTTCGGCCGGCAACCTTAGCGCAAAGGCACTTCGCGTAGCGCCGTCGCGAGCCGATCGAAAATGGGCCGCCTCGGATCATCGGCGCGAAAGACAAGGCGAAAGTAATCGTCACGCAAGTTGACCTTCGGAAACAAGCGCACAAGCCGTTTCGCCCGCAAGTCGGGCGCGACGAGATACTCGGGCAGAACGCCGACGCCCGCACCAGAGGCGATGCGACGACGAACCGCTTCAATTGTCCCAAGGCGGAGGAAACTCTTGAAGGTAAGGTCGCCAGGTCCGTCCTCGGCGTCGACAAAGTAACGAAAGAGCGACCGCTGCGTCGTAACGTCGACGAGTTCGTGCCCCTTTGCGTCTTGTGGTCGCTTAAGCGGTAGCTTCGCGAGAAGGCGCGGCGAAGCCACGAACGCGTACTCCTCACGATGAAGCGGCACTGCAGCAAGCTTCTCTTCGCTAACAGCGCTCGACGTCACCGCACAATCAACTTCGAGCGTGCGCAGGCGCAAGAACAGATCTTGGCTCGAACCAAAATAAAGATGAATCTTCACCGTTGGGAGGAGCGCACGCAAATCGTCAAGTTGCGGAAGTATCCAGCTGACGCCAAGTTCGTGCCTCGTTCCTAAGATGAGGTCCACCGAGGGCATTCCGACTTTGGCGCCACTCACCTCAAGACATGCCGCAGCTGCCATCAAGCAAGCTTCCGCGCGAGGCAGGAGCGCAAGTCCCGCCGTCGTCAACTGCATCCTTCGCGTCGTGCGCACAAATAGCTCGGCGCCCACCTCATCCTCGAGCTGCTTGATGCGTTGCCCTACCGCGGCGGGGGTAAGAGCAAGGGAAGCCGCCGCTGAACGAAAATTGAGCACACGGGCCGCTGCAACGAAGCATCGGAGAGATTCAAGCGGGGGCAGCATCGTCTAGCGATCAAGTGTACGCGTGCTTGCATACCGATCGCGGCAAAGATGCGTTTCTGCCAGCGAGCGGAGCTTTGCGGTCAGTGCATCGCGGTCACTCAGTGTGAGCCCCGCAGTCGCGATTGCGGGCAGGAACTCTATTTCAACATGTCCCGCTCGCAAACGCCAAGCGCCGTACGGAAGTAAATCGCGCGCGCCACGAAGGACGAAGGGAACAATCGTGGCTTGCGTCTCTATGGCAAGCACACTGGGGCCCTTTTTATACGACGACAATCGCCCATCGGCCGAGCGCTTGCCTTCGATCGAAAGCGCGATCGCATGGCCATCGCGGAGCATGCCTTTTGCGCGATTGATTGCACGCCTTGCTTGCGCGGGCCATTGACGCACCACGACCGGGCAACCCTGAGCCACAAGCGACCAGCCGACAAACGGGAGGAACGCGAACTCAAGGTTGACAACGACCCGACACGCGGCAGGCAACTCGACGGGCCAAATCAGTATCTCGGCGAGCGTCGTTTGATTGAGCTGCACAAACACGTAGGGCGGAGACGCGGCGCCGATGCAGCTATTGTCAACTACATTGACTGTGATCCCAAAGCGGGTGCGTTGTTTTTGCACCCATCGAGCAGAAAGACTTTGCGACGCACGAAAGTCAAACGGACCGATCAAAGTTGCCGCACCGAGGTCGACGACCGCTTCTGCGGCCGCAATTCCATATCGTGCGAGAAGTAGCGCATCTTCGACAACTTGATTGACTGTCATCAACATTTACCGTTTGAGAAAACGACGCCCGACGAGCACACCAACAGCCCCAACCAACGCCATGCCTAGAATGAAGAACCCCGCCACACGCAACGATGGCGAGAGATTTCCGCCGCCAAATCTCTCTGGGCCTCCTCCCACGCAGCGAGCGGTGACCCCGCCGTCTTCGGACGCGATTTCAATCAGCGCGCCATCGCGGCCATCGTCTGTTTTGCAGGGCTTTGGGCCTTCAGCGTACCTAGGGGGAATTTTGTCCGCGTGCCCGTGGCCAACGCCAAAGACCCAATAGAACCCGAGAATCGCGAGCAACAGGCGGCGCATCGCCCGATGATATCGCCGATTTGTAGGTCAGAGCGGTGCGACGGCTTCGGAAGAATCGTCAGTATCGGGCACGCTGTTGCGATCGTTTCCGAACGCGATCTCACCCTGCTTTGAGGGGTACTTGCCTTTAATTGATCCGTAAAAGTTACGAATTTTGCCGAGGTCGCCTTCGGGATCTTTGGAGGGCCAAAAGAGATCTCCCATCCCGCCGACCTTATTTTCGTAGTCGAGATATCCCATGATGATCGGAACGTTAGCGGCGCGCGCAATCCAATAAAATCCAGTCTTCCAGCGCTTGGCAGATTTGCGGGTTCCTTCGGGCGCGATGATCAGCAGAAACTCTTCGTGATCAGCAAAGAGGGCAGCCATGCGATCAACCGCGTTCTCGCGCGAGCGGCGATCGACCGCCACTCCACCAACCGCGCGCATGAAGCCGCCAAGTGGGCCCTCGAAAAGGGTGTGTTTGCCGACCCATCGGAAATCGAGATCGATCGCCCACGCACACGCGAGCGTAAACGTAAGGTCCCAATTTGACGTATGGGGCGCGGCCAAAAGGACGGCTCTCGGTACGTTCGGATGGCCACCTTCAACGCGCCAGCCGAACGCCTTCAGCCACGCCCGACCGATCACGCGTTTGATCCCCTTCGATGTCATGGAGATAACCCTAGCTTTATGAGGACAAAAGCCCACAAAAGCGGGCGTTGATGACCGAAGTATGGGGCAACACCGCGGGGCCGTGACCAAACCATGACAATTTACGTCCGGCATGCGGGGCTTCGGCGCCAAAGATTCGTCGTCGAAAACGCCCGGATCGGGGTGCCCACGCACCCGACATGCGCCATGCTGCGCGCGCCATGAGAGTACCCCTCCGTTATCTTGGGCTTTTGGGAGCGAGCGCCGCACTGCTTCACTGCGCGATCAGCACCAGCGCATTATCCGACGCGTCGGTCGATGCGGGCGACGTATCGGTCACCGTTTTGGACGGCAATACCGAAGGAAGCGCGGACGCCCCCAATTCGGAACCACCAATGTTACTTTGGGGCTACCACAAGCCCAACGGCTCCCCGAACCTGCGAAGCACGATGGCCATGAGTAACAATGGCAGTCACGTTTGGACCGGCGGGTTTTGGGGTGGTGGCAAACTCTTCAAAGTCGAAGGCGGCGATGGAACTCCGGTTTGGGAATACGACAAGCCCGGTTGCTATGGCGTAGCGGCCGCGAAGTCGGCCGACGTTCTCTATGGCGCTTGGGACCGCAAAGAGGACAACGGCAAGCTCGTCGCGTTTGAGGTGAGCGAATTTACAAGTGCGTCATCAACACCGTTGTGGACATTTGACGGACTCGCCGAAGGGTACACGCAGCACTCAATCGACAGCCAAGGGATGATGGCAGCGTCTGCAGACGGCAGCGTTCTCGCGATCGCCGCAACCCTTGAAGTCGAAAAGACGTCGTTGATCCTCTTTTTCCACAAGGGTCAGAGCAAGCCGTACACGCTCCACGTCCTGCCTTCGACCGGCAGACAGCTCCGCATGAGCGACGACGGCACCACACTTCTTGTTCACTACGGATCGGAGGTTCGACGCATCGACACCGCCACGGGTACTGAGGTCACAACCGTGATCGTTGGATCCGGAACCGACGCGTTCGGCATGAGTGGAGACGCTTCTGTCTTCGCACAAGGATTTTTCACGCTGAAGGCGTTCAAATGGAACGGCAAGAGCTACGAACCATCTTTTGAATACACGCTCGATGGCAAGGCAACGTGCGGCGCACTCGCCGTCGCTGACGACAACGACTCGATCGTCGGAGCGTGGACCTCGACGACGGGAAGCCAGCTCGGGTACGTCACGCGCTTCTCGCTGAAGCAAGGCAAAGTGCCCGCATGGCGTTACGATTTGAACCCCGACACCAGCACAACCGGACAAAGCGCAGCGTGGGTGACCATTTCGCATACAGGCGCGTGGTCAGCGATCAGCTGGTGGGGCACGGAGCACAATACGAACCCAGAAATTATGGTGTTCCGCGATGAGGCACCGGCCGCTCCATACTTCGGCATCGATCTGCCAGGGTCGGGCTTCGCCGCAGAGATGAGCGGCGACGGGCGCTTCCTCACGGCGGTGGGCAAAGGTGTTCACGCGAACCAAACAGGCAATGGCGGCAGCGTGGTTGCTGCCGAACTCCATCGGTAGCGAAGTACAGGTACAATTGGTGGGTGCACCGCGTTCCTTGGGTCTTGATGGGCGCACTCGCCCTCGCTTGTAGACCGGAGTTTGTGACTGACTTCGGCACCACGGAGCTCGTACTCACAACCAACTTGCCCATGCCGCGCGTGGGCAATCGGATCCGCGTCGACATATTCGAAGAAGACGCCTCGCTGCCACTGGGCCTTAGGTGGACGAGCACGAAGGAGCTCGCCGTGCGAAGTTCTGACGAGGTCCCTCTATCGTTCAGTATATTGACTAATTCAAAGTCAGCGACGCGAGCGCTCGTGCGAATTCGTGTTTATGCTGCGAGCTTCGTTCGCGACTATTTGGGCGAGCGCTATCACGACGGCGATCCATCGATCATCGAAGCGGCAGAACCCAATGCAGCCCCGAGATTGATCGTCAATGAGATTGACGCATCACCGAACTCGGAACCGCTCCCCGACATCGCGATCGATCGGCTGGTGTGGGTCAAGCCGACCTATGGGGAACAAAAAAAGGTGCGCCTTTTTCTCGAAGCGCAGTGCAGCGGAACAATGGCAAACCTCAAAAATCGTGGAGCTTGCACGCGCATCCATGGCAAACGAGAACCCGCGAGCGACGCTGTGGACGAACAGGCATCCGCCTCTGCCGAGAACGATTGCACGCTGACACCACGCGCGGCAAGCAGCCAAGATGGGCAGCCACTCTACGACGAAGAAATTTGTGTGCCGGGCGGGATCTATCTCATGGGCACAACAGACGTCGCCAGCCTAACGTTGAGGCGTGACGACCTTGGATCGTTTTCGAGTTATGGCGCGCGTGTCGCGCAAATCGCACCGCTGATCATCGATCGCTACGAAGTCACCGTCGCGCGATGGCGCGCCGCCTTGCGCGATGGCCTGAGAGTCGACGAACGCCCCGACCTAAACGACGCGCCGTTCGTGAACACGGTTCCAGCAAAACTCGAGAGCTTTTGTACCCTCAGCACCGAACCGATCACCGGCCCCGGAGATCGAGAAGATTTTCCCCTCAATTGCGTCAGCGCCGAAACGGCAACGGCCTTTTGCAAGCTCACTGGCCGAGAATTGCCAACCGAAGCGCAGTGGGAATGGGTCGCCACGTCGGCGGGGCTCACAACCGATGAACGAGGCAAGCGACTTCATCCGTGGGGCTTCGAACCACCAGAGTGCAGCGCCATCATTTATGGCCGAGCGCCGCTCGACCCTGGTGCACCCAAACCAACCACAACCGCCGGCAACTGTTACAAAGAGGTGCAACTCTTTGGGCCCTCCTCGGTCCGCCAAACTGAAACCGATGTCTTTCCAAGCGTCGGCGTCTATGGCCTTGGCGGCAACGTGAGCGAGTTCATGAAGGACGCGTATCACGAGTGGCGGGACACCTGTTGGGCGACCGCCGCGTGGCAAGACCCGCAATGCGCAACGACTGGCTCGCATGCCGCTCGCGGAGGCTCTTGGACGAGCAATCAAAGCAAGACATTGGCGGTCACCCGCTTGGGCGCAAGAACGACGAACCCTGTATCGGTAGGCTTTCGGTGCGCGCGGCGGGGACGATGAAATTATTAGTAACTATGCTTGCGACATTTATGCCGCTCCTTGGATGCACGCGAGAGTACACGCCTGCGATAGGCACGTTGGTTGTTCACATTGATACAAACGCGCCGGTGTTGACGAACTTCGACAAAGACCGATCGATGCCGCTCTTCGACAGCGTTCGTGTCGAACTCCTCACGCCAGACGGTTCGCTTGCGTGCGCGGCGTGTCAGCGGGAGTTTCCGGCTTCCGAAGACCAATTTCGAAACGGCCTCTCGTTTGGAATTACCAAGCCATCCCGCTCCGATCTACGAATCCGCGCGCGCATGTTTCTGAGCGGTCTTGCCGGAACCGAAATCGACCCGCGAGTCACGGTTTCGGTCATGGCGCCCTTGATGCAAGACGAGACAAGCCAAGTACCCGATCAGGGTACGAAGCATGCTTCGCTCTTCCTTGACGTGCGTGATGTCGGAATAAGGGAACGCACAGCCAGCCTCGAGCCTTACACAGGAGCCGGGTCGCTGGTCTACAACTGGGCATGGGCGCATCGAATTGGGTGCGTCGGCAACCCACGTAGCGATGAAGCCTGCGTCAAGGGCGGGGCATTTTGGCTCGGAGCGGCATCGGGCGCACTCAGTGTGGAGCCCGAGCGAAGCGCTCGACGGCTCATCGCGCTAGAGCCGTATTTTTTGCTCGATCACGAAGTCACCGTCGCCGAGCTGCGCGCGTTCTTAGGCACCCATCTCGAATTTGGGAACAACCTGCACAAATGGAGCGGCGCGCTCGACGGCAAGACCCCCACTGACTGGTGCACCTATACCCCCGAACCGAGCGAGCTCGACCTGTACCCCGTCAACTGTGTTGACGATATTCTTGCGCGAGCCTATTGCCAAGCGCAAGGCGGTGACCTGCCCACTGAAGCGCAGTTCGAATATGTTGCGGGTGCATTCAACGGACGCCCTTTTGTTTGGGGCCTCGACATTCCATCGTGTGAATACGCGGTATACGGACGACATACCCAACTCACACCTTGGTCAACCGCATATAGCGATTCGACATGCGGCGGCCCAACACAATTGGACCGCAATCTTCTCGGAACGCCTATCCCGAGCAAAGAGCTGAAAGTACGTGATTTCTTGCACATCGACGGACATGCGATCCTTCATCTCGCAGGCAATCTCTCGGAGTGGGCTTTAGACGAGTATGAGGCCCGCGCGGGAGCATGCTGGAGCGACCTATCTCGACCCAATTTCGCGCACGATCCGGTCTGCACGCAAGTGCCCAATGACACCTCAGCACGCCGCTATTTGCGCTCACGTACGGGGCGCGGCGGCTCGTGGCTCGAAGGCATGCCTGCGCTCGCATCGAACTACCGTTTTGAAGCAGAGAGCGGTCAGGGAACCGCGTGGATTGGCTTCCGTTGTGCGCGACCTGCGAGCACTCGCAGCCCATAGGAGTCGTCAACCAAGTTGAATTTTTAGGCCCCACTCCGGACTGCGGTCGGGATCATCGCAAATCCTCTCACCGATGGCCGTCGCTCCAAAACGTTCATACAGCCTGTGTGCTTCTCGAAAACGTTTGTCGCTCCAAATCTCGAGACAACGTGCTCCGCGCGCGGCCGCGAAATCGATCGTCCGTTGTAGCAACGCCCGTCCAAGACCCACACTCCTTGCGCTCTTGCGAACGTAGAGGCGTTCGAGCGAACAATCCGCTCCGGCAATGCGCGTCACATCGTCAACGATTTGAACTTTTTCGCCCGCCGCAAGGCGATCGAAGCGAAACAACGCCGAGGTCCCGACGGGCCGCGCGGTTACAACATCGATGGCGAGAAAAAATGCGCCTCCCGTGCGGAGGTAAGTGTCTCCGAGTTGATAAAGATCGCGGTGGTAGCCCTCGGGCTCCCAGGTGAATCCGTACTCATCGTAAACTTCGGCAACGACATCCGCGGCGCTCGCGCCTTCGCCTTCGAGCGCCATGCGCACTTCGATTGCACGAGGAGCGGGAAGCGGAAGGGGAGCGAGCACAGGCAGAATCCACGTTTGGTGCGCTTCGCGACTGTCGAGCGTTTCGCGATCGTAGTGACGACCCAAGATGTTCTTTTCGCTTTTCAATCGCGCGGCGACACTGTCAACCGCAGCCTCGATTGGCGTTGCCAAGGGCAACTCTGAAAGTAACGAATCGATCAGCGTCGTAAACGCGCGCGTCACGGTCTCGTGATACCCGTCGGGTGAGCCACCAAACGAAGCGTTGAGCTTCTTGATGCCATCACGGATCACATTGAGCCCTACGTCACGGCCGTAGAACCAGATGAGCGACGCTGCGACGCGCAAGTGCGCCTCGTGAGTCCACGTCGCCCGCGGCATTTTTGCCGCGTGAAACTGCTGAAGCAGCGTGAAGAGGCTTGGGTGTTCCATGGCGACTTCGTCGTTACCAAGCAAAGTCGATCATCGGAAGCCTTCACGGGTCGACAAGGACATGGACCGTCGTCCTGACCACAAAGTAGGCGCAAAAAAGGCCAACACTTGTCCTCCCGCGGGAGGAGCGTTGGCCGATGTCAGACGCCAGAGGTCAGACGTAAGGTGGCTTTAGGC
>JAHFDZ010000226.1:9628-10175 GCA_023248745.1 Myxococcales bacterium | reverse complement strand
CGAGCTGCGTGTAAGCGGGCGGAGGATTTGTCGCGAAGCGCTTTGATGCTTTGCCCGAGGACTCATCGACAATCGAAGAGTAGTAATTGATGGCGGCCTTGCGGGCGCCTTTGACCTTTTTCTCGCGATCGAGGGCGTCAGCTTGCGCCTTGCCAGCGGCGGCGGGATCCGTCTTTTTCAATTCGTCGCGACGGATTTCGGCCGCAATTTTCTCACGAAATGCTGCATTTTCAAGCTCGACGTAGTCCTCTGCGAGACGCCGGAGCAGTTGCGCGCGATCATTCGACCGGATGGGTGTGCTTCTGAAAAGCATCTCGAGCTGTTGAATCTCGAGCGCAAGAAGTGCGAGCGCGCGTTGTTGCAGCGCGGTTTGACGAGAATCGCGGAAGCCCGCGGTCATCCGCTCTGAAGGGTTCGAAGGCTTGTTGACCTTGTTCCCCTTCTTCAGATCTTCGACCTTGCCGTGAAAGCTCACCGCCGGTGCTTTGCCTCCATGACCTTCAAAGGAAGCGCCCGCCGACGAGCAATCGGTGACGGCCTTTGTCGC
>JAHFDZ010000226.1:0-9618 GCA_023248745.1 Myxococcales bacterium | reverse complement strand
TCGGGCGAGATGCACATGTCAGCGGCGATGCCGGGAGCGCTAACGAGAAACGCAGCGCCAGCAGCCAATAGAATCAACGCGCGTTTCATCTTATCTCCCGCACTTCGGTATGATGGACTGTCGGTAGAAGCCGAGTTCGTCACGCCAATATTCGCCGTCGAATGGCCAGATGACGTGCTCTTCGTCAGGTTTGACAACGTTGGCCTCTGGAACTTGGATCGATGAGCGCGAGTTGAGCTCCTCTTTCGCGATCTCGCCGCGCTTCGCTTGGATAACGTCGATCAAAATCTTCGTCGCATTGCGAAGGTGTTCGTTTAGCTCATCGAGGTTACGCTGGTAGCGCCCCTTTGCGAGATCGCCTGCGTTGCGAACGGCACCCTCGCGCGCATCGTGGAGAGAATCTTTGATCGAAACGCCGACCTTCGACTCTTGAAAGGCTGTTGAAGAGCGCTTGAATCGGCCGGACTCCTCGTCGAGCACTTCGACGTATCGAAGGGTGCGAAGGAGCTGGCGATCGGAAAGTGAAATCTCAATGATCGGCTTTACCGTTGGCGACAGCGAAGCGTCCTTGACGCCCTGACAAGTCTCGCCGGCCGTCCCGTTCTTGGCTTGGAGGCTACAGTTAACTTCCTTGAGGAAGTTGTAGAATGCCTCTTCTTGGTTATTGCCACTGAACTTTTCGAGAACCTTCGAAAGCTCAGCCTGAATAGGCTCATATTTGTCCTTGAAGCGCTGCGCGATCAGTCCCGCATTGTCGTATTGGCAATTGTAGAAGTAGATAACCGCTTTGAGGATTTCGGCTTCTGGATAATACGAATTAGGGAAATACGGCGATTGAATCGTATGAACGTTCCCAAGCGCGCGGGAATAGTCGCCCTTCATAAAGTACGCCCAGCTCTCTTCGAAGAGAGCGTCCAGCCAATACTCTGAGGCGACGTCAACGGAGTTCCAGTGGTCAACGGCGACCTTAAGGTGCGCCGGACTAATCGACGGCGCGAAGGTTGCCTCGTCGAGTTGGATCGACTTCGCGTAGAAAGTCCGCGCAATCGAGAGGTAGGCGAGATCACGCATACGCGCGTCGTCTTCAACGCCCGTTGCGCCGCTTGCGAGCGTGCTGAGAATGCGCTGAAACGACTTAACAGCAGGGATCGACTCTTTCTGCTGAACGTGGGAAATCCCCGAAAAGAACTGCGCTTGAACGTAGTATTTCGACTCGGGACTGACCTTGGTGAAGAGTGCGAGCGCGTCGTTGTAAAGCGCCGTTCGGTATTTATAGCGACCGAGCAGGTAGTTGAGCTGCCAATACAGCTCGCGCTGCTCGGCGTTGTTCTTGAACTGGGAGATGTGATCTTCGTCGTACTTACCGACGCGCTCAATGATGTCTGCCGACTCGGGCAATTCTGTGGCGAGCTTTGCGAGCCAGAGCAACGTTTCGTTGAACTTGAGGTGATCCGGCTTGTCAGCGATATCGCTGAAGATGCCGTAGGAAGCCTGGAAATACTTCAGGCTGTAAAATGTCTTGGCGAGGTCAAACTGCGCGAGCTGCTTGTTGCCGTCGTCGTCGCCGGTTTCGCCAATGTAGACGCGATAGAGAGCCTTGGCGGCGTCGTAGAGCTTTCCGCTGCTATAGAGACGCTTCGCCTGCGCGGCGACTTCACTCGGCTCACCGGGCTGGACGGGGCCGTCTTTCTTCTTTTTCTTATCGCCGGGCTTGGCCTTGTCTTTCGCTTTGTCCTTGGCCTTTCGATTCGCCTTTGCGATGTAAGGCTCAAACTGCTCAGCGGAGCGACTCAGCTTCGTCACTTTTGACGCCGGCGTTTTCGGCGCCGCCGGTCGCGCATCCGCGGTGGATGTCACCGTGGACGCAATCAAAGTGAGAGCCGTAAATGTTGCACACACGCGCGCTAGGGTCTTACGCATCGTCGGTTCGCTCCTCGATCAGCGAGTTTTGTTCGCCTGCGGTCTGCCGTTTTTCGCCTGAGCCGTTTTTCGCCAGAAAGTAGGCGGCCTGAAGTTGAGGTAGTTTGAGGAACACGGCTCATCGTCCTCGCTCAGGCTGCAAGGCGAGAGCGACACAGAAGGACTGCGAGCGAGTATCATGCGGAGAAAACCCTGCATTTTTCAACAAAATGGCCCCGACAAAGCCGGGCGATGGTACGAACCGAGTGCGCACGATGTCAAGCGGTTCCTTACATATCCAGCGCAGTTGCGACGCGTGCGCTTTGCCTGATCGCGCCTGACGTTTTCTGTCACTGACCCGGCGGTGAAAGCGTTCAGCGCATGCGGCGCGGCTCTCACCCGATTTCGAGCGCTTGACTGGGACTTATGAGCTCGAGTAGTTTTCGTAGCCGCTCGTCGTCCGGCCTGTGTGAGGCCGTACCGACTCCAACAGAAGGTGAGATACGCGACATGACGCGCTCAATTATTGCCGTGATCGCATGCGGTGTTCTTGCGGGTTCGCTTGGCGGCACCGGCGGCTGTTCGCAGTCGGGGGTCGGTGATCCTTGCATTCCTGAGCAAGAGTACGATCCGACATTTACGGGCTTTGCGCTCGGCGAGATCAGCACCGAGTCGAAGAGCTTTCAGTGTCAAACGCGCCTTTGTCTCATCAATCACTTTCAAGGCCGTGTCACGTGCCCTTACGGCCAAGAATCCGCAGGCAAGACCCTCGGCGCTGCCAAGGAAGCTTGTTCTATCCCCGGTGACAAGTCAGCACCCATCACTGGCCTGACCGACAGCACCGCTACCAACAAAGCCTATGTGGAGCCTCAGTGCAGCGAGCGAAGGGCGGCACAAACCGTCTACTGCTCATGTCGCTGCATGAACCTGGATGGCAAGACGAACGATGGCGCAAACTACTGCGCTTGCCCCGAAGGCTTTGAGTGCAAGCAGCTCCGCAACTCGATCGGCGCTGGCGACACCGGCTTGACCGGCGGATACTGCATCAAGAAGGACACGACCTACGACACTACGTCGACGTGCAACGCCTGCGACGCCAGCAAGACCGATACTAAGTCTGATTGCGGGAAGACTTACCAGCAGTAAGCGCCTTTCGCTCTGCAGCGCGCATGGAACGCGCATATCCCTCGCAATCGAAGAAGCCTCCTTCGCGCCACGTTCGTGGACGGCGCGCGGAAGCCGTTGCCGCAGACTACTTTTTTGCCTCAGGCTTTGTGCCGCTCGGCGCAAACGTGCGTGCAGGACCGCTCGAGCTCGACTTGATTGTGGAGCAAGGCGACCTGCTCGTCGTGGTCGAAGTGCGTTCGCGAAAACGCAGCGCCCTCGAGACTGCGCTAGAGAGCGTGCGGCCCAAAAAGCAGGCCCAGGTGCAGCGAGCAACGGCGGCGCTTTGGCGAAAGTCGATTCAAACGCGCACTCATTTGCAGCGCGTGCGATACGATGTGATCACGGTTTCATTTGAAGGAGGGCGCGTCGAGCTCGAGCACATCGAGAGTGCTTTCGGCTGAGCTACATTTGGCCGCGAGCAGCAAGGAATATGCTCTCCGAATCGACAAAGCGCTCGGCAAGTACTTCGCCGAGTTGACGCAGTACGCCGCCGTCGAGCGCGCACGAAGCGCCACCTTCGATCGCGCCGTCAACACGAAGCGGCCCACTCACCGGCAGCAACTGGCGACCAGGATGCGCAAAAACGTTCGCCACAACGTGGAACTCGGATCGCGTTCCACTGTCGCTGCGCACGATTTCACAGCGCACGGTGCGCACATCCAAAAACCACCCGTGGCCGCGTGGGAAATGGAGCCCTTCGCGAAGGGCACTGCCGACTGGCCGATCGGCCGATACAATGTAACCTCGCTCGAACAGTTTCAATTTTGTAAACTTCGTCAGATTCGCGGCGTCCATGTTGTTGCTAAACACCACGAGCCCAGAAACACGTCGAAACGCGCGGCCGCGACGCACAGCATCCGCGGTGCGCGGATCGGACACACCTTCGCGCGCCAGGCACTTATCTACCGATCCGGCAGCGAACCGGCCAAGCGCCAATCCGGCAGCTTCGCGCGACTCAGGTGCGCGTGCGTGCTTAGCGCGTTTGCACAGCTCGGGAAGTGATCCGTCATCCGCACGCGCGGCCAGCCACAAAGAGCGATCGATGTCAGCCGTCGGGTCAACACCTTCGGCGGCTGCCAAACGAGTCAAAAGTGCGATCGCGATGACGGCGGGTCCAAGTCTCACGCAACATGCCTCCTTGTGTAGCCAGTCGGTCTCAGGCAACTTTGAATGAACGGATTAAGGATCGGTGAGTTTGAGGTGAGAGGACCAAAAATTCGCAGCGCGAAGCGATTGTTCTGGGTGAGTGTGATCTGCGCACTGCACGTTGGCCCACAGCACCACGCATCAGCGGCACCACACTTGGTCACCGTGCGTGGACAGGCACACTTCACAACTGAAGTGCGACGGGAAGCGGACCGCATCATCGTGCGCGGAACGATCGCAGACGACGCCGACGAGCCCCTTGGCAATGTTGATGTCGACTTATCCCTCTCGCAATCGTCAACTTCATTGACAAACTGCGACGAGACGCGAGGTCCTTCACGCGGCAAGTTGCGCACCAATGGTCGCGGTCAATTTTGCGTGTCGACTCCGGGTGAGATTGCACGATCGACAGTGCTCCGGCTGAGCTACTTGGGCTCAGAACTGGTCGATAAGGTCGCAAAGGAAATCGAGCTTGGGCGCGCGCATCGTACGCTTCAGCTGCATGCTGAGCCCGCAGCGCTGAACGCAGTCGCTGGAGCGCCGCTCATCGTGACCGTCATTGCTCGCGAGGGAGCCGCGGCAGCGTCGGGCATCCCGCTTGAACTCTTCGACGACCGAGAACAACCACTTGGGCGCGGCGAAACGGACGCGTCGGGAAAAGCAACTATAGAAGTTGCAAATTCGGGTGCGCCCGGCTTTTCCAATTGGACAATTCGTGCAGAAGGCAATGACCACTGGTTTCCTGCGGACGCTCGCCTCACCGTAACGCGCACCACAACGGCAACGCTAACCACTCCAACGCATACGGTTCGCATTTGGGATCAGGCTGGCTCAGAGAGCCTGACCGTTCACGTGACCTGCGACTTCCCCGTTTCGGGTGCGGTCGAGCTTTGGCTCGAGGGTCGCAAGCTCGCGAGCGCACCTGCTGAAAATAACACGTCTACAGTTACATTTGACACATTGAACTTCGCCGGCGTTCGTGCTGCCGAACTGCGGCTTGCTTCGTCGAACGAACACATCGTGGCCAACGCAGCCTCTGTTGCAATTGACGCACGGCCACGACAAGCGCTGCGGTTTCTTGGTATTCTTGTTGGTGTCCTCGCCCTTTTCGTTTTTGCCTTCGGACGCTCAGCCGCGCTACGCAAATTCGTTGAACGCCTGACGCGCGTGCAACGACGACCTCAAAACAAACCGCGCCCTGTTGAGAACGATCGCGCACCTGCCTTGCGTGGATATTCGGGCCGTGTTGTCGACGCGTACTCGAGTAAGCCAATCGTGGGCGCTTCAATACGACCTATCACTGTTACATTTGCACCCAACGATGGCACGCTGAGAGGGACCGTGCACGTCGCCACCGATGCGCATGGTGACTTCGAAGTGTCCGGAGCGCTGCATCGCGTTGAGCGTTGGGAAATCTCGGCGGTGGGATTTCGAACGCGCGAAGTGACCACGAGCGAACTTTCGTTTGTGCGACTTCGACGACGCAAGCACGCAATACTTGAGGATCTCATCGGGTGGGCGCGCGCGGTCGGGCATCCGTTTGATCAGAAGCCTGAGCCAACGCCGGGGCACGTTGCACGCGTCGCTGGCCAAGTCGGTCAGGCAGCAGAGTGGGCGCGCGCCGTCGAGGACGCGGCCTTTGGCGACGCCGAAATTGATGAGGCGCGCGACGAGGAATTGCGCAAGGGCCAACCGCGCACAGTTCCAGCCGCGGACGACACAATCAAAGACGTTCGTTGACTGCATCCCGCACCGATTCTTATAGTCGGGCCCAGCGTGGACCTTTCCGCGGCCGCGAGGAGCTTTCATGACAATCGCAATCATCATCGCAGTGCTCGTTGTTGCTGCGCTCGGGTTGTTCTTCGCATTCAGCAAGAGCAAACCTGCCCTCCCCCCGGCAGAATCCCACGACGAGCCCAGGACGAAGGCACAAGGAATTGAGCCGTCGATCGAGCGCGCGTCGAACAAACGGGTCTCGGTGAAAGCAAGCGCGGCCCGCGTTTCGTCGGTTGCCGAAGTCGCCTCTGCGAACGTGATGGAAGCGAGCGAACCACCGCCGCCAATGAGTCGGCAAGTATCCGCCGACGAAGTCCGTGGCTTGCGCAAAGGTCTCGGCGCGTCTCGCGGTGGATTCATCGCAAGACTTGCGTCCCTCTTCGTCGGTAAACGAGAGCTCGATCCAAATCTTGTCGAACAGCTCGAAGAGATCATGCTGTCGAGTGACGTAGGCGCGAAGACGACGCAGCTTCTCCTGGAGCGCGTCCGTGAAGGGTTGGAACGCAAGGCGCTCGCAGATCGCGACGCGGTTTGGGGCGCCCTTCGCGCGCAAGCAAACGCGATCCTCGATCTCGGCGCTGGCAAACTCGAACTCAAACACAAGCCAACGGTCGTGCTCATGGTGGGCGTCAACGGGGTCGGAAAAACGACAACCATTGGCAAGCTCGCGACGCAATTCTCCCAAGAAGGCAAGAAGGTCATGCTTGCTGCCGGCGACACCTTTCGCGCGGCAGCGGTCGCGCAGCTTGAAGTGTGGGGCAAGCGCGTTGGCGCCGAAGTGATTCGCGGCAAAGAAGGCGCTGACCCCGGCGCCGTCGCATTCGAAGCGACGCAAAAGGCAATCGACGCTGGCGTCGACGTTCTCTTGATCGATACCGCGGGCAGGCTGCACACGAAGGCACCCTTGATGGATGAGATAAAAAAGGTTCGCCGATCGATCAGCAAAGCGCTCGACGGAGCTCCGCACGAAACGCTGCTCGTTCTCGACGCAACGACAGGTCAAAACGCGCTTACGCAGGCCCAGATGTTCAAGGAAGCGGTCGACTTCACGGGCATCGTGCTCACCAAGCTCGATGGAACCGCAAAAGGAGGCATTGTGGTCAGTATCTGTGACGAATTGCGGGTTCCTGTTCGATACATCGGACTTGGGGAACGAGCCGAAGATCTCCGGGAGTTCTACGCTCCCGCGTTCGTCGAGGCCCTCTTTGGCGACGCCGACGAATCACAAGCAGCATGATGTAGGGAGAATCTGATTGCGCCCGCGAATTTTCGCGTGATATAGTCCCGCGGCGTTGTTGGGCGATTGGAATTTGTCAATCTTTCCACATAGTTAGCGGCAAGTGAGACAACGACGCCAGCCAATGCTCCCGCCAATGCCAAGTGCAGTCGCGCAGAAGGAAAAGTGATGAAGCAAGCTCGCTCGTGGCTTCTGTTGACGGCATTCGCGACGCTCGGTTCGGTTGCCTACGGCAAACCAGCCGCCGCCGACAAGAAGACCGCTACGGATACGGCAGCAAAGGCCGACGACGCCACGCCTAAAGATCCGCCCAAAGACGCAAAGGGCGACGACACCACGCCAAAGGACGCAAAGGATCCAAAGAAGGACGAACCCGGCGGAGACTTTGACGTTTGTCAGATCACGCCCGACCTTCCCGGATGCAAAGGCGGAGCAACAGCCCCTATCAGTGGGCCAGGTGCGGGCCCCGGTGCCGCGGGTGCGGCGCGCAAAGACGTCGAGGCCGAAGTGTATGCGGTGCAGCAGATTTATGCGTTGCGGCGCGGCCGGTTCGAGATCAACCCATATTGGTCCTTCTCGCTCAACGACCAGTTCGTAAGCCACCCTGCCCCCGGCATCGCGGCGAACTACTACATTACGAACGTCCTCGCGGTCGGCGTGAACGCCAACATCTATGCTGGCCTCAACGGCGATTCCGACTTCAACTTCCAGAACCGTCGCGCCGCGCGCGTTGCCGTTCCGCTGAACGAATACCAGTGGGGAGCGAACGCAAACTTTACCTACGTGCCTGCGTACGGAAAGTTCGCAGCTGGATTCGGCAAGTTCATCTTTCACTACGACGCGTACGTCGTCGGTGGCGTCGGTGTACTCTCAACGCGCCCCATTCCCGTCATCGATCCCGACAACCGCAAGTTCTCATTCAACCCGAAGCTGAACTTCAACTTGGGGCTTGGGTTGCGGATTTTCTTCAACCGATGGCTCGCGCTCAACCTCGAAGTGCGCGACTACATTTTTCAAGAGCAACTTGAAAATATGGCGGTTGCGGCCTCTGGCGTAAAAGACTGCAAAAATTGCGCAACCGATCCGAAAACCTGGAACGGCGAGACCTCGATCACCAATAATATCCAGGCACAGCTCGGCTTGAGCGTGTTCGTGCCCTTCTCCTGGAAATACAAGCTCGACAAGTGAGCGGCGAGATACGGAAGAGGACGACGATGAATCGGAAGCCAAATCGGATTGTTGCCTTGCTTCTTGCGGGAACCGCGTCGCTGATTGCGTCGTCGGCCTTCGCTCAGGAAAACCAAATTGCGGGTCCGCTTAAGGACGCTCCGCCAGTGCGCAATCTGCGTATGTATCGCGAAGGTCGATTCGAGGTCGCACCTTCGGCATCCTTCACGCTGCTCGATGAGTATCGACGCACGATCTTCCTCGGCGCCCGCCTTCAATACAACTTCAAGGACTGGTTGGGCGTCGGTCTGTGGGGCGGCTACGGCATCGTTAGCGCGTCAACAGATTTGACCGAAAAGATCGACCAAAAGTCACCGCGCGGCGTCACGACTGCAACGCAAATTTCGCCCGATACCAACGGTGGGTTCGACAAGCAAACAGGCCGCTTGCAGTGGGTTGCAGCGCCTCAAGTCACCTTCGTTCCGTTCCGCGGAAAACTCGCGCTCTTTCAAAAGCTGTTTACCGACACCGATCTTTACGCAAGCCTCGGCATCGCATTCGTCGGAACGCAAGAGCGTGGCGCGTGTGGTGATACGACGAAAGCGGGACAGAAAAGCTGTTCTGATCCAGGTTCATTCGCGCTCGCGTCGCGCGTAGCCGTTGCCCCCACGTTCGGCGTCGGGTTCAACTTCTACTTCGCACGCTTCATGTCATTCAACCTCGAATACCGCGCCCTTCCCTTCTCGTGGAACCGCGCCGGTTTCGATCAGCGCGGCACAGGCAACGACGGCAAGTTCCCCGATCAGAAGATTGATGGCGAAGACCGCACGTTCAAGTGGAATCAGATGATTACGCTCGGACTTGGGTTTTCGTTGCCAACGAAGCCGACGATCGGGAACTAGTTTGTGTCGGTAGGCACGTTTCGCGTGGGTGTGTCGGACGGCACCACCAGAGCATCGCTTTGCGCTTGCAACGAGGCACGTTTCGCTTGGGTGTGTCGGACGGCACCACCAGAGCATCGCTTTGCGCTTGCAACGAGGCACGTTTCGCATGGCCGGACCTTCGGTCCCTCCTGCGCTCGGCCGCAGAGCCTCACATTCTGACCCGCTCGGACTTCCTGTAGGACTTCAAGTCGGTAAAGGAAGAAAGAGCTGTTTTTTCTTCAACAAGGCGCAAAGCACGTTGAGCAAGTGATCCCCGATGCGGCGGATGGCAGCGGCATGAGC
>JAHFDZ010000017.1:23037-40418 GCA_023248745.1 Myxococcales bacterium | reverse complement strand
ACGGATGAGGCGACGTTTACAGGTGCGCTCGAGTACGCGTATGTGCCGGTAACGGGCTCCGATTGTCGCGATCAGACGGCCGAATTCGGCGGTACCTACAGTTCGCTCCCCTGCAAACAGCGGTTTTCGCTCGACGCAACGAAATCGTCAACGAAGTGAGGGGCATAACGTGGCGCGGTTGCGCGGCGCCCCGTATATTGAACGTGTAATGGCGAGCCTGTGGAGAAATTCTCCCGAGTTGGTTCGGCGCAAGGGAACTTGTGCAAGGGTCGCCCCAACTGTGGAATCGCTCGCGCAGATTCTTGCGCGTGCATCCCAAACCATGAAACGTCCGACGTGTGGGGGCGGCGTGTTGTCACGCAGTTCTACCCGGGACGCCGGCAGAGTCCGGAGGAGGGAAGATAGAATGCATAGTCCAAGTAGTCCCAAACGTGAGGGTACTTCGAGCTAGTCCGCGTTCTCTTCTCTATGGGCATGAGCGTGTTGCGCCGAGCCTCGAGAGAGAGCGAATGCGACTGACGAACCTACACGGTCTTGACTAATTTCGTGTGGCTGACCTCAGTTGGGTCGTAAATAGAGCGGCCTCGGTGACGATTGTTGCCGGGGCCGTTCGCTATTTTTGCTCAACGTGGCGAGAAGCTGGTCTTCCGCAAAGTCGCCGCGCTAGAACAGATCCCAAGCGCATGGGGCAACGAGCGGCTCGCGGTATTCGTAGTTGGTCGGCAGTTGTTCTTGCTGCGGTGGCAGTTTTCTCGTGTGGAAAGTCGAAAGTGCGTGCGTACTGTGAGCGCGCGCAAGAGTGCGCGAAAGCGCCAGACCCCGGCGGGCAATGCAGCGATCTCGAACGTGCAGGCGTGCTGGCTACGGACGGAGACCGCTGCGCGACCCAATTTGAGGCTTGGGCGACATGCGCGCTCGAGAATGCCAAATGCGAGGTCTTACAGTTGGTGGTCGACGCGACGCGGTGCACGAAGGAGCGCGCAACGCTCGACCAGTGTCGGGGGGTTGCTTCCCCAGCGTTCTAAGGTCCCTTTTCACGGGCTTGCTAAGGTTCTAAAGAACGTCGTAGTAACGCTTCGCCCGCCGTGCGAGGGGTGGCCGAGGGCGAATCGACGCGGCAGCACGTAATTTGAAAGGGAGATCCATCACTATGAAGAAGATTCTGATTGGCTTCGCGGCAGCCCTTCCGCTTTTTGCGGCGGCGTGCGGAAAGAGCGCGAAGGTTTCGGTTTGCGAGAAGACCGCCGAGTGTACCGGTGTTGGCGACAAAGCGGCGTGCTCACGAACAGAGGCTGCCGATGCGGGCGCTGCCACGTCACGGTGCGTCGCCGAAAGTGACGCAAATGACGCTTGTTTGGACGCAAAAGGCGTCTGTGCGGCCAAGACTTACTCGGCGGGCACCGCCTGCAACAACGAAGCTGCGGCCCTATCGAAGTGCCACGCTGCCGGAGGTTGAGCGGGTACCGTTGACAATTGCTTAGCGGGGCTAATTGTGGCTCACTGTATCGTTCGCCTTCCTTGCGGGACTAACTCAGTTGGTAGAGTGCCAGCTTCCCATGCTGGATGTCGTGGGTTCGAATCCCACGTCCCGCTCCGGTACGTTTTGTCGGTTATGGCGCGTCGTCGAGCCAATTCGTAACCGTCATGTCACGAGGCCGCGCGCCGGTTGCTCTAGACTCGCCCGCACCTCATGGCGCTTCAGAACATCATTCGTTGGTTGCTTCCACGCGAAGATCACTTCTTCGACATACTCGAGAAGCAATCGAAAGCCGTGCGTGACGGCTCGATCGCGCTCGCACGTTTTGGTGAAGGAGATGGCACGCTCATCTCTGTTCGCGATGCGGTGCAAGAGTGGGAGCACTTGGGTGACAAGCTCTTTCACGAAATGGAAGACGCGCTCGCACTGACATTTGTAACTCCGCTCGATCGAGAAGATCTACACCGACTTTCGTCCGAGCTTGACGGCGTGCTCGATCTTGCAAACGCGTCGATTCGAGCTTGCGACATGTTAGGCGTCGAAACGCCTACGATGCCGATGAAGCGGCTCATCGCGACGATTGGACAGTGCGCGGAGTTGATTCAGCAAGCGGTGCCGTTGCTGCGCAAGCACGACTACACGCGCATTGTTGCGCTCGGCCGGGAGATTCGAAAGCTCGAGAAGCAAGGCGACACGGTGTATCGGCAAGCGATCTCAGCACTCTTTCGCAATCCAGATGTCGACGCGAAGACGCTTATCCGCGAGCAAAGCGTGCTCGACGATCTTGAGAACGCGATCGATGCGTGTGAAGGCGTGGCGAAAATCTTAGGGAATTTGGCTGTAAAGCATGGTTAGCCTGCTCATTTGCGTCATCGTTGCGGCGATCGTTTTCGACTACATCAATGGCTTTCACGACGCAGCAAACGCCATTGCGACCGTCGTATCGACTGGTGTGCTCCCAATTCGAACGGCCGTCATCATCGCCGGCGTTCTGAATTTTTTCGGTGCAGTTACGGGAACGGCCGTTGCCAAGACCATCGCGTCCGGTTTTGCCGACGTGCAAATGGTCAATCAAACGGTCGTTCTTGCGGCGCTCATTGGTGCATGCGCGTGGAATTTGATCACGTGGTGGTACGGAATTCCTTCGAGTTCTTCGCACGCGTTGATTGGCGCGCTCGCAGGTGCTGTGGTTGCGAAGGGCGGAATTGGGGCGTTTCGATGGGGAGCGCTTAAGACGAAAGTGCTTGAGCCGTTGGTCCTGTCGCCAACGCTCGGCTTCATCATCGCGTTCGCTGTCATGGTCGGTCTGATGTGGCTCTTTCGAAAATCGAAACCCGATCGCGTCAATCGCATCTCGCGCCGTTTGCAGCTTGTTTCAGCGTGCGGCATGGCGTTCGCGCATGGTTCTAACGACGCGCAAAAGTCGATGGGCATCATTGCTCTCGCATTGAGCTCATTCCTTGCTGCGGGTGGGACTGGCCTTCCGTCTTGGGCGCTGCCGAAGGGCGATCAAATCCCACTATGGGTTGTCATTTCGTGTGCGGCCGCCATTGGGCTAGGCACCATGGCAGGCGGCAAGCGCATCATCAAGACGATGGGTGCGAAGATCATTCGCATCAGCCCTTTGCAGGGCTTTGCCGCCGAGACCAGCGGTGCTCTCACGATTCTCCTCGCGAGTTTGAAGGGCGTGCCCGTGTCGACAACTCACTGTATCAACGCGTGCATCATGGGCGTGGGCGCGAGCAAGCGCATCAGTGCTGTCCGGTGGGGAGTGGCTGGCAACATTCTCACCGCGTGGGTGCTCACACTGCCGTTGAGCGCGCTCATGGCCTTTGGTTCGTACAAAGTTCTATCGATCGTCTTTAGCGCGTAGACTTTGCGGCCGCCCGCTGTGGAAGGCAAATCTGCTTCGTGCAGGCGATCGCGCCCGTCCTGGCGTCGCATCGGCAGGTGTTGCATTTTCGCTTGAAGATGGTTCCTTTGGGACACCGGTCGACGGTCGCTCCCGCGCATTTCATCAGCGAGCACTGCGTGCGGCCACTCTTCGGATCGCATCGGCACGTGTTGCAATCCCGCTTGAAACTCGTTCCCTCGCGGCAGAGTTCGGTCGGAGCTGCTGAGGCAGAGGCAGTAAAGAGAAACGTCAATGCCGTAAGGGCGAGGGTGAACTTCATGGAACTCCTTTGGGTCCTATGATGATCAACGGCGTGCTTATTTGTGAACTTCAGAGCTCAATGTCAGAAACACACAAAGTTAAGCGCGCCTCCGCACTTCGGTAAACGCAGGCTCACCCCTTTTGTGCGACAAAGTGCAGCGGCCATGCGCTTTTCCTACATTGGGCAACTTGCGGCAGAGTTCATGGAGGCCGATGCCTGCCGTCGAGAACTGCACGAGCGCGTTCGAGATCCAGTTCGCCCTCCCATCGTGCGACCACGATTGTCGCAACAGCGTTGCCGATGATGTTCGTAAGCGCGCGCGCTTCAGACATGAAGCGATCGATGCCAAGCAACAAAGAGAGGCCTGCGACGGGAATGCTGCCCGTGGCCGAGAGGGTTGCCGCGAGGGTGACAAAGCCGCTACCCGTGACGCCGGCAGCTCCCTTCGACGTGAGCAGCAATACGAGCAGGAGCTTTACTTCTTCGCCGAATGTGAGATGCACACCGAGCGCTTGCGCGACGAAGAGCGCGGCCATGGTCAAGTAAATTGATGTTCCGTCGAGATTGAACGAATAGCCCGTAGGAACAACCAGTCGCACGACAGAGGGAGCGCACCCGAGGCCTTCGAGCTTTCCCATGAGTCTGGGGAGCGCGGACTCTGAAGATGATGTGCCGAGCACAATGGCAAGCTCCTCGCGCAAGTAGGCAAGTAACTTGAATATTGATAGGCCCTGCGTGCGCAGAACTGCGCCCAATATGACGAACACAAAGAGAAGCGCGGTTCCGTAGAACGTTGCCATGAGCTTGGCGAGGCTTCCAAGCGTGCCGAGGCCGTACTTACCAATGGTATGAGCCATTGCGCCAAACGCACCAATCGGAGCGAGCCGCATGACGATGCCGACGATGCCGAAAACGCCGGCTGCGAATTGCTCAAGAATTTTTACGAAACCTGCAGCGCGTTCGCCAAGCCCTGCGAGCGCGGTTCCTGTGAGCGTTGCAACGAGCAGGACTTGCAGCACGTTGCCCGAAGTGAACGCGCCGACGAAACTATCGGGGATGATCGCGAGGATGTGTTCGGCAAATCCGTGTGGGCGCGAACCCGAGAGCTGCTTGTCGAGTATCGAAGTGTCAAGTCCGTTGACCGATGCGTGAACGTTGCTGCCAGGCGTGAAGAGATGCGCCATGCCGAGGCCGATGAGAAGCGCGACGGTGGTCATGAGCTCGAACCATAGAATCGCTTTGCCGCCGACGCGGCCGACCTTCTTCAAGTCTTTCATCCCCGCGATTCCGACCACGACGGTCAAAAACACGATGGGTCCGATCAGCATCTTGATTAGCTTCACGAACCCGTCGGCGAGCGGCTCCATCGCAATGCCCATTTCGGGTCTGCGCCACCCGATGATCACGCCGATGGCGACTGCGATGAGCACTTGGATGTACAGGCTTGGAAGCCATTTCGATTTGCGCGTCGCTCCTTCGGTAACGCGCTCTGCTTCTTCGGGCGTGAGGTTCACGCGCTGCAGCGTAGCTCTACCGGAAGGTGTGGAGGCATTTACGGATGCTCGGGCACAATGTTGCCAGTGTGGGTCGGTTCGTCCGTAAAGAGAATTTACGATCGAAACGGCTGAGCATCGTTACTGGGCTTGGGCCGTCTCTAGGATGGCAGGAGGCCTGATGCGTTCGATTTTCAATGCGATTCGTACGTTCGTAGTGCTCGCGACGATGACTCAAGCGTCAGCGGCTTTGGCTGACACGCCAGCCGACGCGCTGAACGCCGCGCGAGAGCGTGGATTCGGAAATGCGAAGTTTGCGTTCGGCATTGACGTTGCGTCTGTTCGCGGAATGCTGACGTTCAAGCGGCTCGCCGCAGAATGGTTCAGGCGAGATGGAACGTCGCACACGCTCTTCGAGCGTGCGAAATCAGCGTGCGGGATCGATCTCTTTCAATCCGTTGAAAGCGTCGTGCTGATTGGTGGCGATGCATCGCCCGCACCGAAAGCGATGTTCTACGTTTCAATCAAGGGTCTCTCTCCGGACAACGTGACTGATTGCCTAAGGCGTGTTTCCGCTCCCGGTGGCATCGCGACGTCTCGTCCTGATGCCGACGGGATCATTGAACTTCGCACGAAAGAGGGGTCTCAATTCGTTGCGCTGCTTCCACGTGGCGTTATCGCGTTTGCGGGCAACGGCTCAGATAAAGCGATGCTTAAGCGCGCGCTCGCCAGGAGGGCGTTCGCTCCAACCGACTTGAGCAACAGCATCGCGAAGATCGACACGCGAGCAAGCCTATGGGGCGCGAGGGCGGAGCCGGATCGCCTCGACGAGGGCGTGACCATGAAGGTTGGCTATGGCAGCGCGCACTGCAGCTTACGGAATTGTGAAACAACGTTGACCATTGAGGCTGATAGCGAAAAGGGAGTCGCTGCGCTGACGTCGCAGCTCACGAAAAACGTTGCCGAGCTACTTAAGGGCGCGAACATTCCGCCTGCGCTCGTCCGCGTCGCTCGCGCAGCGAGTTTTGCCTCGAAGGGGGCCGAGTTTCAGTTCAAAGCGACCACCACCGATGCCGAACTGCTTTTGCTCATGGAGTTCGTTTTCGGAGTGAAGTAGCGAAGATGGGACGGGACGCTTTTTTTGTATTGAGAATCAGCGTGTTAGGACCGACGGTGAGCTCGTTGCCACGCCACACGACGGTCCGGCTGAACCACGCGAGAGCCCAGCATGCGAAGATGAGCCAGGGCCTCAGAAGTTCGAGCCACAAGAAACGAAACGGGATCGACTTTTTTCGAAGCATCTCAGTTGCAAATGCTGCGCTTGTAACCTGAGCTCCACAGGCGACGACAAGACTCGCGAAGGTGCAGAGGCTAGGGGACAGCAGGATTGCGAAGGTGGCGACGACGATTGGGCTGAGAACAGGCTCAATGAAGAACCCGGCAGACGAGATCGAGCGACGCATTTTGGCCCAACGAAGGTGCCTTTCGAAGGTGCGTGTAATAGAACATGTTGTGTTACGATTTGCGACGGCGCGCGGAGAAACGACAACGCGGCGTCCTCTCGCGAGAAGCAGACCGCCGAGCGCGTGATCTTCGGCAAGATAGTTTCCTATCACCAAAAATCCCCCAATCGCGTCGATGTCGCGCTTCCAAACGAACATCGACTTGCCAATCGTCAGTGGACGCGGACCCACTTGCGCAAGCGTCGCGACACCCGGAGAGACGACGTTGTTGATCTGCAGGTTTTCAAGCGCCGCGCCGAGGGTGCGCTCTCCCGAACCCGCGAACAAGTGCGTGACCATCGCGACGTTGTCTTCCTGCAATCGACCGACGCCGTCGCGCAAATACCAAGACTCTACATGAACGTTTGAGTCACTTATGACGAGCACGCTTCCTCGGGCGTGTGGGACGAGGCCTTCTAACTGCGCAACTTTTGGATTGAGCGCCGCATTGCGATCTGTGATGACCAAGCGCGCGTTCGCATCGGGGTGGTGTTCGAGTATTCGTCGAATAACGGGAAGGGCAGAGTCGCTGAGCGAAGCGATGCCAAAGATCAACTCGTAGTTCGGATAGTCAAGATTGAGGAATGATTCCAAGTTGGCTTCGAGCTCGTCATCGTCGCCAGCGAGCGGTTTCAGAATGCTAACCAGCGGCGCAGAGGTGCAAGGAGGAGACTCCCTTGCTTTGTCACGGACTCGCGCGAGTGCTGCGATTTGCGCGACATGCAGCGACAGCGAAAGAGCGGTCGGAAGGACCATCGTCCAGTCTTGCATGCACAGATGAAAGCAGGGCCGTAAGACGAATCCGTATCGGCGGCGCAATTGAATTGTAACTTTGGGAAGGCAATTTTGTGCTCAACGTTCGCTTGGTGACCACCCGAAACGCGCACGCGCGGTGTCGAGGGTAGGCGTCGGTTTTCCATCGGCCTGTCGCACCACGAAAGGCTCTTCCTCTTGCTCATCGTGCGATCCGAGCCGGCAAGCGAACAACGAGAAAAGTGGAGCCAGCCCCGCTCGCGGGACAACGTCACGTTGCTTGACGATTGAAAATCCAAGCTCCCGCACCGCTGAAATGGCACGATTTTTTTGTGCATTCGGAAAGCAGAAAACGAACGTTCCGCTCTCCTCGAGATGGCTGGCCGCTGCCTTGGCATAGTCGCGAATATCGCCACGGAGTTCGAAGCGCGCATGAGCCCGTTGCGAATCGAGCGAGACGATGCCGGCGCTCGGCGGAAAGTAGGGCGGACTACCTGTGATGAGAGGGAATCGTTCTTCAAGTCGAAGCTCGCGCAGATCATCGCGAATGGGCAGAACGCGATCGACAATTTCGTTTGCCACTAGATTTTCGACCAAGAAACGGTAGCTCACCTCTTGCGCTTCGATGCACGTCATGCGCGCATGGGGTGGCAGGCAATAGAGCACCATCATGCCGACGGTTCCGATGCCCGTCCCCAAGTCGAGAAACCGATCAATGGATGAAGTGTTTTCGAGTGCGAACCAAGCTGTGAGAACGTCGTCGACGGAGTGACGGTGCCCTCGGCGCCGCTGAAAAATGTGCCAGGTCGCAGTGAGCCCATCGAGCGTCACGGCCTCATCGAATTCGGCTTCGAGCTCAAGTCGCCGTTGCTCGAGCAAGCTCTGTTCGCGCGCCATGACGCCTTGTACCTCAGGGCGACCTGGTATGCTCGCGCGATGCCAAAGGCGAGCGTTCGTCAACTTGCCGTATCATTTGTGATGACGGTTTCATGTCACCGCCAAATAGCGCCGCCCGAACGCATCGAGCCCCCCGCTTTCGCCTCTCCCGTTGACGCTTCCGCTAGCACTAGCGCTCCCGCTTCCACTTCCACCATCGCTTCCGCTCCCGCCAGCGCTCTCGCTAACGCGCCTCGCGACGCCGCCCCAGGCAAGCTCTGTTGGAAGTGGCGCCCCTCAATAAGATGCATCCCGGGTCGATCCTGCAACCCGCCGCCGTCTCAGCGAATCGAGTGCCCCGACGGCGCGCTGCCTGGTGCGACGGTGAAACCCAATGGCGAAAGCGAACTATAACGATGGAGTCAATTTTGTTGACCAACGTTTGCGTCGCCGAGACTCCCTAGTGACCGCAGTCGTGCCCGCACGTACCAACCGAAGTAGAGGCGCTTATGAAACCCCGGCGTTCCTTCATAGGCCTCTCGCGCTTTGAGTAACGCCTTCGCGGCACCTGCAGTGTCGGCTGCTGCTGCACGAACTCGTGCGAGCTTGTACCAAGCTTCGACGCTCGACTTTTGAATCTCGATGAAGCGTTCAAGTGCGTCTTCAGCGTCGCTCCAGCGCTTGAGCGCAATCAATGCATCGGCCGCTCGGAGATACGCTTCGCCGTAGCTCATCTTGGGATCGCGTTGTGCTGCCTGCACAAGCGCTGCGAGTGCGCGTTCGTGCTCATCCGTTGCGAGCAGACACTTGCCGTAGAGAAGCAAAAGCTCCGCAGACTCGTCGTCGCGAGCAAGCGCCTGTTCGAGATACGGCAACGCGCGTGCGGGTCGATGCTGCAACAGCCGAATGCGGGCAAGGTCACGTCGCGCGGTGATGTTTGACGAATTCGCGTTCGCAATTCCTTCGAGGTGACGCGTGCGGCTGGCGTAGCGCATCCACAGAATGGGATCGGGAAGCCAGCGCCGAAAGATGAGCGCGACGGGCACGACCGCAAGGATGAGCGGGTGCGCGAGCAAAAGGGATATGGCCGTCGGGCCCATGATCCAGAACCAATAGTAGGAACTCGTCCCCGCCGACTCACTTCGTGATGCCGCGAAGGCGAGCATCCCGATCAAGAGGACCGGAGCCAAAATTCGTTGCGCGCCACCACGGGAGAACGCGCTCCATGTCACCGGTGTTGGCGCAGCTTGTTCCTGCAACTGCTGTTGTAGCTGCTCCGCGATGGCTTTTTCGATAGAACGGGTCTCGCCATCGATCGGCGAGCTTGCAATCGCAGGTGCCGGCCGTCCAAATACCTTTGCGTAGAGCGCGCGCCCACCATTCCACGTTTCGAGATCGTTGGTCGTTGTGATTTCAAGCTCATCCGAGCTGAAGTGCGCCCGGGCAGTGAGCAGACATGCAGCAACGACCTCGTTGAAAGGCTCACTCAGCGTTTTCACAATGTTGTCGGGGCCAGCAACTTCACTCTCGGAAACGGAGCTCATGCCAGGAAATGAAAATGCTTCGTGAGGTGAGTCCTTTACGCTTTCGATCGAAATTTGAACTTCATGGTTAACGACCTTGACGAATTCGGGACGTGAAGCCGCGATGCGTCGCATGTCTGCCTTGGCGACAAGGAGGCGCTTGGGATCCGGCTTCTCTTGCCACGTGAAGCGGTAGTCGCCCGCGAGGGCGCGCCAGGACCATGTCGACCCGATGGCCAATAGAATGAAGACCATCCAACGAAGAAAAACGCGCATCACAGTAGTCTTGAGCCAATAGCCCGAACGCGGTCGCATCGCGAATCGAACTCTGCTGGACACAGATCCAAAGTAATCAAGCGTTACCTGACACGGAAAGCACCGGCGCTATCACGCACGCATCCGAGTGGTGACGTAATCGACGGTGACAGTTGACGTCGCAGGGGTCGCAGGCTCGGGTGGCGTGTCTATGCGTTGCTGCCGCTAGCACGTCACCCGGGCTCAATTGCGGTAGGAAACGTATCGACTAAGGGCACTTACCCGCTGGGTACGACTTGTCGATTGCCGTGATGGCAGCGGCCAAGGTTTCGCTCTGCGATTTTGCCTCGCCTGCACCGCACCAAAGGTTCGTTTGTTGGAACGGGTCGTTCTTGAGGTCGTAGAGCTTGTAGGTTGTTTCGTAGACCAACACGTATTGGTCGTTGCGAACGGCTGCGCGGACGCCCGTTCGGGTGAGGGCCAATGTTTGCTCTAGCGTAAGCTGAGAATCGTCCTTCAGCGATGCTTTGAGTTTGGCCACATCGGCTGTTTGATAGCGGAACGCCTCGGTGTACGCCGTGGTTCGGGTGGGCGTGGGTGAGGCCAATGCGAGATAAGGCAACATGCTGACCGTGTCTGTGGTCGTCGCCGCAGAACCCATGATGCCTGCGAAGGTTGAGAAAAGGTCAACCGAGTGAACTATCGACGTAACGGTTCGGCCTGGAGCCGTGACTGAGCCGACCCGTGAATTGCTCTGCGATTTCTTGAGCGTGGCGCCGTCAGCAACGATGAGCGGCACGTGAACGCCGCCTTGGTACGTGCTCGATTTGGTGCGGTCTTTGTCGTAAACCTGGCTGACGGGTCCTTCGGTTCCGTTGTCGCCCATAAAGAAGATGGTCGTGTTGGCGAGCGTTGCGGCACTGATGCCGTCGAAGAGCCGTCCCATTTCGTGGTCCGCGCATTCAAGCCCTTTGTGAAAGAGATCGATGTCGGTCTTGCCCGTCAACTTACCTGACAAACAACTCGCCGGCGGCTCTGAGTACGGGGTGTGCGAGGCGTTGAACGCGACTGTCACCCACCATGGATCGGTGGTCTTGCCAATCCACGCGAGCGCGTCGTTCACGTTGTCGATCGTGACGTACTCGGTTGAGTTGCTCGAGTGCTGGCCGGTTTCGTCGAGCACGACCTTGGTCCATTTGTAGTAGTCACCGACGATGCCTTCGAGTGCACCCGAGAAATAGTCCCAGCCGCGATCGGTTGGTAGCGTCCCGGCGATAGTCCCAAGATGCCATTTGCCAAAGAGCGCGGTTTTGTAGGGCGAGCCCTCGTTCTTGAGCAACGAAGGAAGCGTGGGTACGTCGTACGGAAGCGCCCAGACCGTGTTCGGGTCGCCGAGGGGTGATCCGATCCCGTGATGGACGACATAGCGACCTGTATAGACGCCAGCGCGCGTCGGCGAACAAACGGGGTTCGCCCACACTTGCGTAAAGCGCACGCCGGCTGAAGCGAGCGAGTCGATGGTAGGTGTGGCGATCGCGCCGTCGGGTTGCCCGTCGTTGTCGGTGTCTTCGAGCCCGTCGGGAATTTGATTCTTGTTCACGTCGACGATTCCGATGCTTGACGGATTCGTTCGCTTGATCGCGCCGAGCTCGCGCGCGTAGGAGCGAATCTGGTCTGCACCAATGTCGTCAAGAATGACGAAGAGGACGTTGCGACCCTGACTTGCGCTTGCGTCGGGTTGGGTCGCGTCGACACTTGCGTCCGTGACCGAACTATCTGGATCAACCGAAGGCAACGTGCTCGTGCAAGCACCCAACAGCGCCAACAGTGCGAACGTAGTTGTATTTTTCAAGACGACTCTCCTCGGTAACCCCAGCCCGAAGAATAGCGAGATCGAGCGGTTGAGAAGACTTTATTGTAAAAGCGCTGGTTACCTTCTGAGATGCGTGTTCGTGAGCGGTTTCGCGATGCCCGACTGTTGATACCGCCAGGCATCGCGTTTCGATACGCGAGTTCGTCAAGAACCTTACTGATCGCCCGAAGGCGCAGCGGCGTCTGGATCGGCGCTGGCGTCTGCACTCGCGTCCACGTCGGGCGGCGTTCCGGCATCGACCTCGGTTGGTGGCGCAGCGGCGGCATCCGGTTCAGGGGTTGGAACTGGATCTGGTGTTGGCGGTACGGGATCGGGTGTCGGTGGGACCGGATCGGGTGCGGGCGGTGGGACCGGATCGGGCGCAGGTGGTGGCACCGGATCGGGCGCAGGTGGCGGCGCCGGCGGCGTGCTCGAAGCCGGTGGGGCTGCTGGCTCCGGTGCGCTGCTGGAGGGCGTGGGCTCAGCCGTTGCGGCGGGCGTTTCCGACTGCGCTGCAGGTTGAGGTGCGGGATCGCCAAGAGGCGTTCGTGCGGAGCAACCTGTGAGGACGAAAAGGAGAGAGAACGAGACAAGACAAAGCGACGCGGTACCCTGCACCACCATGGTGCGGGTTGGGTTCGTTGATTTCATTCGGATTTCCTCCGGATTTTTTGCGAGATCACTCTCGGCTGGAATACAGCGTGAGCGGCCTTTCAGATTATTCAAGTCCAAGGAAAAAATGAGTGCGTGCGTGGGCGCGTCAGCCGTTTGAACCTCAACTGACGACGGATTGATCAATTTTGCGAGCGAACCTCGCACGCGGTCAGATCGATCACAATCCATGTTCGTCAGAATGACTATGACCGCTCGATTTGGCATTTTCGCTCTGCTGTCAGTCTTCACACTCAACGCATGCAACAACGCTTCGGCGGCGCCCGCGAAGGAGCACGTCGCGGCCCAAGCAACGCCCTCTCGAAGCGAAGTTCGGCAAGCGCTCGCAAAGCATCGAGCCGAACAAATTGAGCGACTCCACGCCTACGCAGAGACAGGCGCGTTCCCACACAACTACGCGTCCGCCGAGCCGCTCCATATGTTCAAAGATGCCAATGGGCGGCTATGCGCGGTGGCGAACCTGGTGAATCAAGATGGCTTGGTCGAGCTTGTGAGCGCGACGGCGCGCGATCGAAATGACCTCGCGTTCGTAGACGTAAAAGACGGTCCGCTTTACAACTGGGCAATCGATTCGGGTCTCACGCTCGAAGAGATCGCGCGCATTCAGAAGCCGGCGCCGATGATTCACGAGCCGGGACCACCAGTGCGCCCTGCGGCAAAGGCAAACGTGCGGCCGATGCACAATGCCAAGGTGAACAAACCGAACCTTGTAATCGTCAACAAAGTTGTCGATGAAGAAACGATGCGCAAGCAAGTACGAGAGCACTTCGCAGCGGTCGAAGCCGAGCTTCGCGCGTCGTCTGAGAAGAGCCTCAACATCGCGGTCGAACGTTGGTTTACCAATCGTTCGTAAAGTTGACTATGCACCCGTTCGAAGCGCACCGATCGCGTCGAAGCGCGCGTTGAGGGCCGCAACGACCGCAAGAGAAATGCACTGCAAATCTTGGGGTCGTGTGGGGCGACGCTCGCTTCGCAAGTAGGCTGCTAGCGCCTCATCTGATGCGTGAACAAGCGCCTCGCCTTCGACGTTGTCTTTGACTTCGAGGCAAACGGCTCGGACGACAGGCCAAGGTCCCCCAATCGCTATCGCTTCGTAGATAGCGTGCCCAAAAACAAACGCGCGCGCTACGCCAGACTCGATTGCATCGTCGACGGTCTGCGAATCACGAAGAGGCTCGGAGGAGATCACGATCACGCCGCCTTCGTCGAGCACAGCGATCGCGTCATGGGCGGGGAGGCGCCTACCTGGCTCGCCACTCGCGCGTTCGATCGCAACGAACTCGTGTTGCAGTTCGTGAAGAATGCGTTTGGCGGTCGGAAATGCGGCCCAAACGAGAGCGTTCATAAAGTCGTGCCACGAGCCCGTGCGCGTGGGGACTTCTCCTGCAAGAATTGAAGCGTCGTACGAGATTCTCGGGAGCTTGTGCCTCGAACGTTTGGGCACCTGTGCCTGCTCCCGGAAACGAACGCGTGCCTGACGGGCGAGTGATTCGTCAATTTCGTTTACGCTTGGGAATCGCGTGTTTCGCGCAAAGCGTTGGCCGAAAATGCGAACGGGCCAGAATATCGGATGTGTGAGGGTGAGGGTTGCATCCCATGGCGTTGAAAGTCTTCGCTCACGCGTGGCCTTCGTCGTCATGCCCGACTCGAATAGCAATCATTTGATCGAGATCACCTAACAATCATTGGCAAACACACCGCACGGCCATCGTCTTGGCGTCGACATAGCCGCTGCCACCGGAAGGACAGATGCCCCAACACTCCTTGCCCGGAGTGCACGATGCGGGAAGGGCGGCGCAGAAGGGTGGAGCGGGTTTGCACGGATCTAGCCTGCAGCCAGGCCCGTTTTGGCAAGCCGCGCTGAATTGTGTACCCCCCGGACAGCCGCCACCGTCAGGGAGTGGAAGGCACTGCAGCGCCGGTCCGCCACAGCACGGGGTGATGAGGTACAGGCTTCCGCATTGGCCGGCGTCGGTAGTGATGGGAGCGTCTTGGGGAGCGTCCGTGAGCGTATCCGTGGGCGCGTCGATAGGCGCATCCTTGGACCCCGGTGAGTCGGCGGGTCCAACGTCGGGCATCGCTGACGAGGAATCGCCTGCGTCGCTCACGGTTGCATCGTTGTCAACCGTTTGCATCCCGCCGCCACATGCGGCTGCGGCGCCCAATATTGCGAGGGTCAACACACGAGCCAGGACTGGCCGATCACGTGTTGGCACACTTTGACCGCCGAGATGTGTCGACAATTCGCGAAAAGAAAGGGGAACTCTCATGCGCGCACGTGCAAGCACGAATTGAGCCATCGCGCCGAAACGGAGAATTTGGTTAATAAAGTTGACGAAATGCTCTACTTTATCTGAACGTCAAGGCTCACTCCGCCCACGCCTTTGCCTAGCGGAATGATTACGTACGGTGAGGTTGGCTTGACTGGAATCACCGCTTGCAGCGCTGCATCGGAATAGCGGCACACAATCGTCAAAGGGTACTTCTCGACCGAGGCGAGCAAGCGATCTTGAAGCGCGCCGAGCGTGTTGAAGTCGGCGTTCAGTTGACAGAGGAAGTGATCGGTTCCCTTCTGGCCAAAGAAAACGAGCGACCATGGGTCCGCTGGCTTTGAAGGGGAAGCGAGCGAAATACTGCTTAGCGTGAAGTCGACGTACTTCGCTCCACTATGCGGCTGCGCGCGCAATACGACTTGCTGCTTCGCGCCGTCGGCGCTCGCTCTCGAAGTTGAGCCAAACGTGCACAAGGCTGCAATGCACAGTGCTGGGAATCGTCGCATCATGTCCTCCTCGGATGGGTCGCTAGATATTAGACTTCATGCGGACGGAGTCGAGTTACCGTTGCACGCCGGCTGTCCCATTTTTCTCGCACCTTCACGCATCGCAAATGCGCATTGGCGAGAACCTTTCGAGCGACCTGCGTCCACCGGTCGTGACGAGCCGTCATCTGTCCTATCGCCATTGCGTCGACGCTCTGCGAAGCAGTCGATTCCCTTCGCACCAGTGAGCATTCTCGCGGACGCCGAAAAAGGGCCGTACCATCTCGTCAATGAATCTCGGACACCTCGCTGGTGCAAGTTCGCTCATCCTCGTTGCGTGTGGCGAGTCACTTCCGCCTCCAGAGCCTAGAGGAACAAGACCGCCAGTGATCGACGTTGCGCCGCCGATTGCCGTTCCCTCCCAGCAGGTGCCCGTGCACACGGTCGAGACGAATTACGATCCGTTCGCACCCGGAACCCTTGTTGTCGCGGCGGGCGAGGAAACACGATTTTTCGAAGCGCGCGTGGTCTCGATAAGTGAACTCGACGTCACCGTTGAGGAGGAGTCGTCGAATACCCACAAGCACAGTCGCGCAGTTCCGCGCAGCCGGGCGTGGCCTGTGCGCGCGGCAGATAACGTCGAGCTCAAAGTGGGCGAATCGTTCATCTGTCGCACAGCGACTCGCGAGTGGAAGCCGTGCATTGCGCGCGCAATCGAAGCGGGGTTTTGTGTGTTCGATGTGTTGGAGCCGTTCTTCAAACGCATCGAAGAGAAGCGCCTCGAAGCGGCTAGCGTGATCGCGCCAAGCCCAGCGATTCGAGACGCCATTCGTGCTCTTGCCGAAACCATTAAAGTTGAGAGCGCGAAAAGTTCGCGTGCGAGTGCGTTCGAGGCAGAGGCGAAGACGATGTCGCCGCTCCGTCCGCCGAAGTGGAAGCCGTCGGTGTCGGCCGTCGTGCTGGCGCGCACGTTTTGGGGTTGGGTGCCCGCCAAGGTGGCGCGTGTTGAGGGCGAGAGCATCGAAATCGCGCTCGACTCAGGAGGTAAGGAGACGCTCACGGGCTTGGACTTCGTCGCTCCGTTCCCAGCGAAAAAGCAAGCGCTCAAGATCGGGGCGACGGTTCTATTTCAAATCAAAGGAAAGGCGCGAAGTGCGCCGTGGGATTGGGCGTGGCCGTACGCCCGCATTGTGTCGATCAAGGGCGATCTGATTGACGTTGAAGACAAAGACGACCAGCGCCACAGCATCACGCGGGAAGACGTCGCGCTGCTCGAGAAATAGGCCGGCTTCCGAAAGTGGAGCAAAAACGAGTCCGCGCTTGCGCGTCGAAATTCGCGCGCTATAGAGCGCCGCGGGCGTCAGGCTGAGGTAGCCAAACGCCGACGTTTGAAAGGGATCGAAATCGATGAAGACGTGGAAACTGCTGGTGTGTGCGCTGTTTGCTGCCACGGCAATGACGGCTGGCTGTGCAGTCGAGCCAGCGACGGATCAGGAAGAAATTGTTGAGTCGAGCGACGAAGCGCTCACCTACGTTAGCCTCAAGGGCACCTGGACCGGTGTTGACGGCATCATCTACTCGCTCACGTTCACGAAGGACCATGCGAGCACGATGGGTGGCCTCAAAGGGTACAAGTTCAGCGCAACCATCGATACCGGTGTGCGTTGCATCAAGGCCCCTTGTGACGGCGCTTCGACGACCGTTTCAGGCGTCTACAAAGTTGACGGCACCAAGATGACGCTCGCTTCGTACGACAAGCCAACCGCTACGTTCGCAAAGATTCTTGGCGACTACAAAGTTGCGACCAAGGACAAAGTGACGAAGATCAAGCTCACCAAGAGCGATGGCACGCTCACCGAAAACTTCACCAAAGACGCAGAAGGCGTCGCGTGCGGTACGACAACGTGCAAGGCAGGACTTTACTGTTGCAATCCTCTGATGAACATCTGCGCTCCAGAGGGAATGATGTGCATTCAGTGAGGTGACCGGCGTTGCTTTGCGAGTCGACGCGGTCGGTAAGTTACTTTACCGTCCGCGTTTCTTCTTGTGTCGTGCGGCGTTTTA
>JAHFDZ010000017.1:0-23027 GCA_023248745.1 Myxococcales bacterium | reverse complement strand
ATCGACAGCCATGGTTCTTGGGGTGCGAGCGCAGGACCGTCTTGAAGAATCTCGACGGAGATTTGATCGGGCGAACGTACGAAGGCCATTTTGCCATCGCGAGGGGGCCTTAGGATCGTCACTCCACCCGCTTGCAGCTTCGCGCAGGTCGCGTAGATGTCGCCCACCGCATACGCCAAGTGCCCGAAATTACGGCCTCCCGTGTAGGTCTGCGTCTCGTCCCAGTTGTGCGTAAGTTCGACCTGCGCGCGATCGCCGTCGGCGCCGGTCTCGAGGAAGACGAGCGTGAAGCGACCTTGTGTGTTGTCTTGGCGCCGCACCTCTTTGAGTCCGAGGAGGTCGCAGAAGAAATGAAGCGCGGCGTTCAAGTCGTGAACGCGAATCATCGAGTGTAAAAATCGCATACCCCGAAAGGTAGCTTAGGCAGGCGTTGCTCCTTGCTACTTGATGACGACTTCAGTGCTCGCGCCCGAGAACGGGATCGAAATGACGCCCTCGGGCGTGTCGAGTTGAACGTCGACTTCTTCGATCACACGAGAGCCTTGGTAGTGCCACATGTAAGCGATCTCACCCTTCGTCTTTCGGTAGTACTTGCTGAGAAGCTCTTGACGCTTCTTTTCGAACTTGCCAGCGCAGGTCTGAGCGTAAGTGAGTTTGAGGGCGCCCAAGATGACCGCAGCGGCGGTCATTGGCGCAACTGACACTGTGAGCCCTGCGATCGAGAATGTTCCCAAGGTCGCGCCTTCGAACATGAGACCGCCAAGGCCGTTGCCCACTTGTTTAATGGCAAACGCCCCGACATTCTCTTTCACGTAGGCCTTGAGCTCGGTTGGATCCGCCTGAAACATCGCTTCGGAGAGTGCGCTACGAAGCGAGTATTTTACACCAATGCGCTTCGCCCAATCTTCCCACTGTGCGGCGTTCGAACTCTTGGCGAGCACGATGCGAATCGAGCTTCCGACTCCTGTTGTGTCAGAAGCGGTCGTGCCAGCGCGCGCGCATTTTGCGGCGCCTGCGCTGTCGAGCGCATACGCCATGTTTCTTTGATCAACGCGCGTACCCTCTTTCAAGAAAGTGCGAGCGGGGCATCTCGTACGCACGAACTCCTTCGCGCTCTGCACTTCGGCGTAGTGAAATTTCATCAAGTTGTAAGAGGAATTTCCCGACCCCGTGGAGCATGGCGAACCCCACGCCGACGCCGCGCTGGGCGCCAAACTGGCCAACACGCACATGCTCACGAGCGGACTTGAGAAACGATTCATCATGGGCCTCAGTTGCGTAGCTGCGTGGTCCCAGCCGGTGGGCACTTCTTACGTACGATTCGTTGGGGTCAAAGTTAACCTTCCGCGGGCGATTTTGGCGTCTTAGGAGTCTGGTCTGCGCGGATCCGCGGTAACGCGTGCATCCCTTCGTCATGTGTGGCATGAACCTTAAGCGCTTTTTTGGGGCGCATCGCTTGTCCACTGACTCACGTGATCTGTGGCTCCGCAATCCGCAAAGCCTCACGTGAATCAAGTCCCTTCGGGGCGAGTGCCTACGGGCAAAAGTAGAGACAATGCAATTTGATCAATTCGGGCTCAGCGAGCTCGTGCTTCGTGCTGTCGCGGCCGAAGGGTATGCGGAAGCAACGCCGATTCAGCAGAAGGCGATTCCGCACGTGATGGCAGGGAAAGACCTGCTTGGTTGCGCGCAGACTGGCACCGGCAAAACGGCTGCGTTCGCGCTTCCCATTATCGACAACCTTCTCAAGCAAGGGCTCATCAAGGCCGGACCGGTAAAAGAGAAGCGAAAGACTCGCGTGCTTGTGCTGGCGCCAACGCGCGAACTCGCATCCCAAATTGAAGAAAGCTTTCGCGTCTACGGCAAGAACACCGGGCTGACCTCAACCGTTGTCTTCGGCGGCGTGAACATCAATCGTCAGATCGCGACGCTGATGGGCGGCGTTGATGTGCTCGTGGCAACACCCGGACGTCTTCTCGATCTGATGCAGCAACGTGCCGTGTCGCTCTCCGATGTATCGGTCTACGTTCTTGACGAAGCTGATCGCATGCTCGACATGGGTTTCATCCATGACGTCAAGCGCATTACCCAGGCGGTTCCGATGGCAAGGCAGACGCTGCTGTTCTCAGCAACGATGCCCGACGCCATTCGACAATTCGCGGCGCGGTTGCTCAAGAGTCCAGTCGAAGTAGCGGTGACTCCGATCGCATCAACCGCCGAAAAAATCGACCAGTCTGTGTATATGGTCAACAAACAGGACAAACGGCAGTTGCTGCTTCACGTCCTCAAAGACCCATTGATTGAGCGCGCGTTGGTGTTCACGCGCACCAAGCATTGTGCGAACCGTGTCGCCGAAACGCTCCAGAAGAACGGCGTAACTGCGGCGGCAATTCACGGCAACAAGTCGCAGTCTGCGCGCGAAGGAGCGCTTGAAGGCTTCAAGCGCAAGAGCGTGCGCGTGCTTGTGGCGACAGATATTGCTGCGCGCGGGATCGACATTGATCAGCTCGCTTTTGTGATCAACTTCGAGTTGCCGAACGTCCCCGAACAATACGTGCACCGTATCGGTCGCACGGGACGGGCAGGGTATAGCGGGCGCGCGGTTTCGTTCTGTGAAGGCGAGGAGCGTCCTTACCTCGCAGACATCGAACGGTTGATTCGACAGCGCATCTCGATCATCGACGATCATCCGTTCAAGCCGGGCACGGTTCCGGTGAGGGCAGAGGATCTCAATTGGCTTGATCGCGGACCGCGAGAGCCTCGAGGACAAGGTCGTGGCCGTGCGCGTCCACCTGCTGGGAACGCGCATTCGGTTCGTCAAGAAAGACGACCAACTCCCGGTGACGCCAATCAAGTGTCCCGTTACGGGCGTCGTTAGATTGGTACGAGCGAACCATCGACGCAGCGCCATCGACTCGCATCTTGTGCGTTTACTGTTGCGTCGAGTGGGTCCGCAGTGCCGTCTGCCGTTGCGTCCTGACTGGCATCTGGCGGTCCGGAGAACATCGTAACGGAGAGCGCGCGTAGCCAAGCGTCGAGGACTTCGAGTCGCGCCAAATTGCTTCGCGAGGGTCCTGCCTCGACGGCAAAATCGCCGCTCGAAATCACGCCTACGATCCGTTGCGCGTTTCCTTGGCGAAATGCCGGTCCACCGGAGTCACCCGGGCACGCATAAGCAGGGCCACTGGTGCGCACCATGCCGGAATAGATTTGACTCACGGTGGCCGAGCCGAAGCGACGTACTCCTGCGCCCGTTCCTGCGTCGTTGGCGAAATCGTCGCATCCGTATCCGACCAAAGTGAGCGACTCACCAACGCGTGTGGGAACTGTATCGACAGACGCAATCAGGATGCTCGCTGCGAGTGGCGCGGTGAGCTCAACGACCGCGACGTCAAATTCGCTGTGCGCGGTTTCACTTTCGCCTGTGTAAGAGGGGTGCCGCGTGACATTTTTGACCTCGACCTCTTGGCTGAACTTCGGTTCGCTCGCGCCGCGGGAAAGCGAGAGCGTGCCGCCAGGCGTCAAACTCGTGAAGCAGTGCGCGGCCATGAGGAGGAGCCGGTCACCAACTCTCGAAACCGTGCACGAGCGATTCGACACGACGCCTTTGAGGACGCCGTCGTAGTCAGACGCTGCGGCATTCACGCCGTCAATGATCGGGGCTTGCTCGGTCCCGATCTGTCCTTCGACGCAAGTGTTGTCACTCGAACTGCACGCAACCACAGCACGCGCCAGAGCGAGCACTGCGATTAGCGACATAAGGCGTGCACGAGTTTGCGCTGAGCCACGCATGGGTCACTTGGAATGATAATGGCTCGACCGCGGGATTCGGCAAGTAACGTTACTTTTCTTCGCGCGGTGAACAAGTTCTGGCCATGGTCCAGCCACCGCCGCGTTGGCGTTCTCGATGCTCTGGCCGAAGCTCGCTTCGGGCATCGTTGTCGAGTAGCTCGCAAGGGTCGAACCAGTGCTCCGTGGTGACCCGGTCGAGCGGCTGTGAGAGCTCACCCGAGAAGTCGCCCACGTGTGGGCATCGCCAGTGCCAAAGGGCCCAACGATCGGGCATTGACGAAAAGCACAGAACCTCTTTGATGCCTCCGTTGCAGTTTGTGGCGATGAGCAGAATTGCGCCAGGGAGCGATCCGGGCGTGTTCACTTTCACGACCACGTCGTGATGAAACTCACCTTGCTTCCAGTGGTCGAGCAGCTGATAGCCGCCGAAGCGAGCGCGCAATTCGTCAAGTAAATTGCCTAGTATGAGCGTGTTGGCGAGTTCCTTCAGCATGTCTAGATAGTCGTTGGACACCCGCCGAACATTCACCTTGGGCCTGTCACCCGTTTTGGTGAATCGACTGAAAGGACAAGGGATTATGGGGTGCGGCGGCTCAAGCTCCGCGCCTTTGCGACGATTGGTCGTCAAGCGTCCGGCGTTACCCCACATGGGACGCTCTATCGAGATCGAGACCCACAAAAGTTGTTGAGCGCGTCAATGCTCGCGCCCTGCCTTTTGTTGAGCGCCGTGAACTTCTGTCCAGCGACGGTAGCCCTCGCTTGTGCAGCCCTTAGATCAACAAGGGCTTTACCTACGGTCCTAAAAGACGCCACGATCGATGCGGCAGCATCTTTAACGGCGTCGTTGTTGAACGTCACCTTGCCTGCTGCATCGATGGTGGCGGATACGTTGTCTTGACGGAAGTCGATTTTCTTCAGCGCGGCGTCGAGAGCTTTGCAGTTCTCGCCGTCGCTCGCGGATGCGGCGCACGCTTCGGTAAGCTTCTTGTTAATTTCCCCACCGCTCCCAGTTGCCCCGGCAGTGACGGCGGTTGCAGTTTGCGTGGTCCGCAGCGCTAAGGCCATTTCGCGAGCCACAGCGATGCCTTCCTCGCAGAGCGTCAGGTACGCGATAGCCATCTTCTGAATCTCGGGGACGGTAAGGTCCAACTTTGCGAGATCGTAGGCCGCAGATTGGGTAGCTTCCTTAATTTCGTCAAACACCTTGATCAAATCGGTGACGTCTTCGCCCTTGTTTGCCGCAGCTTTCTTTAGCTTGTTGATGTTTGGATTAATGGCCGCCACAACCGCGTGGCATTCAGCCCGCTTTTTCTCCTGCGCGAGCGTCTCAGGCGTCGCGACAGCGGGGCTTGTCGTCGTCGGGCCACCACAAGCGGCTAACGCAACGAAGAAGAAGGGCGCGCAAATGAAACGGGGCGAAGTCATGGGGCTTCGATCTGCCACGCCTTGCGTGCGAATCAAAGTGGATCAGTGCGTGGCATTGAATCGTCAGAAAGGTTGACGATGACCCTCAAATGCCAACAGGCGCCGATCGCTATCGATCCGCGCCTGCTCAAGTAATCAACCAAGTTGACTGTGTTAGTTCTGGCAGAATTTGTTCAGCGTGTCGATGCTGGCGTCTTCTTTGGTGCTGATGGCCTTGAACTTCTTCTCGGCGGATTCGGCCTTCGTTTGTGCGGCATTCGAGTCCGCGACTGCTTTCACGTGGGTCTTGAACGCGGCAACGATCGTTGCGCCTTCTGTTTTGACCGCTTCGTTCTTGAATGTCACTTTGGCCATGGCGTCGACGCTTTCGCTTGCGTCAGCTTTTGAGAGGTCAATTTTGGCGAGAGCAGCGTTGAAGGATTTGCAGTTGTCGGCATCTTCCGCAGCCGCGGCGCAAGCCTTGTCGTGCTTTTCTCCGGCTTGCTTGCCGTCTTTTGCGGCCTTGTCGGTGGCCTTGCTTGCCGCCTCGGTTGTCGCAAGGGCTTGCGCCATTTCGCGGGCAGCGGCGGCCGTTTCCTTGCAAAGCGCCACGTACTCGGTGGAGAATTTTTGAATCTCTGGGACGGTCAGTTGCAACTTGGCGAGGTCTGCAGCTGCAGACTCAGAAGCTGCTGCGATGTCGTTGAGCGACTTGATCGTGTCTTCAATTTTCTCGCTCTTGTTGTCGGTGGCCTTCTTGACCTTTTCGGTGTTGGGATTGACGGCGGCCACGACGGAGCTGCACTCGGGGCCCTTCTTGCTGCATCCGACCAGTCCCAACGCCACCACTGCGACAGCAATCATTCGGTTCATGCGTCTCTCTCCTGTACGAGTGCGCGAAAGTACCGCTGCGACATTGGGTCTAAGCGGTGCGCGGGGAGGGAGAACGGTCGCGTACCCAATTTGTTTACGAACGTTCCGTAACTTTTCGTCCACGGCCAGAGACCGCGGCGGGATCAATGCGAACGGCCGCGTGTGATTCGTAGTATGAGCGCGCCCAATGTCGCTCCAGTGGTACCCCGGCCACATGAACAAGGCCCGACGGCAGCTCGTCGAGGCCATGCCGCTTCAGGATGTGGTTATTGAACTTCTCGATGCCCGCATGCCCGCGGCGAGCGAAAATCCGGATATCGGGCTTCTCTGCAAGAATCGGCCGTGCATCAAGGTTCTCAGCAAGGCCGACCTTGCCGACCCTGCGACGACCGATGCGTGGCTTCGTTACTACGCCAGCGAGCGTGCCGAAAAATCGGCGGAGCGACCGGAAGGGCGTGTCGTCGCAATTGCCACTCGCAGCGACCGAGCTGCCGAGACGCGTGCTCGCATTGTTGAGCTCTGCAAGAAGCTCGCATTTCATCCGAGTGGGCCCGGAAAAACCGTGCGCGCGATCATCGTCGGCATTCCGAACGTCGGAAAATCAACGTTGATCAACACCCTTATGGAACGCAAAGTCGCCAAAGTTGGCGACGAACCTGCTGTGACCAAGGGCCAGCAAAAAGTGGAGCTCAAAAGCGGCATCCATCTTGCCGACAATCCCGGAATGATGTGGCCAAAAATTGAAAACGAAACCGCCGCACTTCGTCTCGTGCTTGGTGGCGCCATTCCTGATTCGGCGATCGACTACGAGAGTGTCGCATTGTACGGCGCCGAGTTCTTCATGACGCATCATCCAAATATGCTCATCGCGCGTTACAAATTGAAGCAACTTCCAAGCGACCCAGCTGCGCTGCTTCAAGAAATTGGGAGACGTCGTGGTGGGCTTCGTCGTGGTGGCGAGGTCGACATGCACAAGGCCGCCGATGTTCTCATTCATGACTTTCGCGACGGATCACTCGGAAGAATGAGCCTCGAAGAACCTCCGGGAGCGAACGAACAGCGTCTCTCGATTTGACCCAGGCCTCGGCGCGTGCTTAACCGAGCTGGCGCGGTACGTGGGGGGCTTTTCCGAGAGGGGAACTCATGAGAGCCCAATACGCAACTCGAGTGGTTGCGATGTCAGTTCTTGGTTTGACGTACGCAGCGCCCGTTTTTGCAGCTCGAAATGTCCTGCTCGTCATTCTCGATGACGTTGGCGTGCAAGAGATTCGGTCCTACGCGCGCGATATGGCGGCGTCGGTAAAGAGCACGAACGGAAGCTCTGGAATCGTCGACACCGACGCCAATGGCATTCCGGATGGCCTCGAGGACGACAACAACGACGGTCAGCCCGATGGATCGATCGCAACGCCGACCGTTGATTCGCTCGCGGCGGCAGGTGTTCGATTCACGAACGTGTGGTCGAACCCATCGTGTTCACCAACACGCGCGGGCATCTACACCGGTCGCTATGCAATTCACCATGGCATCGGCATGCCGATGGGCGGCTCAAGCACGCTTTGGCAAATCCCGCAGGACATTCAAACGCTCGCCGAGATTGTGCCGAACGCGTCATACGCGAAAGGACTATTTGGCAAGTGGCACCTCGGTGAGGACGCAAACGAACTTCCGACGAATCGCGGATGGAACTACTTCTCCGGATCGCTCGGCGGCCAGGTCTCGAACTACTACAGCTGGGACAAAGTTGTCGTGAACGAATCGGGCGTGCGCACCGACAAGCTCGATACCGAATACGTTACAACGGCCGCCGTAGAGGACGCGCTCGAGTGGATCGATCGTCAGACAAAGCCATGGTGGGCCACGGTTGCGCTCAATGCCGCGCACACGCCGTATTCAGAGCCGCCTTCGTATTGCCTTTCTGGATCCATTACAGGCACCACCAACAGCGCGCTCTATCACAAGACGCTTGAGTGTGCGGACTACCACATCGGGACGCTTCTCTCGGCCATCGATCCGGCCGTGCTCGCGAACACGACCGTCGTATTCGTCGGCGACAACGGCACCGAAGGCGCAGTGAGTCAGGTGTATGCAAGCGCGCAGTCCAAGGCGAGCACCTATCAAGGTGGCGTTCACGTTCCGATGATCGTTGCCGATGGAGCGGCGCTCCTTGGCCAAGTTGGAACAGGGACTGGAGCGGTTACGAGTGTTGGCCGAACGGTTTCGCACATCACCAATACCGTCGACATCTTCTCGTCGCTTGGCGAGATCATGGGCGTGTCAACCACGAGCACAGATGCTGTCAGTTTTGTTGACTACCTCACGTCTACGACTGCAGCCGCAAAACGGACGTACAACTACACCGACACGTTTAGCTACAGTTCAGCCGCGGTGACTTCGCTCAAAAATTCACTGTCTGACCCGAGCGCACTTACAACTGCGAACGTTGCCACACTGACACGAACCGCGGTCAAGGCCGGCATTCGCGGAACGAAGTACAAGCTCGTGTATGTCAACAATACGTACAAGTTATTCGATCTCGAGGCTGACCCGTTTGAACAGGTCAACAAATGGTGCGCGTCGGCGACCTATAAGTCGCAGGGTCAGACGCTCGTCACAGCGCTAAGGGCGATCGATTCAAACTACCCATCCAAGAGGTGTCAGTAAATTTACTTGACCTTATCGAGCTGCTCTGAAAGCGCCTTAAGGCGCCTGTCGTTTGGATGGGCCGCCTTCAGGCGTTCGAGCCACTTTTTTGCATCGGGCACTTGCTTGCGTGAGGAGTGATAGAAGGCGAGAGCGTACAGAATATCAGCGTCCGTGTTTGCGATCGCGTAAGCGCGCGTGAGTGCGTCGAGCGCGCCCCTTGCGTCGCCTTCCTGGTCGAGCACGAGCCCAAGCGTGTAGAGCGGCCGAACTTGACCTGGCATGAGCGCTGCGGCGCGCCGAAGTTCGGGAATCGCAAGCGCTCTTCGTTTCGTCTCTACAAGTACGAGAGCGAGTGCATAGTGTGCAGGACCGCTATCGGGTTCGGCAACCAGTGCAGCGCGCAAATGCGATTCGGCTTCGTCAACTTTCTTGCCTTGTGCAAGGAGGGTAGCGAGATTGAGATGTGCTGGAGCGAATGACGGCGCGAGTCGCAGTGCTTGCGAATATTCGGCTTTTGCGCGTGACGAATCGCCCGTTTGCTCGGCGTCGATGCCAAGCGTCACGTGCGCGTCAGGGCGCTCTTCGTTCGCACGCTCGCGTTCAAGAAAGTCAGCGCGCGCCTTGGCAAGCGCCGTGCGATCGGATGGACTCCACATCGAGTCGGGAACACCAGCGGCGACGCGACCGGCTTCCGCACGCACCAGCCGAGAGGGATCGCCGAGGAGTTTGCCAAGAATCTTGACGTGTCTTTGCGCGTTCGGTCCACGCGCTAGCGGCGGAAGCGCGCCGACTGCAGCGAAGCGGACGAGTGCATGAGAATCGCGCGATCCTGCGTCGATCGCTTCGAACGGATTCTCAAGGCTTAGCCCGCCGTAGAGTCGCATTGCGGTCGCGCGGACAATTGCGGCGTGCGACTGATCGTAGAGAACGCGAGTCAAATCGCTTGCGACGGTGCGATCGAACTTCCGAGCGGCCGCGAACGTGCGCGCAAAATCGTAGCGATCGGCATGCACGCCCCACAAGCGTTCGACCTGCTTTGCTGCCCATGATGCGCCACGGTCTGCGTGGCAGCTATCGCAAGCGTTTGGCGTGCCGATTACGACACTTGCCGCGGGTCGCGGAATGCGGAAGCTGTGGTCGCGACGAACGTCGATGCCCATGTAAGTGCGATCGCGCATGTGGCAGCTCACGCACGCCGAGCCGCGCGAATCTTGAGCGTGCTTGTGATGTTCGGGACTGTCGTACACCTTCTTGACGAGCGACGGAAAACGCGCCGGAGGGCTATTAGAGTGACACCGAACGCAAAGCGCGTTTCCTTCGGCGACAATTTTGCCTGAGTGCGCGTTGTGGCAGTCAACGCAAGCAACGCCATTTGCGAACATCTTGGACTGCGAGAACGAACCGTACTCGTACACCTCGCCTTGAATTTGACCGTCGGCGAAGTACTGGCCTTCGTCGAGCAAGAGCGGCTGGTACTGCTCGAGAAAAGTTTCGCCAACCTTATGTGCGTGCGTCAGCGGTCTTCGCTGCGAGTGACACTGTGCACAGTTGTCGAGAAGCGATGCGGAGTTCAACTCTTTGCCACGAACTGCGAGGCCGAAAACTGGATCGCTTCCATTGCGGTCCTTTCGCTGCGCCCAGCCAACGTGGCGACTGCCAGGCCCGTGGCATTGTTCGCAACCGACACCGATCTCTTGCCAGCGTGTGTCATAGCTGTTCTTTTGAAGGTCAAAGTTCTTGTCGAATCCGGTGGTGTGGCAATCGCCGCACATCGAACTGAAGTTCTGAGTCGGTTGCGAAAAGTGCAGCGGATTTTCGGGTGTGAGCAACGTCGAGTAGAGCGAGTACCACTCGTTCTTCTCGACGTTCCACGCGATGGTGAGCGTTTGCAGATGGCCCTGCGGCATTTGAACGATGAGTTGCTGAAGAGGTCTTACGCCAATGGCATAAGCGACTTCAAATTGATCGTGTAACGATCCATTTTGTATGTCGATGCGCGTGCCTTTTTCGTCTTCGACAAACTTCGCTCCCGCACCAAGTTGCGGGACTGCGACGTCTCGCACGCGGGGATGAACTGGGTTCGTCTTCGGCGTGAAGAGCGCCTTTGCATGATCGGACGTGGCCCAGCGTTCGCCTTCTTGCGCGTGACAGGTGACGCACTTTGGTGAGCCGACGTAAGCCGCCGGAGCATCCAGGGCATCTAGCGCCTGTGTTGGCACAGGCGTACCTTTCTCGCGTTGCCACATCAGGGCTGCGACGACGGCAAGAACCAGGGCTCCGAGGGGAAGGAAGTAGACTTTTTTCACGAGATCCGTGTCGATTGCGATCGTACACCTCGATAACCAAGCGAGGAAAACTTCGGCTTTGGCAGTCGCGCTGTAAGGTTTCGATGATCACACTGTCAGCATGGGTGAACAGGCGAACTCGCCTCAAAAAAGGAGTGACTCAATGAATAAGCAAGGAACGTGTGGGTGCAAAGCGGGTTGCGGTTGTGGGCCCAATTGCAAGTGTGGCACGCAAACTCCAAAGGACGGTGAGTGCTGCTGTGGGCCCAATTGCACCTGTGGACCGGAGTGCAAGTGCCCACCATCGTGCAATTGTCCTGGCGCAAAGCGGTAAATGCGCCAATGACGAATACCGTCCGGGCTTCTAACGTGATGCGCTCTCTGGCTGAGCACCGAGAGCGCTTCCGCAGGTTCGTCCACGCACGCATCGGATCTGAGGTTGAGGCCGATGAACTTTTGCAGCAAGCGTGGCTACGAGCTGCGGAGCACGTTGGGCAATTGCGCGAGCCTGACAAAGCAGAGGCGTGGTTTTACCGCGTGTTGCGTCGTGGCATCGCCGACTTTCGCGCGCGGAGTGCACGTGAAGTCAAGCAAGTTGAACAGTTGGCCGAAGACGTGGCGGCCGCAGAACCTGAAGAGGTCGCGGCTTGTGCGTGTGCGCTTGGGTTGCTCGCTGCAGTGCGACCTGAATACCGGCAGTTGATCGAGCGTGTGGACCTCAATGACGAGCGCGTTATCGATGTTGCGTCGGCGCTCGGCATTACCTCGAACAACGCAACGGTACGATTGCATCGTGCTCGCAATTCGCTACGCGAAGCTGTGCTCGCACACTGTGGGGCTTCGAAAGAGTGTACGGAGTGCGAGTGCGAATGAGCATGCGACATGACGCTCGCTTGTCGCGACGAGGGGATATCCGTTCGCGTTCAAGGAGACCCATCGCGCGCCGCCGGACCTGTACATTCTGAGGGCATGGACTTCGAGATTGCCGCCGCAACAACCGACGAAGACTTTGCCGGCGCCGGTGCGCTTGGTGCTCGCCTCGTTCGCTTCCATCACAGCCTTGATGCCGCACGGTTCTTTCTCGTTGAGGGCCTTGAAGAGGGCTACAAACGCTTTCTTGCGTCGCACGCAAAGAGCGAGGGTGTTGTGATACTCGTCGCGCGGAATAAAATAGATCAACAAGTGATCGGTTACGCATACGGGCAGCTCGAGCCACGCAACTGGAACGAGTTGCTTGATGCATGCGGTAAGCTTCACGACATCTACGTTGACGACTCATCCCGCCGAAGTGGCGTGGCGCAAGCGCTGCTCGAGGCCCTTCTGAATCGAATGCGAGCACTCGGTGCGCCTCGCGTCGTACTTCTCACGGCATTTGCGAACGGGCCCGCCCAAAAGCTATTCACGCGCGCTGGCTTTCGAAAAACGATGCTCGAGATGACTTGCGAGCTGAATCAATAATTGGCCGGAGAGATGGCAAGCCTCCTACCATTCGTTTATGAGGCTTCATTGTCAGGCGGTCACAGTCCTTGCCTCTCTGTGTGTGTGTGCCGTCAACCAGCTTGCCTATGCGGCTCCTGGTATCGGGAGGTTCGAACCGACCGATCTTCATATGGCCGAGCCAGGCGAGCTAGAGCTCGATACGCAGGTTGGCGTTTCGATGCTCGACGGTTCGAGCGATAGGCTTCTGCTCCCCGATTTCGAATTGAATCTTGGACTCACGCGCAATGTTGAGCTCGATATCGACGGCTCGTTTGCGATGGAGCACTTCAGTTCGAAGTCACGCGAGTATCTAGGCGAGCCCTTGTGGGTTGGCGTCAAGTTGGGTCTCGCAGATTGGCGCGACGACGCCAAGCATCGAGCGTTTGCGCTTGGTTTGCAATTGGGGCCCTTGTTGCCCACAACGAATAACATGCGAGGTGTCGGCTACGGCGGGTTGGTTCTCGCAGGGTTAGTGCGCGGACCGTTGCAAGTCGTCTTCAACGCGGGTGCACTCTACGCCCCGCGTTACGAAGTGCTCAGCGACGAGCCGCCAGCGCGCGTTATGGGCGGCATCGATCTCTACTTAGCGCTCGACAACAAAGACCGTTGGGCGCTCCTCGGCGAACTCGGTGGGAGCTTTTTTTGGAAGCACGACTTTCATGAACTCAGCGCTACGGCCGGTGTCGGATGGAACGTGAACAAGCACTTTGCCCTCTCCGCGATCGTGTTGTGCAATGCGCTTGACAATGGTGAGCGCGTTTCGTTTTTGGTGGGCGTGACGCCAAAACTAAAACTGTGGTAGCCGGGCCACCCAATTACGGCGACTTGCTCGGAGCGACACTGGTTGATGCGTTGCCGCGGGCCGCCTTGAGTTTTTTTTCTGCCTTCTCGGATTCTTCTAGCTTCTCTGCGCCTTCGTCCAGATCTGCGAACGCTTTCGCAAGGTGGACGAGGCCAACGATGATTACGCCGTGTTCGGCGCCAAGCTCGAAGCCGAGAAACGCTTTGCTCGGAATCTCAAGAAGATCCCAGATCGCGCTTCCGATCATGGCGAATGATGCCGCGATGGTTACACGGGGATGTCTCGCTAACTTGAATAGACCCTTCATCATCAGCACACCTCGACCCGCGTTGCGTTAGATGTTGATGCTTTGCGGAATGCGTGACGGCAGAAGATGAATGTAGGGTACACGTGACGCATTTCGTTCGGTAATTTGCTGCTCGATTGCGCTGAGTTGTTGCTTGTACGCAGCGAGCAACGGCGTGACACGAGGGTCCAAAAAAGTGTTTGAGGGATAGGCGTCGAGCCGTCCGTAGCGCGCCATTCCGAGTAGCAACGCGACGCCGAATTGGCGCTGCGCTTGGTCAAGTGGTGGAAGTAGCGCGCGCCAATCGGCTTCGGTGTAACCGTCGACGCGAGTTGGCGGTGGCGCGTAGGCCGCCCAAGGACTGTTTGGAATGACAGTCATCTCTTGCTCAACCGGAAAGTTCATCGCGGCGTGAACCGCGCTTCCTGAGAAGATGAGTTGCGCGAGCGTTTCGCTCAACGCGCTTCGTGTTGAGAGTCCTCCGTTTTGTCCGATACCACGAATACCGCCACCGTCGGGTGCACTCCACTCGCGCACCCACGACTGCAACTCGCTGTCTTTGCCGACGTCAGCGTCGCTCGCGTAGTAGAGCGAGACGTAGCTCTGAACCCATTCGCACAGCGCCTTCCAAACGAGCAAGCCGTCGTCGCGGAATGGAAACTCTGGCAGTGTTTCAACATCATCGACCCCGCGCGAGCGAAGCCTCCGCGTGAAGAGCGAATCGTTGAAGTTGAAGCTGGACAGTGACGCGTGCGTGACCTCGCGTACGGCGTGTTGCGTTGTGCCCGTGAACCAGTCGAGGACGCCGTGTTCGGGGAACACAACCTTCGCGCCGAGGTGGTTGATGTGCAGCGTGCCCATAAAATGTGGACGAAGGAGGATGAGCACCGGATGGTTCGGTGCGAACGATCGGTGCGCCGCCAGGATCGCAGGCTCGGCCACAAGGTGTGTACGCGCATGGTGAAACCAAACCGCGCCGGCAATCGTGTCGGCGATGGCGGCGTGCGTCTTCGCGATCTCCCAGCCCCAACCGTGGGTTGTGTCGAACACCGGGTTGTCTTTCGAAGGCGTGCGACCGATCTGAATCGCGCAAACGCGAGGAACGCGCGAACCGCGTGGCACGACGAACAGAACGCGAGGCGCTGGAATGGTACGTTTTGGACCACCAAAGTCGTTCGGCGGAGCGCCATCGAGCATGCCGTAGTCGGCAATGTAGAGACGCCCTTCGGCTTGCGCAGCTTCCCAGTTATCGTTGGGACTCACGGCTGCGATTGCCGAATCGGACACGGGAAACGCAGGATCTCTGCCACGTACGCGCTCGAGGATCTCGGGATCGGCGCCTGCGATCACGCGGCGAGAAAATGTTGCATCATCATGAAGTTGCCCAGCGAGCGGCGGCGCCTGAACGTCCTGAAAGAGCTTGATGTAGTCGTCAACGCTCTTGGCTTCGATCTCGGCGACATTTCCTGCGAGAAGCAGTGACGCGACGTCGTTGATCGCGCTCGCGAAGTCCTTGTGAATGAGGTCGTGCAGGGTTGTCTTTGCATCCGTGAGGCGCGCGACAAGTCCTCCGTGGCCACCCAAGATTTTGTCGGCCTTGCGTTGATTGCTGACGACGACTTTCACGGCATTGTTGATCACCGCGGACCAATCGTCAGGCGGAACCTCGCTCTTTGGAACCTCAGCCGCAAGCGCCACAGACGGATAGATATCGTGCGTGAAGCGGTAAAGTTTCTTTCCTTCAGTGAGTGCTGCTGCACGGGCGACGGCGTCGGAATCGTGTTGGGGTAGGAGCGGCTTCATCGAGACCTCAGGTTGAGAATGCAATCGAGCTGCGGCGCAATTCCTCAGGCTACACGCCGAAAAACGATCAAGTCGTCGGACAAAGTAAATGTGCTTCGATAAGCGTCCGTTTCTATCGGCGCTTGAGCGATGGTGTGTTCGTGGGTGTCATCGATTCACGATGGCCCGTCGCAGAGCGTTGAGGACTCCGAAAGAGACTCGTACCCTCCAACATCCAATGGACGCCTCCTCTGAAACCATGCTCCGCGGACGTCTCGTTTTCAGCCAAGCGGGCGGGCGAGTTCCGCTCCATCACATGCGCGTTGAGGTTCGCCCAAAGCGGACGCTCGGGTACGGTGCGTCAATATCATTGACGACTGATGCGGCTGGCATATTTACAGCGGCGATCCCAAAGGGCACCGAGCAAGTGGAGTTGCTTGTGCATGACGTCGTGCATACGTATGACAGCCAAGGCAAGAGCGTCGAAACTCCATTCGAGGTCGCGAAGGTTCTCTTGCCGCTCGGGGATGGCGCAACAGTAGATCTCGGAGACGTTGCGATTCGGTTTTGGCCGTATCGAAGCGACTTTCCAACACCGCGCGCAGGTTCCAAAGAGAAGGTTCCGTCGCAGGAGTATACGAGCGGCTTCATGCACTCGCTCGAGCTCGCTTTTGCCCGGCGCGTGCCCGAAACGCTGTCGATGAAGCTCAGTGTGCTTGCGGAGGGCGAGCGCCTCTCGATGGCGGAAATCCAGCAGCATTATCCGCTGTCTCTCACCCAGAAGGTCGAACAAGATCAACCCGGGCGAACGCGCTCCGATGCGTGGCTCGGCGACCAACTCCTCAACGGCTTCGATGTTGCGCTTCGCGTAGGAAGAGATGCATCGGATGCTAAGCGTATGCGCGTTGAGATTCGGTGGCCGCGAGGCGCTTCGAAGACAGACTCGGGCGTGGCATTCGACATGACCGATGCCGATGTGACGCTCGAAGATCGGGGCAACGAGGTTTGCGCGACGCGCATTGTCCTTCAAGTCAATTCACCTGATGGTCAAGGCGGTTGGCTACCAACGAAGGCGCATGAAGCGCGTCCGGGTGATCGCGACTGGGAAGCGGTGAAGCGTGTTGTGCGCTGCCAGTATCTTTTGCATGGCGCGATCGAAGGCCACATTGCCGAAACGCACTTTCAGACTGAACAGCACGCGGTAGCGGTCTACCGCAACTTGCGTCGCAACCCGATCCGGCGCCTTCTCGCGCCCCATCTTCAGGAGATCGTCGCCCAAGGCGTCGACGGCGACAGCTTTGCTTGGGGACCGACGGGAATCCTCGTGACTCAATCGGCGCTCAAGCCATCCGACCTCAACGTGGCGTTCGAGCGCAGCGCGGGTCGCTATTGCTGGAGCACGTTCTCGCCCCGCAATCCGATTCATCCGACGCACCGGTACGCAAAGGCAGCGCAGCTCTATTGGTCGGTGCTTACGGAATATGTTGCGGCGTTCTTCGCAGAAAACCGCGCGAGCATCGAGTCCGAGTGGGCTGAAGTCAAGCGTCTTTCCGATGACTTGGTGAGTCATTCGCCGCCGTATGTTGCCGAAGGCAAATCGGCGAACGTGGTGCCTGCCGATCAGAACGAGCTCGATCGCCCCGACGTGGCGCGAGCAACGATTAATGGCGTGCTTCGCAGCGTGCGACCCATCACTTCGTCAGATGCCGTTGGCCCAGGCGAAATGGACAAGTTACTTTCCTTTTGCCGATACGTGCTTTTTCAGGCCACGTTCAATCACAGTTGGACGCACGATGGTCAGACCGATGTTGGCGGCGAGCTCGAGTACGCAACCTTTGGATTGCGTGGCGGAAGCGTCGGACCCTCAGATTCAAAGGACCTCGTGCCGCCGACGAAAATTCTCGTCGAATCGCTCTCCGTCAATGCGCTTGGCATGTATGCAAATTTCGGCAAGCTACTTACCGATGAGATGCACGATGTTGCTCCGGCGCTTAAGAGCGCCCTGCTTGCACGTCGCGACGAATTCGCGGCGCTTGGTGTGGACGTTTCGACAATCCGCTCACGAATCAATCTCTGAGCTGAAAGGACTGCGCGATGGCGACGTTTGATGTGGTCTTCGAAGGTGGCGGTGCGAAGGGCGTAGCGCTGGCAGGCGGCGTTGCCGCTTTGCATAAGAATGGGCATTCACTTGGGCGGCTCATAGGAACGTCCGCGGGCGCAATTACCGCGACCAACCTCGCAGTCGGGTACACACCAGAAGAAATTTTTGGAGGCGCGCTCGAGCGCACGCCGGACGGTAAGTCCGTCTACTCAACGTTTGCCGATGTGCCAAAGCTCTCCGACGATGAGCTCAAGGCGACGGGCATCTTCAAGGTGCTAAGCGGCATTCCGCTTCCTATGACGTCACGTGCAGAAGAGCGTCTCGATTTGATGTTGATGCACGTTCTGGCCCACGCGCCGCACTTCGCGTCGCTGCTCTCGCTGTTCGAGCTCGGTGGCCTATTTCGTGGCGACGGATTTCTTACTTGGATGAAGGGATGCCTGGCGAAGAAGGGAGTCGAGAACGCCACACTAGGTGAGTTGCACAAGAAGACCGGCAAAGATCTCAGTGTCGTGGCGACCGACACTACAGACCGAAGGCTGCTCGTTTTCAATCACCGTACGACGCCCGATTTGCCTGTCGTTTGGGCCGTGCGCATGTCAATGAGCATTCCATTTTACTGGCAAGAAGTCCGGTGGGATGGACAGTGGGGAAAGTACCTCGGACGCGACATGACGGGCCGCACGATCGTAGACGGTGGCGTCGTTTCGAACTTCCCGTTGTTTTTGCTCACCGACAGCAGCGATGACGAAGTTGTGCGCCTTATGGGTGCTCAGCAAGGGGCGGGTAATCCTGCGATCGGGTTCTATCTCGATCCAACGCTCGATGTCCCCGGTGAGGTGACGAAGCCCACGATCGATCACACGAGCCCAACGCGAGCGCGAATCGACGCACTGCTCGACACGCTCATGTCAGCGCGCGACAACGCCACGTTTGACGCCCACCGCGAGCGCGTCGTCAAGCTACCGGTTCGTGGTTACGGCACGACCGACTTTGACATGCCAGAAGCGCGAGCCAAAGCGCTCTTCGATGCCGCGCACGCGGCAACACAGGCATGGCTCACGCGCGCACCGGTCTAAAGACTGTTGCAAGACGAAAACTCACGCATCATCAAGAAAATTGTCCATCTGACAGGAGCATGAGCCGTGTCCTATCCATCCACGCTTCCGCAACATGATTCTGACCGCGGTGCACGCCGAGCTCGGATTGATGCGACCGTTGAATCGATGCCCTACGATTACGATCGGTTCGATGGCATCGCGCTCGCGACCGCGGTGCCAAAGACCGACCATCCACATGCGAGTTGGTTTGCGACGATCGCCGAAGTGCTCGTCAAGATCGCGATGAATGCTGAGAAGGTGCAGAAGAAGCTGTCTCGCTTGCATCCGAGTCATCCGCACAACAGCGAGTTGATGACGATCATTCAGTCCGCAGAGCGAGGCGGCATGCACGCCCTCTTCGACGAACTTGCGGCGCTCGCCGAAGGTGGCAAGGAGCTGGGCCGTGCAGACTCCTTCGCCGATTTTGAGGCCCTGTTTGCCTCGGTAGCGCTTCCCAATCGTGCCGGGACGTTCAAAGACGATCTCGTATTTGCCCGCATGCGCGTTGCGGGTCCCAACCCGATGATGCTCAAGCGCATCGATCGCTTGCCTGACAACTTTGCCGTTACGCCTGGTCATGTCGAGACGGCGATGTCCGTCTATCAGCGACGCGGCATCGATGTTTCAGGTGGAAACCTCGCGAAAGCGCTTGCGGAGGGAAGGGCGTTTCTTGTCGACTATGCCGCGCTCGACGGAGCGGCGACAGGCGTGTGGAACGGCTTCCCAAAGTTTCTGTATGCGCCTCTCGCGCTGTTCATGACGGTTGGCATCGATCGCAAACTGGTTCCCATTGCGATTCAATGTAGTCAAGTGCCTGGACCCGATGCGCCCGTCTTTACGCCCGCCGATGGCGTGAAGTGGTCCATGGCGAAGACGTCCGCGCACGTGGCCGATGGTTGCTTGCACCAGGCTGTTTCTCACTTGGCAAGAACACACCTCGTTCTCGAAGCGGTGCTTCTCGCGTCGCGTCGCAATCTTGCCGATCACCATCCGATTGCCCGACTGCTCGAGCCCCATTTTGAGGGGACGCTCTATATTAACGATGCGGCCGATACCAAGTTGATGGGACCAGGTGGCGGCGTCGATGCGGTGCTCGCCGCGCCGATCGCGCTGAGCCGCAAGGTTGCAGAAGGAGGCGTTCGTGCGTGGTCATTTACGGGTTCGATGCTCAAGGCAGACCTTGCGAGCCGAGGGGTCGACGATACCGACGCGTTGCCCGACTACCCGTATCGCGATGACGCATATTTGGTGCAAGGCGCGATTCATGAATGGGTCGAATCGTTCGTGCGCACGTACTACAAGGATGGCACTGCCGTTCGCGAAGACGTCGAGCTTCAAGCAATGTTTACAGAGCTCGGTGCTCAAAGCGGAGGTCGCTTAGCCGACGTGCCAGTGCTCGAAAACGTGAGCGATGTCGTCAATGCGCTTACCCATATTATTTTTACGGCGTCGGCTCAACATGCGGTCGTCAATTTCGCACAAGAGCAAGAGATGTCGTACGCGCCTGCGTATCCGTTGTCTGGTTACGCGAAGGCACCGACATCCGCGCCCGCGAGCGAACAAGATTGGTTTGCGATGCTTCCTCCGCTTGGCATCGCGCACTACCAGAGCACCCTTGGCGTGATGCTTGGCAGTGTGCGCCATACGGTGCTTGGGCAGTATCCACACGGCCTCTTTCATTCGTTTGCGGAAGATCCACGACTCGCGCCCTATTTGAATGCGTTCAAGTCACGCCTCGAGGGAATCGAGGAGCTCATTCGCCTACGCAATCAATCGCGTGAGCCCTACGTTTTTCTTTTGCCGTCGCTCATCCCGCAGAGCATCAACATCTGACTCGGAGAAGATTCGATGGCAACGTCGCCAGCCACAACTATTGACGAAGTAATCGTTCAACTCGAGGCGATCATCGCCGAGTGCAGCGATCGCGGCGAACGGTTTGGCTATTTTCCCGCGCTCTACAATCGTGTGACCATCACCGTGCGCGATGGTGTTCGGCGCGGCGAATTCGATGACAACGCGCGAATGGAAAAGCTCGATGTCATTTTCGCCAATCGCTACATCGAAGCCTATCGCGCATATCGCGCTGGTGACGTTCCAACGCGATCGTGGCTGCTCTCGTTCGAAGCGTGTAAGCGCGACGACCTCTGCGTGTTGCAGCATCTTTTCTTGGGGATGAACGCGCACATCCATCTCGACCTTGGCATCGCAGCAGGCCGCGTTGCTCCGGGCGTCTCGATCAAAGGACTCGAACGCGACTTTAACAAAATCAATGAAGTACTCGCATCACTCGTTCCGACAGTCGAAGAGGAACTCGAGGCAATCTCACCGCACTTCAAGAGCATGTTGTTCCTTGCACGCAAAGAAGAGGAGAAGCTCGCGAACTTCTCGATGGGTGCAGCGCGCATGGATGCGTGGCACTTCGCAACGCGCATTGCGAATGCCAATGACGGCGAGGCCGCAGTCATTGCAGATCGCGATGGGACCACTCATGGCATGGGTGAGTTGTTCCTCCACCTAGGCCCCATGGCGATGTGGCTTAAGTCGGGTGAGTCGAAAGACGTGCGAGCGAACATCGCGCAGCTCGCGAGTGGTGAGTTCGACTTGCGTGCGCTCGTGCAGTCCCTTCACGCGCCGTCCACGCTAACCGAACAAGCGGAATCAAATCCGGCACGCGCGATGCAGTAAGTGATGGGCGGAGGTCCCGCCATGAAACTCATATCGCCAACCATTCACGGGATCATCGACTATTTCGTGGTTGTGGCGTTCGCGCTGGCTCCAACCGTTTTGGGCTTCGCCGGCACTGCCGCCACAGTCTGTTACATACTCGCCGCAGTGCACTTCGTGATGACATTGTTTACGGCATTCCCTCTTGGGGTCGTGAAGCTCATTCCATTTCCCTTGCATGGCGGACTCGAGTTCGGAATTACGTTCGCGCTGATTGCGATGCCGTGGCTTCTCGGCTTTTCGGACGTCGCTCCAGCACGAAACTTCTTTTCGGTGAGTGGCGCAGCGATAGGGCTGGTGTGGCTCACGACTGACTATGGCTCCGCAGCCGCTCCGATTGCGCGAGGTGATGGTCGCGTTCGGCTATGATCTGTTGGATCCGTTAATTGACAATCAAAGTGATTGACGAAATGGGCAAACGCTCGAAGTCAGTCCGTGAGCTCGAGCCAAACCGAGATGTGCTCTCCATCTCGTTGCACGCGCACGCACGATGGGTGGCAGCAGACGATGCAGTCTTCAACGTACGTCTGCTCAGGGCCGCCTGATGGATCGACCCATACTTCGGTAATTTCGCCGCAGTATGGGCACTGCGCTTCGACGCCGCGACCTTCCTCCGCGTGTCTATTTTGCGGTGCCAATGAGTCGGTGCCGAACGTAGGGACAAAATCGGCGCCATCTGTGTTGCGCGAGGGAGGTCTTAGGCGCGCCGCGTTTCTGAGTTGTTCGTCGCGCGACCAGCCCGAAGGAGTGCGGGCCGGATCGAACCAAGCGCCGTCGGTTGCCATCCAGTTCGTTCGATGCCGAACCATCGCTTCGACATGCGAGTCTTCTGTGCCAAATTCACAACCGCAGCACGGGCAAATGTTGAAGCTCGGAGCTTCACCGTCGTCGCCCCAAATGGGTTCATCCTGAAGGAGTCCGCATACGCGGCAATGCATCTCACGCATCGGGAGAATCATGCTCGCATCGAGTCCCACCCGCGTCGAAGAGATAGCGATCACGGCTCGCTATCCCTGGAGTAGCTTAGTCGGGTTTGACCGCTTTCGACGCTTGCTTGTCTGTCCGATCTTTTGTGACAAAAGCCACCGCTCGAAGGTGTGAAGGTTCGGATGCCGGGCTCGCGCCTGCGCGATATTGGTGTGCCATCCTTCGGCTCTTAGCCACCGAATGCCAATGCCCGCGTGTCGGTTGAGCAATCCGACTGGCCAGGTGGGTATGCTCAAGTAGCACGGCGACCGTCCGACGATGTTGCGGTAGGCCGCCGCAGCCTGCGGAATCGTCAGCTCGTCACCCGCTAGCTCAACTGCTTGGCCGATGTACTCGTCGGGGCGCGCAAAAGCGAGCGCCGCTACCGAACCAATGTCGTCGACGGCGACCATTTGCAGCTTCTTTTCGTTGCCGAGGGCGCTCGCAAGCAAACTCCAAGCTGCGGGCGCTGGGTACTTTGGGTCATTGAACAGATCCATAAAGAACACCGGGCGCAACACCGTCAGCGGAAGGCTTAATTCGCGTAAGTACTCTTCGATTTGCCACTTCGTCTCGTAGTGGGTCACGCCCGTGTTCCGTTCGGCGGCTCCGACGGACGTGTAGACAAAGTGAGCGATACCCGCGGCTTTGGCTGCGTTACCAAGAAGCTTGCCCTGGCGGACCTCCGCGTCGGGACCGTGCTCCCAAAAATTTTGTACGGCAAACACGCCGTACGCTCCCGCTAGCGCGCGATCGAGCGACTCTCGGTCATTGAGATTGCCGGCGA
>JAHFDZ010000225.1 GCA_023248745.1 Myxococcales bacterium | reverse complement strand
CGCTCTTGCGTTGCTTGAGCGGTACTTACCGTTTATTGAGCTGCACTATCACGTGATCGATAGTCCGCACGATGGCCTTCCCCTGTGGGATTTTCGGTCGCGCAAGAAAGTTGACGTTTTGCGAGAAGACCTTGTGGGTGGCGGTGCGACGACGAAGGCGGAGGCGATGCCAAGTCTGTTTTCACTGCCGGAAAAGAGTTGGTCAGGCGTGGCGGGGGAGTCTGTTCGCTATCCGCTGAAGGGCTTATTTGGCGTGGGACCTTCTATCCTGCCCGCGCTTGGTCAAGAAGGTGAAGTACTCGCTGCGATATCGGTCGCTCGCCTCATCACGCAAACCGACAAGCAGCGTGAGCGCATGCGCAAAGAGATGTGGCGAAAGATGGAGGTGTGATGCGCCGGCTCGTCGTATTGGGATTGCTCATTTTGACTGCGTGCAATGCGAATCGGCATGAGGCGCGCACGCTAACGCAGGCGCTCGACCAGTTCAGCTTGGCTGTTGCCGCAGACAGACCGCGCGCGCTCGCTGCCCTTGAGGCTGTACCGGTGACCTCGTACAGCACTGCTGAAAACGCGAAACGTGAGTGTGTCGTGTATGCGCGAACGCTCCATCGCGCATTTACGCTAAAAGATGAGGTCACCTTGCGGTTCGCCGATGTTCACGACGGCCTGATCGACAAGAAAAATCCCATTGCGATTGCGCTGCCAGCCAAGCTTAACGAAGCGGAAATCTTGCTCAAAGAGGCTGCGGCGGTACATGCCTCGTGCCGCCGATTGCTCGCATCGGCTGAGGCGCAATGATGCGCGGTTGTCATGGATGAGTTGGATCGGCCGTGATCCATCGGATCGGCGACTGACCACGCGTGACGTTCTGAAGCACCGTTATTTCCCCGCAAGCGGTTGAAACTGATCTCGGCACGTCTCATGCTTTAAGGTGCGTGCTAGAGCGTGGTCAAAACAATGAGTCTTCGCGCTTCTATCTTCTTCGTGATCGCCACCACTACGCAGGGCGTCCTCGCGGCGTCTGCGCCTGCTGCCACGCGTGTGTCCGAGCGAACGGTGTGGATTCAGCGCAGCGAGACCGGAGCAAGCGAAACGGCGCGTCCTCGGCTTGATGCGCGTGACGAGGTCGGCGTGACCTCATCAGGCACTCCGCTCGTATCGTTCGAGATCGGCAAGCGCGCCGATCACGTTGACAAGCGCTCCGCCAAGGCAAGAGCCTTCCGGGGCAAGAACTGGGTCTTTGCCGGTATCGGCGCTGGCCGTGGCCTTTTTTTCGATGGCCGCGACACCGCAATCGATGTGGATCGTTCGCGCTCGGCCACGAAAGACGACGTCGCGCTGAAGTATCCACAGGAAGCAGAAGGACCTCTCCGTTCGCTCGCCGTGTGCGCCGGCGAAAATGGCATAGAGGCAGTTACAATTGAAGTGACTGGCGCGCGCTCGGCGACGTACACCACCGGTAGCAACCGTTGTCGCGGATGGCGCAAGGCGTTGACGTGTCCCGTTGGGACGGCGATTTCGGGCATCGCGGTACGATGGAACGACGCACCTGTGAAGCGCGCTCAAGAAGAACGAGCGAAGGTCGCCAAAGAGAATCAATTGGCCGAAGGGGCAATCGACTTTGTCGCTTGGGAGCCACGCTTTGCAGCTGACATTAGCGCTGTCCGCTGTTCGGTCATCCGTTAGCCACAAAGCTTCTCGCGGCTTGCCGCGCGAATCATCCAGCGTGCGAAGCGCTCTGCTGGTGCAGCGGTTGGTTCGACTCGTTGTCGAGCAGCACGATGGCGCACCCGTAGTCATCGTGCACGAGAGGCTGCACAAGAAGGTCTGCGTAGTCTGCCGACCGAGAGATCGTCAAAAGGTAACTAACCGAGAGATCAATACGCGTGCAAACCCCACCTTCGCGGGTCGCCGGGAGCGCAAAGCGTTCGCTGAAAAGCACACTTGAGTTCCACGGTTCGTCGTCAGCCTTGCGCACCAATGCGCCCGATCGCGTTGAGTTCCACGGCTTCTCTCGGTCTCTCGACCATTGCCCGAGTGTTAGCGTGACGCTGTACGAGAAGCTCACGACCGCGTGGCGGATGGCGACCTGAACCCCGATCGGAACGGAGATGCCTGCGCGCCCCTCGCGCAGCGCGACGTCAAACGTACCGCGTTGTGGCAGCGCCCGAAATGCCTGGCCCGTAAGGTCGAGCTCTAGCTCTTGTTGCTCTGAACAAGTGAGGCGACTGACGGGAGCTTGATGTCGCTCGCCGAATCCGCGCGACTGCGCGACTTTGCGCCAGAGCGGTGGGTGAAGAAGCGCCAACTCGCGCGCATTGCCCGACGTGGTTCTTTCCCGCGCGAATTGATGAGCTGCCATCTCTGCCTCCCCAAAAACCTGATCGATACCCATCGATAAGACGCCTCCTCGGGCCTGAAGTCGCGGGCGCACGCCATCCCAAAGTGTTTGAATCGTCGGTACGGCTCGGCTGTGCTAATCCTGCGCGCGCATGTTTGACGCGCTCTCAAAAGGCTTTAAGGCCGCAAAAAACCGTCTCGCCGGACTTACGGAGCTCACCGAAGACAACATCGAGAAGGCTCTCAAAGAGGTGCGCCTCTCGCTTCTCGAAGCCGACGTGGAACTCGGTGTCGTTAAGGCGTTTCTCGCTCGCGTCAAAGAGAAGGCGCTCGGCGAAGTCGTTCGGGTCAAAGCGAAACGAAGCTCGGGCGATACCGTAAAAGTAACCGCAAGTGATCAATTTGTGAAGATTTGCCACGATGAGATGGTGAACTTCATGAGTGCCGATGGCGATGCGCTCGCGTTCGAAAAGAGTAGGCCCACTGGCATCATGATGGTTGGGCTTCAGGGCTCCGGCAAGACAACAACTTGTGCGAAGCTTGCGCGCTACCTCAAGAAGGACGGAAAGAAACCTCTTCTTGTTGCTGCCGACATGCAGCGGCCCGCCGCCGTTGAACAACTTACCGTACTCGGTAAGCAAATTGACGTTCCTGTGTTCAATGTTCCCGGCGCGACCCCCCTCGCCATTTGCACCGCCGCTGGCGACGAGGCCAAGAAGCGCGGTTGCGATGTCATCATCTTCGACACTGCCGGCCGTCTCGCCATTGACGAAGCGCTCATGACGGAGCTGAGCGACATCAAGGCTGCCGTTGTGCCCGCCAATATCATGCTCGTCGTCGATGCGATGATTGGTCAAGATGCTGTACGAGTTTCTCGAGGCTTTCACGATCGCCTCGGACTGACTGGCGTTGTCATTTCGAAGCTCGATGGTGATGCACGCGGTGGCGCAGCGCTTAGCGTGAAAGAGGTCACCGGAGCGCCGGTTCGCTTCGTCGGCATGGGCGAGACTGTCGATAAGTTCGAAGAGTTCCGTGCCGATGGCATGGCGAGCCGCGTGCTCGGTATGGGCGACGTCGTGGGCCTCATGAAGGACTTCGAGGGCGTCGTCGATCAAACAAAGATGGCCGAAGATGCGATGCGGATGCTCGAAGGGCAGTTCTCGCTCGACGATTTTCTCGACCAAATTCGCACCATCAAACGCATGGGATCGCTCAAAGACCTCGTCGCGAAAATGCCCGGCATGGGCGACATGATGCCGCCGGGCGCAAACCTCGACGACAACGAGCTTGTACGCGTTGAGGCCATGATTCAGAGCTTCACAAAGTTCGAGCGGCGCGATCCCTATGCGCTCATTCGCGATCCATCCCGCGTGAAACGCATCTCGCTTGGTTCGGCTCAGCCCGAGCAAGCCGTGCAAGAGCTTGTACAAAAGTTCTTGTTCATGAAGCAGATGATGGACGGCATGGGACAGAACATGGGCATGATGAGCAAAATCCCAGGGATGAAAAATCTCGCGGCGGCTCGCAACATGGCCAAGCAGATGTCCAAGATGGGCGGCATGGGTGGTATGGGCGGCGGAATGCCAGGGATGCCCGGGATGCCAGGCATGGGCAGCGGTTTCCCAGGCATGCCGGGCGGGTTTCCCGGTATGCCAGGTGGCTTCCCAGGTATGGGCGGCTTCCCAGGAACAGGCGGGTTTCCTGGCATGGCAGGCCCTTCCCCCACCGATGGCATGACCAAGATGAAGTCGCTGTCCGACGCCGAGCGCAACGCGAAGAAGGCGCAGCGCAAGCGCGAGAAGGAAGCGCGCCGCAAGGGTCGTCGCTAAATTGTCCTTTTGTAGTTACGTATAGTCGTTGAACGTTTTTGAGCTGGAGTGAGCAACATGCGCAGAAAACTGAGTGGCTTGGCTGTGGGCATCGCATTCACCTGTCTCGCTTGCGTAAGCAGCGGTAAGGGACTCAGCGGCGACGACAAAGACAAACTAAAGCAGCTGACGCTCGATGCGCTGCCTCAGGGCGTGGCACCGCTCAGTATTGATTTCGAGAACAGCGTTCACATCTTGGGTGTCCGAACGGAGCCCGAGGTAGCGAAGCCGGGAACAGACATTCATGTGACGATCTATTGGCGAGCCGACGACGCGCTCAAAGAAGGGTGGCAGCTGTTCACCCACGTCGTTGACGAGGTTGAAGATCGCCCCATTGGGAATCTAGATAATTCCGGACCGCTTCGCCAAGTGCGCGACGATCAGGCCGTGTTCACTCTCGATCGATGGGAACGTGGCAAGGTCATGGTTGACGATGTGAGTTTCCACGTGCCCGACGACGTGAAAGGAGCAACCATCAAATTCCTAGCAGGCGTTTGGCGCCGCGATGGAGCAGGCGCGCGTCTTCACGTTCTATCGGGTCCCAACGACGACAATCGCGCGATCGTCGCGAATCTCAAGACAGGACTCGCGACGTCAGCACCCGGTGAGGTCAAGCCACCCGCGAGTGATGTGCCTGTGATGGTCGTCAACAAACTTGCCGGTGATAAGATTGTTGTCGACGGCAAGGGCAACGACAAGGCATGGGAGGGTGCAGTGAGCACGGGTGCATTTGTCGACGTCGGAACGGGCAAGCCCAACACGTCATTTCCGGTAAACGGAACCGCAAAAGTAACTTTCGACGATACGAATCTATACGCATTCCTCGAGGTGAAAACCTCAGAGTTCTATCAGGGCTTTATCGACGCGAAGGCGCAGCCAAAAGACTTCACCGCTGCAGGTCAACCCAAGCTGTGGACGAAGGACACGGTCGAGTTAATGATCGATCCTGACGGCGATGGTGACAATCGCGACTACTTCGAAATTCAGATCAATCCGCAGAACAAATTGTTCAAGAGTCACTTCGAGACTCGGCAAATGCCTAACGGCGGCGAGAACGGTCCGTTCGGTCACGAAGACTGGGACTCGCAGATCAAGAGCGCTGTCTCGGTCCGCAAAGACGGCGACAACAAGGGATACGACGTCGAGGTGGCCATCCCATGGGCGGCTTTCGCGAAGGGACGTCAAGGCGTGATGCCGAAAGGTGGCGAGAGCTGGCGCTTCAACTTCTATGCGATGAAGGAAAATAGCGGCGTGTCTTGGTCGCCAATTCTGGGCAAGGGCAACTTTCACTTTGCTCCAAGATTCGGGCGTATTGTCTTTGGCAAGGCTGAGCCCGTTCCGTCGCCAGCTCCTTCGGCGTCACCGTCAGCGAGTGCCGCACCTTCGACAAGTGCCGCAAAGGTTCGACCGCCGAAGCAAGATCGACCAGTGCCGCTCAAGCCGCACTGATCACTATCGCGGGTTCGTGCATCTAAGGCAGCGATGCTTCAACGTTCCCACGAGCGCGTAGGATTCGTCCTCGCCGTTGTCGTCATCGTTCTGTCGCCATTGTGCATTGGCGCGCAGCACACGTGGGTGCTGCTTGCCGCAACGGCAATCTCAGCGGTCAGCGCAGTTCTGTTTTGGGCGACCGCGCGGCCTCGTGCCGTTCGACAGTCAAGTTCGCTTCTTGTCTGGCTCGCCGTTGCACTCACAGCGTTCACGCTTCTTCAAGCGGTGCCGCTCCCAATTTCGCTCTTGAGGATCATTGCGCCAAAGTCTGCTGACGTTTGGTCGCGTGCGTTGACGCCGCTGGGAGAAGGGGTTGCGTGGGGAGCGTTGTCCATCGACCCAACGGCGACGCGAATTCAAGCACTACGCGGCATATTGTATCTCACGATGTTACTTTCTTGCCTCCGCATCGCGATGCGTCGCGAAGGCATTGAAAAGTTGTTGTGGGTGCTGACGTTGGTTGCGCTTGTGGTGGGCGTAAGCGCGATTGCGCATCCGCTCTTTGGACTAACGCGCGTGTTTGGGATCTACGAGATCGTCAATTCCGCTGAGCTTCGTCACATCGCGCCTTTGCCAAATCCGAATCACCTTGCAGGTTATCTCAACGTTGGCATTGCCACCGCCATTGGTCTCGGGATGCACGCCGAAGCTGGAAAGCAGCGCATCATTCCAATCGCGATCGCCGCGTTGCTTGCGGCCATTCAAGTATGGGTCGCGTCACGCGGTGGTGTCGCAAGCATGATCCTCGTTCTGCTCGCGTCGGCGTGGGTTCATCGACGAGCGTTTACGACGGTGCATCGCGGCACGGCGTTCGCTCTTGCGGGCCTCACGGCAATCACCGCGGCGTTTGTCGTGGCGCTCGCAGATGATGCGCGCAACGAGCTCTTCGATTCGGATAGCGGAAAGCTGCGATCGTTTGTTGGCATGCTGCCAGTGATCAAAGCGTATCCACTTTGGGGTGCCGGCAGAGGCGCGTTCGAATCTGCTTTTGCGGAGTATCGCACAGGCGTCGGACACATCGTGTTTGCTCAGCCCGAGAACTTGATCGTCCAGTGGATCGCCGAGTGGGGGCCGTTCGTTGGGACGGCGTCGATGCTGCTCACTTTGTTTGCGCTTCGACTTCGCGAGGTGATGGCGCGACCCGAGGTCGCCCGAGGCGCTTGGGTCGCACTGGTGGGTGCATTCGTTCACAATATGGGCGACTTCAACTCCGAGGTACCTGGGATCGCCGTCGCATTTGTCGTATGCGCGGCGTGCGTTACCGCAGGTGTTGGTGCGGACGAGACACGACTTACGCGATGGTCCAAGGCGCCTCGCCGCGTTGCGATCTTTGCGGCCATGTTGTTCCCGTTGGCGCTTGGGCTCGGCGCACTGACGTTAGGTAAGAGTATTGACGAAGACCGCCGCGCGCTTCGAGCGCGTGTCGATGGGCGTGAGACGCCGGAAACGCTAGTGCCCGCGCTTCGGGCGTCGATGCTGCGCCATCCTGGCGAACCATTTCTGCCGTACCTCGGTGCGCTCAACGCGTATCACCATAAGAAGCGCGTTGTTCCTTGGGTCGGGCGCACACTGGAGCGAGCACCCATTTACGGGCGTGCTCACTTTGTACTCGCGAAGTCGCTCTTCTTTTCGTCACCGTCGCAGGCGCGATTGGAATATCGACTCGCCGTGGAGCAAGACGCCTCACTCGTGCCTGCGGTCGTAGCGGATATTGATCCGCTGATTCAGAGCTACGATGATGCCTTCGAGCTATGTCCTGATGGTGCGAGCGGGTCTAATCTCATCGATGCGATGAGTGGTCGCATCGAATCACGCTTGCCTGCGACATCTTCGCGGCTCGACGTGCGCGTCCTATCGCAAGCACCTCGGTCGTTTGGATCGCTCTCGCGGAAGGCTGCTCACGCTTACGTTGACCTGGCTGACGGCGAGGGCGCGCCTTGGTGTGCAGATGTTGCAGCGTGCGCCGCTCCAGGATTGGACGCGGCGGCGCAAATGCAAGTGATCGAACCGAATGCGACCGAAGGCTACGTTTCGATGGCGCGAATTTACGCCAATCAAGGCAAGCCGCAGGAAGCCTATCGGACACTCGAGAACGCGACCGTCACCGATTCTGATTTGCTCGTGCGGTGGGTCGCTATCATCGCGAATGAGGCTCACGACGAAGCAAAACTCAAGGGCACGCTTGAGCGCATAAGAAGAGCCGGATGTGACGGACAGCCCACTTGCATCGACAACCTGATGTACGCTGCTGGTCTCGAAGGTGCGCGCGGAGACCACCTTGGCGTTCTCGCGTTTTGTCGTCGGGCGCGATCATTGGCGACCGCACATAGGGCTGCCGTGGAGTGTGTCGGTCATTCAGCCGAGCAATTGAAACTCTACGCCGAGGCTGCGGACGCTTACGAGTGGCTCAGCCGTAAGTTTCCTAGTGAGACGCAATGGGCGTTGAGCGCCACGCGAGCCAAGGCGGCGGCTGCTCATGAGCGGCTTGGGACGCTTCACTAGGCGTGTCGCTGCTTAATCGACGAACGACGCACTTGGGCGCGCGCCAAGCAGGCGCTAAGTTAGCTTCTATGATGTCGCTGCAAGAAGCGCCCGCACCGCAGAGTCAAGGTGCTTTCCTGGGTTGGGTTTCAAAACTTGTGCACGATCATCGCGTGCGGCTTATCAGTCTTGCGCGAAACGAAGGGCTCCCCGCGGACGACGCACTCGATTGTGCACAGGAGGCTTTTCAGAGCTTCCTTTGTCTGCCGCAGGCAAGATTGCTTGTCGACTTGCCGGATGATTCGGCAAGAATATTGACGGTTCTCGCGCGCAACCTGGCTCGAAATGGGCGACGAAAGCACCATCGCGCAAGGCCGCACGATTCGAGCGAACTCACTCTCGACGCGATTGCTTCAGACGACTCGAGCGCTGATGAGATCGTCTCGCGCGCTGAGGAGTACGCGACGATGTTGGGCTGCCTTCACACGCTGAGTGAAATTCAGAGGGCTGTCGTTACGCTTCGTCTGGTGGACGACGTGACGGGTGAAGACGTGGCGAAGTCGCTCGATACAACGCCAGGAAACGTGGCGATTCATCTCTTCCGTGCGAAGCAAAAACTCCGTTCCTGTATCGCGTAGTCCTTTGACCAAAGCGTGTTGGCCTCACATCGGAACTCTTCGCGAGCTTTGTTGCGGCTGTCAATGCGACGCGGTGCCTTCGTCGGACCTGTCTTCACAAGGGGTTACGGCGATCGTCATGATCGAGCTCGCGCTCATGTGGCGGCGCGATCAGTCGATCGCGAAGCAATAGGTTCGCCCTGCGCCATTGTTTGACGCGAGTCCACTCTCGCTGCACGGTGACGTATGAACGCTGTTCCAAGTGCCGTTCGCGAACTCCGACCAATCCACGTGGCCGACTCGCCCTTGCGCGGTGTCGCTGCTCGATGTCCAGTCTGAACATGTTGCTGTGGTCTTTATGCCTTGATCGGTCGACCCGGTGAGAATGTCGTGCTCGGTACGGCGGGTGGTACCGTGTTCGTCGGTAAGCAAAGTGATCGCGGGCCCACGTGAGGCGCCCAGCGTGTGCAAGTCTGTCACACTTGTGGCGACGCTCTGACCGAGAGCGTTGACCCAAGGGCCTATTCCGATGCGATCGCGCGCGTCGACGCTTGTAGCACTGAGGTACGCGCGCCACGTGCGAGGCTTGGCGCCCACGGAAGTCGCAAGTGCGAGGCAGTTGGCGTCGGCGCCGGCGAGGCCACCGAGACTTCCTCCTGCCTTGCCGCTGCCCACGGAAGTGACGAAGAACGTCATCCGATCGATCAAGTTACTTGATTGTCCGTCTCCTGAACTATCCAGCGCCGCGTCTAGAGCCGCGTCCTTGACGATCGGCACGTCGCTCGCCGCATCGGGCGCTTCTGCCACGACAGGGGTCGAGGCATCTGTTGTCGCGGCGTCTTGAACCCCACACCCTTCAACCACTTGCACTCCAACCAAGCTTACCCAATACAAGAAAGTACACTTCATACTGCAACGTTTACATAAGCCCGCACGCGTCGCCACTGGACCGTTTTTGGTGCATGTAGGACCGTTCATACATCGCGGGCTGTCAAGTAACTGTACATTGGCCATCGATGATCGTCACCAGCACGTCCCGTTGATGCAACTCGAGCGAAGTGTGGTGGCGCCTTGGGTGCAAACATTGGCGACACATGCTCGGACACCGTGAAGTGCGATGGCTCAATGATCTGCGTCAACTATGGCCTGCCACAAGCCATGACGATAGCGTCCGGCGCACATAGTCAACGTGGTTGACCGCACGACAATGGTGGTGCAGCCGCTCGAACGGGAACGGCAACGACCAAAATGGTCCGAGGTTCCGCTCGCACCGGAGTTCACCGCGAAAACTCAACGTTGGTGCTGCTAACACCCCGACGAGGTGTGCGCATCACCTTCGCCCTCAGCGCTGCTTTTTCGGAGCTGAGAGCGAGGATGCGGGCACGTGTTACGGCACTTGAACGATTTTGATGTTGTCGACTAGGTATGCGCCTGCGAGCGGATGGGAAGTGGTTTCTTTCATTC